>NZ_JARWKX010000001.1:0-515038 GCF_047445895.1 Rhizobium sp. BR 249 | reverse complement strand
GCCTAAGATTGATCCACTGGATCGATCTCTAACGGCCTCACCTCGTCAGGCTACGCCTGACAGCGCTCCCGGGCAGCACGTCCGGTATGAAATATCGCGGGGTGGAGCAGCCCGGTAGCTCGTCAGGCTCATAACCTGAAGGCCGCAGGTTCAAATCCTGCCCCCGCAACCAAGCAAATAGCCCGCCATCAAGGCGGGCTTTTTGATTCTAAAAGACATCACACAAACAAGTCCGCTTGCCTCAGAAACGTCGAGGCTGAAACCGTCGCCAAAGCGGCGGCTGTTTCCCTGAAATAGGGCAATCCTTCCCAAAGAGCTCGATCCCCAACCACATAAAAACGACGCTTGGCGCGCGTCAGGGCTACGTTCAACAGATTCGGCTTCGATGCAGCCCAGCTGGCGGCTCCCCTGTGGTCGGCATCGGCGCCGAGCACCATGAAAACGATGCTCTCCTCCTTGCCCTGGAAGGTATGCACAGTGCCGATACGTTCCTGCAGCCATTTCGACAGCTTCGGCGGGGAGTAGGCATGTCCGCCCGGATCGATCCATTCCGCGTGGGCGAGAGCTTGCTTCAGCCTGTTTTTGACTTCCTTGAACGGCGAGATGATGTAGAGATCGGGCAGCGTGCCGTCTCGGCCATAGGTGGCGGTAAGAAGATCGACGATGAAGTCGGTCTGTTCCGCAACGGCTTGTTTGCCCGATACCCTGCCCTTGATGTCGATCCAGGTGCTGTCGCCGTAAAACGGCGGCGCGTCGCCGGCCGGCCGGCGCTCTCTGAGCCCGAATACCATCTTGTCCTGATAGGCGATCCGGTTGGCGAGGCTGAACATCGGATCGATGCAGCGCCGGTGCACCCTGAGAGGGCTGCCGATCCAGAGCCCGTCCGCCTCTTCGCTTGGGATGGTCGTCCCATAGCGGTTGGCGGCATCGGCCAGCATCTGCACCGACGTCCTGTTCGGTGAATATTCTCCCTCCGCGGTGTGCGGCGAAAGGGCCGAGGCGGCGTTGATCAATGCGCTCGGAAGCGTGAACACTGGTTCGATCTGCTGGGGATCGCCGATCACCATGACCCGGCGCGCCCGCAACATTGCCCCGACTGCCGCCTGCGGCACGGTCTGGCCGGCCTCATCGATGAAAACCCACCCGATCGAGGCGGTTCCAAGACCATGGAACTGCCGGGCGAAGGACGCGAAGGTCGTCGAGACGATCGGGACGATCATGAAAAGGCTCTGCCAGATCAGCGCGACGTGCTCGCCGTCGGCAGGACTGTTGTTGGACAGCAATTTGGTGATGGCGACGATGTTTCCGCCAAAACCTCCGCCCTTCCTGCCGACATCGGCCAGCCATGCTTCATGCAGCGCCAACGCCGCTTCCAGCAAGGACGAGCGCAGACCACCCAGTTCGTCCTGATGCCATAGTCCATCGATCTGGAAGCGGTCCGTTTCAAGGTCGGCAAGACGTTCGGGTAAAACGGGATGGCCGAGGATCTCCCCGAGCCGGTCGAATTCGTTTCTGTTCTTGGACCAGGTTTCCCGTTGCGACCGCAGTGCCTGTTCGGCCCGCTTCCGTTCCCGCAAAGCTTTTTCCATCGCAGGGCGATGCGTGCCGGCGAGCCGATGTTCGCATTCCGCCAATGCCTTGCGCAGTTGCAGCTGTCTGCGCGCATTGGCAACGACATTCTGCCGATGCTGCCGCGCGACTTTGGTTGGCATCACTCTTTCCCACCATGAGGGAGCGCTGCGGTCGAGCAGCTGTTCTTCCTCTTTCTGATGAGACAGTTCTTCCTTGAAACCGAGCATTTCGGCCGCGGCTATGTCGTATCGCTCCTCAGCGTGCCGAAGGTCCGCCGCTGCTGCCTCGACAGCTTCAAGCGCCTCGCGGCAGAATGCATCTTGGGAAACGAAGGCGATTTTGCCGTAGAGATCGGCATAACGCACATATTGGCCGATCTTATCCCTCACCGCCCCGTCGGCGGCGCGAAATGTCACTGACGCTTCGGCGAAGGTCGGTCCTTCATAGCCCTTCAGCCATTCCCAGATGGTCTGCGGTTTGGCCGCACCGGACCAGCCGGGCTTCGGCCTGTCGGCGATTTCCATGAAGGCGAAACGTTCCTTGAAGGCCCTGCGGTTGCGGGAGTTGCCGAGCGCGCAGGCGATCAGCCCCCATGGGCGGTCCTCTTCGGAGAGCTTGATAACAGCTCCATTGTTCTTCTGGCAGGCGATCTTGTGGGCGACCGTCTGGAGATATTGGAATGAAGAGGTTTCCGCGATCGAGCTCCGCTTGGGCAGGTCGCGCGAGATATTCTCCACCGCCGCATTATTCGAGGAGGCGACGACCATTTCGAATCCTGAAAGGGCCGGGATCAGCGCTGATAGCGAAACCGTGCTCCGATCCGTGAAGATCGCACGGCGCGGCGGCCCGTCAAAGGCGTCGCGCGCCGTCTTCAACGAGGCGAGAACACGGGCGCGCCGAACGATATTGTCTGCGAACAGGTCGCGCAACAGCGTGGTCTTTCCCGTGCCCGGCGGGCCGTTGACGGAGAACAGCCCGGCTTCTCTGAGATCTCCGATCGCCGAATTGATGGCGAATTGCTGCATCAGGCTCATCGCATGGTGGGGTTCGCTGAGCCAGCGCCCACGGTTGAGGTTGCCGGGATGCAAGGCCCGAACGATCGTCCGGCGTCCATTCTCCGAATAGAGATCGATCCGCTTCTCATGCGCGAGTGGGCTGAGGTATCGTCTGAGCGGCTCCGGGATCTCGCTTTGCTTGATCGAGGTCATCGCCCGCTCGATATCCTCGATGAAGAAGCTGTTCAGGATGCCGATCTCGTCTTTAGCGTTTTCGCTTTCGTCCTCCTCGTCTTCGCCGTTCAGCGCATGGTTTTCCTGCGGCGCCGGCAAGGGGATGAGATCGGCTTTCTCCCGCTTGTCGCGATAGCGTATTTCAACGGCGGCGATGGGCTTTTCCTGTTGCGAGGCAAAGCCGGCCCAATCGCGGAGCAACTCATAAAGCGTCTGGATTTCGGCGGCATCGATCGGTTGATCGGCCGTATCTTCGGAAGATGCAGAGCTCAGATGCCGCTGTGCGCGAAAGTTTTGCAGCAATTCCGCGAGCCGCCGCTTGCTGTCGGCAAAAGCTTCGGAACTCAAAGAGGAAAGGCCGGACTTCCGCACGCGTCCGAGCGCCCAGGGAAGCGTGGAAACGGAGAAGGTTTCGAAAATCGGCTGTCCCAGCGGGTTGAGCTGCAGGCTGGCAAAGCAGGTATCGCCGTCGAGATCGCTGCGTTCGGCATCCTCATACTCGTTGATATCAGCCGCGGCGCCGTCGAAATACCGGCGGATATCTGCAATTTCGGATTTGCCGAAAACGCCGAGGAACAGCGTAAAGCCCGTGATCTGCTTTTCCTCGGGTATGACGGGATGGCTGAGTGCTACGCCGTCATCCTCCAATGTTTTGGCATGCAGCCAGAAAACGCTTCGTCCTTCATCAGGAACGACGCGGCTGGAGAGATCGTAAGGAATGAAGAACTCGATCTTGTGCCAGAAATCGAGAACGGCAAGAAGCCGTTCCCTTTCGGCGTCATCTGCATTGGTCTGCATGACTTCTCACTGAGGAGTTGCAAAATAGGCTCTTGCCTCTTTTAACAACGATCCCAGCTCAAAATCAAAGAGCATGCGGTTCTGCGTGAAACCGTCCGAACGCATTCCCCGAATGGCAAACCGCGTCAATGCAGGCGCGGCCGGCGCTTTTCACCGAGATGGCGCTCCCGGTTCCAGCGCTCGATGGTTTCCGGCGGGATGTCCGTCTTGTGCGGGGCCGGTTCGGTGACGGAGCGGATACGTTCGAGGGCGATACCCGCCTTGGCGGCATAGTCGAGTGCGGTGGGATCGTCAGAATGCACCTCGCAGATCGCCGCGAAGACCGCTTCCGCCTCAGTCAGACGTTTGCTGGCAGCAAGCGCGATGCCGCGCTTGTAATGCGCCTGGACGAGATGCGGCCCGATCTGGCCGATCTGCCGGAAAGTCTCCGCCGCCTGGTCGTATTGATGCAGGGCAAGCTGCGTGTCGCCAAGCCGCATCTGGATCGGGCTCGGATCGGAAGCTCGCTCGACCAGCGCCTTATAAGCCGTCAGCGCCTCCGTCAGCTTGCCTCGGTCGAACAGCAGGTTGGCGATCCCGAATTCCGCGCCGGTATGGCCCGGAGCCGATTGCAGCACTTGATTGAAAGCGATCTCGGCTTTGCCCTTGGCGCCGCTGCGATACATGTCGAGCGCCTGTTCGTAGACGAAACGAATGCTGCGCGGGTTGAGCGCCCCATGCAGATTGACGCCGCTGCGGGTGCGGAAGAGGGTGCAGCTGATCCGTCTTTCCTCGACGCCGAACATATATTTATAAGGTTCGTTTCCGCGCAGGAAATCATAGGTCTTGAAGCCGTCCTCGATCGCCCGCCGGATGCAGTAGCCATGCAGGATGAAACCGGGAGATGGCGTCTTCCAGCTTTCGTCGCGGCCGGTGATGTAAAAGAGGATGGCCTTCTTCTGCCGGTCGACGATATTCGCCAGCGCCCCGAGCGGCTGGTCGCCATGCCAGAGGACCGGCACGTCGAGATTGCCGCTGTTGAAACAGTCCATCAGCATTTCGCGCGTGGTGACGATCAGCCGTTCGGTTCGTTCCGCCCCCTTTCGCTCGCTCCATTTGATACGCCAGAGATTGAAGAGGATGTCGAGGTCGCGGTCGACGGTCTCAGCGGTCGCCATCGTGATCCGGTAGATATCGTCGCCTTCGACTTTGCGCAGGAAACGGCGGAGTTTCTGGCGCGTCTGGCTGCTCATGTGCTGTTCGAGATAGTCGTCGAAGCTCGCCGGCAGTGAAACGATAGGGCAGATCGTATTGTCGATATTCTCGCTGTTCTTGGGTGAACTGTCATGAAACATCACCTCCGGCCCCTGCAGCGCCTGGATCATCTTCTCGCGCCGGCCGGCGGGGCCGCTGAAATATTCGAGTTTCAGCTCCGTCCAGTTCTGATGTCTGAGAAACGAGGCAAAGCCGGCAATGGCATGGTGTTCGTAGTCCGGCTGGACGATGAAGCCGGTATAATCGGCCGAGAAATTCCCTGCCATCATGATCTCGTCGTAGAACAGCCCCGTCTTCTCGTTGAGATGAGTGATGAGCCGCAGCGGAAAGAAAGCGACATAGGGTGCTTCGGGATCGCGCTCGCGCAACGCGAGGATGAACCAGCGGCGCCGGCGCGAGAGATAATTCCTGAGCCAGGTCCAGGAGAGGAAATGCTGCGCATCGGGATCTGCCATGAAGACCTGATCCCAGTTGTCGTGTACCGCCTCCAACCCGGCAATGGTATCGATGATATCTATGCGCATGCTGCCCCCAATACCCCAAACGCCACTCGGGAAATTTCATTCTAGTGGGAAACATCGATCTTCAAATAAACCGTCCGGATGATTTGCAGCGCTTAAATAGGGCTATTCATTAGCCGGCACATAAATCGGAGGCCCCGCAGTCGCGCCTGCTGCCCTTCAGAGCTCTCCCGCTATCCGCGTGCTCGCATGTATGAAGGCCCAGAGCGCCCGGCTGATGGCGACGATTTCGGCGATCGACTTTTCCAGAAGCTCGAGCTCGCGCTCGTCCATCTGCTCGATCTTGCCGTAGCGGATCTCCTTGTCGTCCTCGACGAGCCGCATCAGCTGGGTGCTCGATATCTCTCCTCTCTCGTCGAACGAATAGATGCAGTGATTGTATTTGTTGCGCGTCTTGGATTCCTTCTTCAGCCGCGACATGGCTGAAAGGATTGCCTTGCGGTCGGCAGGAGAGGTCGAGGCGAGCTTGGCAAGCCTTTCGACGAGATCGATCCGAGCGCGCGTCGTGTTGAGGGTCAGGAACACGACGATGGCCGCCTCCTTCTCCACCCGGAGAAGATGGGCGATGATATATATCAGCAGGCTTTCGGTATTCGTCCAGACATAGTTCAGGCGGCCGACCCGCAACAGGACATCGGACATCGCCGCCATGCCAAACCTCTTTCTCCCCGCAGGGTGCGACCCATCCCAAGGGATGCAGGCCGTCATTATAGCAGAACCGCGGATGATCCGTCATATCGGCGGACCGCTCGGATGAAGAGCGATCAGCGCTCCTTGAAGGCGCGGGACATGCTGTCGGTGATCGGTTTGCTCAAATATTCGAAGAAGGTGCGCTCCGACGTCTGGATCAGCACTTCCGCCGGCATGCCGGGAACGGGATGGAAATTATGCACGCGCGCAATTTCGGAATCCGGTATTTCGACGCGCACGATATAGACGTCCTTGACCGAGAGGCCGGCATTCTCCTCGATCGAATCGGCCGAGACGTAGAAGACCCTACCCTCGAGAACCGGGGTCGTGCGCCGGTTGAGCGCCGTCAGACGGATCGAAGCCGTTTCCCCCTCGCGCAATTGATCGATGGAAGTGCGCAGCACCTGTGCTTCCAGGATCAGCGGCACATGCGCCGGCAAGATTTCCATGATCGGCTTGCCCGTCATAATGACGCCGCCGGCCGTGTGGAAATAGGAGCGCACCACCGTGCCCGATACCGGCGAGCGGATGACGGTGCGTTCAAGCACACCGGCGGCCTCGCGCATTTGCTCCCGCACGCTGTCCAGGTCGGATTCGGCGGTCTCGAGCGCATCGAGCGCCGCCTGCTTGTTCGAATTGACGGCGATGACGGCTTCCTGGCGGAATTTGGCGATTTCGGCTTCGCTCTCGTTGATCTCGCCGTTCAGCCGCGAAATGTCGCCCATCGCATCGGCGATCGCCCGCTCGATCGCCAGCAGATCCGTCTTGCGCATATAGCCGACCTTGACCAGCCGGGCCTTGGAATCGCGTTCCTCGGTCAGCAGCGCCAGCTGCCTTTCAAAGGATTCCCGCTGGCCCTTATAGCCGTCGAAGCGATATTCCAGCGACTTGATGTTCTTCTCGATCAGGTTCAACTGCTCTTCGAGCTTGATCTGCTTGCTGTGGAAGACGACGTTCTGGCTCTGGATGATCGCGTAGATATCGGGATCGCTCACTTCCTTGGTGACGATGTCGGGAATGTGGAATTGCTTGAGGCCCTGCGCTTCGGCGCGAAGCCGCGCGACGACGGCCTCGAGGCGCAGGCGGCGAAGCTGCAGCATCCGTTCGTTCGAGCGTGATGCCGTGGGATCGAGGGTCAGCAGGATATCGCCCTCCCTAACCGTGTCACCTTCGCTGACGCGCATCTCCTTGATGATGCCGCCTTCCAGATGCTGGACGATCTTGTTGTTGCCGGTCGCGACGAAGCTTCCCTGCGCGATGATCGCCGAGGCGAGCGGCGCGGTTGCGGCCCAGAAGCCGAACCCTCCGAAGGAGACGAAGAGCACCGTCAGGCCGACGATGCTGTGCAGACGGATCGAGCGCGGCACCTCGCTATACCATTCGATCTGCGAGGAGCCGGATGCCTCCTGTTTTTTCCCCATGTCGTTCATCCCTCGATGCGAGGCGGTTGTTGGCCGCCATTGGCGTTGTTCTTGGAAAGCGCCTGCAGCACCTCGATCCGCTCGCCGAACATGGCGACCGTGCCATCCTTGAGCACGAGGATCTTGTCGACGCATTGGAGCAGAGCGGGGCGCTGGGTGATCGTGACGGTGGTGATGCCCTGCTTCTTGGCGTGGATCAGCGCCTTGGCGAGCGCCGCCTCGCCCTGGGTATCGAGGTTCGAATTCGGCTCGTCGAGCACCACGAATTTGGGATTGCCGAAAAAGGCGCGCGCCAGCGCGATGCGCTGCTTCTGGCCGCCGGAAAGCGGAGCGCCGTCGGCCGCCACGACGGTTTCGTACCCTTGCGGGAAGCCGGCGATGAGCTCATGCACATCGGCGAGTACGGCAGCGTCATAGATCTGGTGATCCTCGACGTCGTCGCGCATGCGGCAGATATTGGCCTTGATCGTACCGGGAAAGAGCTGCACGTCCTGCGGCAGATAGCCGATGCTTTCGCCGAACTGGCGCTGGTCCCAGTTGCGCAGATCCATCAGGTCGAGGCGCACATTTCCCGATGTCGGAACGATGGAGCCGACGAGCATCTTGCCGAGCGTCGTCTTGCCCGAACCGGAATTGCCGATGATCGCAAGCGATTCTCCCTTTTTGAGCGAGAAGGAGATGCCGTTGAGAATGACCTTCTTCTGCGGCGGCGGCACGAACAGAATGCGTTCGACATCGAGCCGGCCTTCGGGATTGGGAAGGCGCAGGCGCGGGAAGTTCAACGGCGAGTTCAGGAGCAGGCTCTTGATCCTGGCATAGGCGGCTGCCGATTTGTTGAACTGGTGCCAGCCTTCGATGGCGCCTTCGATCGGCGCCAGCGCCCGTCCCGAAATGATCGAAGCCGCGATCACCATGCCGCCCGTCAGGTCGCCTGCGAGCGACAGATGGGCACCCCAGCCTAGGAGCGTCACCTGCGTGATCATGCGGCAGGCCTTCGAGATGCCTGAAAAGATGATGTTGCGGTCCTGCGCTTCGACTTGCGACTTCAGCGATCCCGCCGTTTCCCGGCCCCACATCTTCACGGCCTCGGGGATCATCGCCATGGCATTGATGATCTGCGAATTGCGCGACATGGAGTCGAGATGGAAATTCGCGCGGCTGAGATAGCCGTTGGATTCTGCGAATTGCCGGGCCGTGAATTTCTGGTTCAGGTAAGCGATGAGGAAAAGCACCGCGCAGCAGGCCATGATGATGATGCCGAGATGCGGATGGACGAAATAGACGACCACCACGAAGAACGGCATCAGCGGCGCGTCGAGAAATGCGATCAGCGTGCCCGACGTCAGGAAACCGCGTAGGAGCTGCAGGTCCTGCAGCGTCTGATAATCCTTGCCGCTGCCATGGAGCGATGCCCTCGCCGCGGCGCTGAGGATCGGCGCGCCGAGCTGCACTTCGAGCTCAACCGCGGTGCGCATCAGAATGAAGCGCCGCACCGAATCCATGAAAGCCTGCAGCAGCACGGCGCCGAGCACGGCGACCGAGAGCATGACGAGCGTGTCGATCGACCGGCTAGTCAGCACCCGGTCGGATATCTGGAAGAGATAAAGCGGGATCGCCAGGAGGAGGACGTTGATCGCGATCGTGAACACCATCACGATCGCCATGTTCCTTCGTACCGCCGCAATCCCGCGGGCGAGGCTGGCGGCGAAATTCACAGGCTCGCTGCGCTTGTGAAAACCGCCGCCACTGCCGCCCCCGCCGAGATCGGTATCCTTACTATTTCCGCCGCCCCCCGCCCGGACGCGTCGGTCGTTCTCGATGACCGGGCCGCTCTCGCCGTCTATGGTCTTGCCGAACGGCATTGTCGGGCTCGATTTGAGCTCGGTCCTTTCCTTCGGACATTCGGGGGCCGCCCTCGCCTCGGTCTGTGGCTGGACAGGCGCTTCCGCCGGCTTTGTAGTCGCCGGGCTCTCCATTGCCGGGGCAGGACGCGCCGTTTCCACATTCGAAGCTGCCGGCGCCACCGTCTTTTGCGGGAGTGGGACCTCTATCGTGACTGCGTCTTCGGGATCGCTCTCGCGTGCCGCAATTTCGACCGTTCCCTTGGTGCGCCCAGCCTGCGACGTGCCGGCGCCGCTCATCCTGCGGAGATTCTCGACCGCCTCGTCGATCGCGGAAATGCAAAGATTAGCCGTCGCCTTGTCCGACGGGGCAGCGGAGGGAATAGTGCCGGACCTAAGATCCAGCGCGCTGCCCGTCGCAAAGATTTGTTTCGAAATCTGATTCATAGTCATTCCTCAATACTTTAAGGTCAGGCGACCATGGCCTGCATGACGTCGGCCGGGTGCGCCGACGACCATGAGAGATCATTCCCCGCATTGATCACGGCATCGTCGGAGCTCGACGGATCGTCGTCGTCGAGGAAGGCGATGACTTCGTTGGCGAGCCTGTCGTTGAGCGGCTCCGGCTGTGTCGTGTCATGCTCCACCAGCCCGCCCTGAATGAGGATGGCGTCCGAGTACAGCTGGCCGGCGAGATAAGTCGTCTGGCCGAAACTGTCGTAGTCGATGATCTCGGCGATGTTGACGAGCGCGTTGCTGCCTGTGTCGATCGTAACCGTTGCACCGGGATTGCTGTCGAGGAGTGTCGAGGCGGCCTGGATCACATCGTCGGAATCGCCGAGGATGCTGACCTGCTTGATGATGGTCATGTCATAGAGATTGCCGGTGATGTAGAGCACGTTGAGACCGGCATATCCCTGGAAATTGGCGTTGAACGACAAGCCTTCCGGCATATTCGGATCGCGATCCTCGATCGCCTTCTGCGTCTCGAACATGTAGTCGGGCATGACCTCGAACGGCGCCCCGGTCCCGACATTGTGGATCGAGGCGAAATTCCAGATCAGGTTGTTGCCGGTCTGTATGTCGGCGCCGGGATCGAGATCGTCCTCAGCCCGCACCCAGTCATTGTCGTAGAGCAGCGAGATCTGCGTGATGCTGTTGATATCGAGCACATTGCCGCCGATGATCACCAGATCATATTGCAAGCCCATCTGGAAAAAGGAGGAGAAGTTGATCGCGGTATTGCCGCCCGTCAGAACCGTGGCTTCGGACCCGGAGGTGGTCACCGTCATCGTATCGTTGTCTGTGATGAACTGATATTGCTCGATCCACTGCACGAAGGAGACGTCGCCGTCGATGACGTTGACGCGCCAGCTGTTCGGGAAGGTCGGATCGGCAGGATCGGGCTCGGCATGGCTCGATGGTTCGAAGGTGCTTTGCTCGAAGATGGCGATATTCTTGGCGATCGTTCCCGCTTCCTCGGCCGAATGGCTGGATGAGCGCAGAGCCGCGTCGATTTCGTCATTGTCGCTGTAGACGAAGGCTTGGGAGACCGCGTCGATCTGGTGGTAGTTGCCCATCACGGCGGAGACCGAAGCGATGACGCCGGTATGGATCACCGCGGCGACATTGACGACGACATTCGCGCCCGCAGTCACATCGAGGCTGTTGCCGGCGGGCTCGTCCCGTTCGACCGATGAATTGCTGTCGTCGGGCTCCTCCGGGAGCTTGGCAAGGCCGCGGTCGGGCAGGAAGTCGTCGAGGATAGGTATTTCGGCCTCGATCTTGCCGTTGACGTAGGGGCCGCCGTTGACGATGGGATCGACGGTGACGAAATCATGCGTGTCGTCGGTGCCGAGCGAGGTCGCCCCGCTATCCCTGGCATTCTGGATATAATTCTGGAGATCTTCGGCGATCTTCAGGGCGCCGTCATAGGTATCGGTTCGGTGGAGGCTCGAAAAAGGCGTAAAAATCTCGGCCTTGCTGCTGAAATCCGCGAGCCGCTCGATGACGAAACTCGTGTCCCGCGCGGCATGGAGGCCGTCCGTCATGTCGAGATAGTCGTCGTCATAGAGAACGTTGACCTGCAGGACGTGACTGATCGACGAACCAGGCCCGGCATAGACCGTCAGCTCCGGCTCATCCGACAGCTCGACATCCGTAAACGAGCCGAAATGCGGTAGCGGAATGTCCTTTGCCGCAATCGCCGCCAGCTTCTCCAGGCTCTCTTCGAAAACGCGGCCCAAATGGCGCGCCGGACCAAAGTCCATATCGTAGCTGCCGCTTTTGTATATAATACCGGGATCGTAGTCCTTGAGCTGCAGAACGGAAGAGAAGGCGGTGCTGAAGCCCTCCTGATCAGGCAGCACAGGTCCATCGTCGAGCGGGCCTTGTCCGTCGGCATATTTGGTGCGCGCCCTCATCTCATCGAAGGTCATCTCGAAGAGACCGATGAAGTGTGCGACAATTTCCGAAATCTTCTCGACATGCATGGTTCGGCCCTCCCACTCGAAATGACGATCGGCCTTGAGCGCCTCCTCGCGGGAGCTGCGGTGTGGTCGTCAAAACGTTTTCAAGCAGTCAAGCTGCACCGGCCGGAGCCGGTGCAGCTGGTCTTGGTCATTGGAGGTCGGTGTCAGGTGCCGGTATCCTCGCCGACGTCGGAGACATGAGAATTGCCGCCGATGACGCTGGAGTCGACCGTGTTGCTGAGCAGGTTCGCGCCCTGAACGAGCTCGAGATGGAAGCCGGAATTGGCAAGGATCGCCGAAGCGTCGGCCGTGCTCGAGCCGGAGGCATCGTCGCCGGCCTTGAGATCCCAGCCCCTGCCGTCCATCTCCATGCCTTCTGCGCTGTCGGCGGTGCCGCCATTGGAATTCAGGTGGTTCTGAGCTCCTTCGTTCTCCATCTTGATGTTCCAGGCGCTGTCCTGGTCAGCCAGATGGTTTGCCTGCACGGCGCTGAAGCCGCTGTCGTTGCCTTCGCCGCCCAGCGAATTGTTGAGGATGCTGTCGACATCAAGGGTGAAGGAGAAATCGTCGCCGAGGTTGAAGGTGAGGTCATGCCCGGCAACGCCGAGGTTGTCGAAGTCCTTGACGTCTTCGATGACGGCGAAGTCCGTGTCCGTCTTGTTGAAGCTGTCGGACGTGTTGTAGCTGTCGGTGACCGTCTTGGTGTCCGTATCCGTGATGGTCTTGGTATCGGTATCCGTAATGGTCTTGGTATCGGTGTCCGTGATCGTCTTCGTGTCGGTATCGGTGATGGTCTTCGTGTCGGTGTCGGTAATCGTCTTGGTGTCGTTGTCGCTGTACGACTTGCTGTCGTAGCTCCAGTCGTAATCGTTGTCGCGGTTGTCGCCGTTGTTGGCGGAGACATCGAGGTCGGCGTTGACGTCCACGTCGACGCTGTTGTCCTGGTTGTCGCGGTTATCGCCATTGGCAACGCCGACATAGCCGGTGGAGCCGTCGTCGACTTCCGTTGAATTGACTGCGCTGTTTGCAAAGCCGTCGGCAAGCGCCCCGACCTTCTTGATTTCGATGTCGTCAGACATTGCACTTCTCCAGAAAAACCGGAGCAGCTTTTCGAAATCCCTCTCATCTCAAATGGGATTTTACTCGCGCTTGCTCCGATACGGTTAAAATCGGCAGATGGATTCGATACTAATCATCTGCGGTTTCATCGCGATTTGCCGATAAAATCGGCATTGGGAACGTACGCACACAGTACAAGACCGCACATATCCAGTCCCATATCCAAGAGTGGATATGGAATTTTCATGCTTACTTTTTCTTGACTTCCCTCAGAGGAGGCCCTGTATCACGAAAGACATGACGATACCTGGCTTTCCCATGCCGCCATTTGGCTGACGATCACAGATTGCTGTAAAAATTTTTGAGCCGATAGATATCAATTCGGGTGAAGCTGGGTTGCAGCAGCAAAATAATCCCACCGCCAAGTAGATTCCGCAGAGGTCTTCAGACTTGTGCGGTGAAGGAAACTGCGGGTTACCTCTGTCGCTATCGGGACGTGCAACTATCTCGACGGCTTTTCTGTGATGAATCCAAGTATCTCCGCGCATGACCGATTCATGACAAACTGTAATGAAATATTACGCTTCGTGAGTTGCCTATAGTGGGACAGGCAGTACCGCTGAAGTACTCACTCCAGTAAAAATACAACCAAGATGTTGTAAATCGTGGTTTTCACTCCCTAAAACTAATTACTTTGGGCCATTTCCTTCCTTCTAAATCCGTATTAACATAATTAAGAAATGTCTAAAAAATAACGCGGTGACATCAGGGGCCGGCATTTCACAATATCCAGTACCCGCCATCGCTGAACGTCTTAGTAAAGTGTAACGCTAGGGGAGGCGTATATGTTCATGACAGGCTCAGGAATGGAGAATGCGGACCAGGGCCGAAAGTTGGGAACCTCCGCAAATACTATCATGGTGGTGGCCAGAGCAGATCTGTTTTCAGAATGCATGGTGGAAGCACTTGCAAAGAAATTTGCAAACTGTGAAGTGGCAAGTATAACGAGCACAAGGCCGATGCTGGAGAAAGATACCAGCGATATGAAGCTCGTTTTATTCTATCATATACCCGGTCCGGAGCTCCATGAAGCGCTGCAGGCCGTCCGCGAAAATCACCCGGAAACATCGATCGGTCTCGTCGTCGAAGCAATCGATATGCTGGAACCCTATGTCAGCCGGCTGGTTGAAGCAAGGATCATCGACGGCGTTCTGCCGCTCAACCTGCGGCTCGACGTGTTCATGGCCGCGGTGGATCTGCTGATGAAGGGTGGCGAGCATTTTCCATCGGCGCTTCTCAATCGCCTTGCCAACAAGAACGCCCAGCTCGAGCCTTCTCTCTATCAGACGAAGTCGGTCGATGCGGCGCGCAACAACGCGCTCAAGCTGCGACGCGACAGCATCTCCTCATTGACGACCAGGGAGGTTCAGATCCTGGACCTCATCTGCAAGGGGACGCAGAACAAGATCATCGCCGACAAGCTGCATCTTTCCGAAAACACCGTGAAGGTTCACGTCCGCAACATCTATAAGAAGATGAACGTCCGCAACCGCACGGAAGCGGCTTCCCGCTTTTTCAACGAGCATCCCGTCGGCGAAGACGACATGTCGGGCGCTCGCTGGCGCAACTGACGCAATGCCCTGCGGCGGCGCGCCTTCTTCAGAGGCGCAAAGGAATGATTCCTTAGATCGAAGTCGATTTGAGGAATCCTGTAGCAGGCTCAGGTCGAGGGACGCGCAAAGCAGCGCGACTTTTGTCCAAAGCCGCTCGGAGAACAGATATAGGGCGCAGAGCCGTGATAGCTTACGACGCCGACCGTTGCCGCAGCCGGACGATCGGCGCGGCTGGCGGGATAGGCGTAGGCCTTCGTAACGCGCGGCGCTTCGGCCACCACGATCTTCTTTTTCGCGATCACGGCGACATCGTCGTCAACGGCCGAGCATGACATCGGCCCGAGCGCGAGAAGCACTGTTCCCCATACGCACACGGCCAAGCGGAGGCGCCGGCCCTTCAGTCGCGTGTCATCTTGATTTTTCAACATACAGAACCCCTCGCACATGGCGTTTCCGGATGCAAGACCGGGGCGCCCCGTCCAGCGCGGCCGACCCTCTCCTCACCTTCGTATATTAGCTTCGTTGAGTGAAGCTGGAGATGAGGACAGAAGGTCTTATAGCAGAAGATCGTTCGGAATGATTAATCATTTGTTACTTTAAAGAATAGTTACGTAATTACTTTGGGTATTTGTAATTTTTAAAGTTGACCGCGGTAACAAACGTCTTATCATTTTAATAGTAAATCAGTTGTGCGAAGAATAACTCAAAAGTTATTCATGCTTTGGGTAGTCGGTAAAATGAATATCCAGGGCGGATAAAGGGGAATTGAGCGCATAACTAAATCAAAAAGACTAATATATGGGAAGGGGTTTGTAATGCGTAGTTTCGTTCCCAGCGAGGGTCATTCTGAAATATCGAGAGTACCGGTGCGTCAGGGGGTACGTACGGTCCTCGTGAATGGCGGGGCCGGCTTCCTCGGTTCCCATCTCTGCGAGAGGCTCCTGCAGCGCGGTCACCGCGTCATATGCCTCGACAATTTTTCCACTGGCCGCCGTTCGAATGTCGATCACCTTCTGTCGAACGCCCGCTTCCACATCGTCGATCACGATGTTCGCCAGCCCTTCGATATCGAAGCATCGCTCATCTTCAACTTCGCTTCTCCTGCTTCTCCACCCGATTATCAGCGGGACCCCGTGGGAACGCTGCTGACCAATGTGCTCGGCGCCGTCAACACCTTGGATTGCGCGCGAAAGTCCGGCGCGACCGTCGTTCAGTCGTCGACCTCCGAGGTCTACGGCGACCCGAACCAGAGTCCCCAGCGCGAATCCTATTGCGGCAATGTCAACCAGATCGGGCCGCGCGGCTGCTACGACGAAGGCAAGCGCAGCGCCGAAACCCTGTTCTTCGATTATCACAGGACTTATGGCGTCGACATCAAGGTCGGCCGCATCTTCAACACCTATGGGCCGCGCATGCGTCAGGACGACGGCCGGGTGGTCTCCAACTTCATCGTCCAGGCCCTGCGCAATGCCGACCTGACGATCTATGGCGATGGCGAGCAGACCCGTTCTTTCTGCTATGTCGACGACCTCATCGAGGGTTTCCTCCGGTTTTCGGCCGCCGGCAGCGCATGCATCGGCCCGATCAACCTCGGAAACCCGCTCGAGATCACTGTTCGCCGGCTGGCGGAAATCATCCTGGATCTGACGAACTCGCGCTCCAGGATCGTCCACCTGCCCAGGGTCATCGACGACCCTCGCCAGCGGCGGCCGGATATTTCCCGAGCCATGACCGAGCTGGACTGGCAGCCCCGCGTCGGTCTCGAAATCGGCCTGGCGCGCACCGTCGACTATTTCGACGGGTTGCTTGCCAGTGAAGAGAAGGCGGAGGCGATATGAGATGCCCCGCTACATTCTCGTCACCGGCGGCGCCGGTTTCATAGGCAGTCATATCTGCAAGGCGCTGTCGCGCGCCGGCATGGTCCCCGTGACCTACGACAATCTCTCGACGGGGCATGCCGACAGCGTCCGCTGGGGGCCGCTCATTCGCGCCGAACTCGCCGATGCCGCCGCGCTGCGCCGCACGATGGCGGAGTTTTCTCCGGATTGCGTCATCCATTGCGGCGCCAACGCCTATGTCGGCGAATCCGTCGACATGCCCAGGAAATATTACCGCAACAATGTCGTCGGCAGCCTGACGCTGCTCGAAGCCTGCCTCGACCAGGATATCGAGAGGATCGTCTTTTCGAGCAGCTGCGCCACCTATGGCGTTCCGGCCACGCTGCCGATCCGCGAGGAAAGCCTGCAGCAGCCGGTGAACCCCTATGGCCGCACCAAGCTGATCTTCGAGATGGCGCTCGAGGATTTCGCTGCCGCCTATGGCATCCGTTTCGCCGCGCTGCGTTATTTCAACGCGGCCGGTGCCGATCCGGACGGGGAGCTTTCCGAGCGTCATTTCCCGGAAACTCATCTCATCCCTCGCGCCCTTCTCGCTGCCGCCGGCAAGCTGGAGAGGCTCGATATCTTCGGCACCGACTACGCGACCGAGGACGGGACCTGTGTCCGCGACTATGTCCATGTCAGTGATCTCGCGCAGGCGCATCTGGCCGCCGTCAATCATCTGATGGCGGGCGGCAGCTCGCTCAGCGTCAATCTCGGCTCCGGCCGCGGCACTTCGGTCCGGGAGATTCTCGAAGCGATCCATCGCACGACCGGCCGTGAAGTTCCCGTCCGCTATCGCTCCCGCCGCGTCGGCGATCCGCCGATCCTCTTTGCCAATACCGCAAGAGCGCAGGCGGAACTCGGCTTCGTGCCGGCTCTTTCGGACATCGATACGATCATCCGCACGGCCGGGCCGACCTTCGGGCTGGAGGTGGGGGCATGAGCGATATCTTGCACATCGGCCATGGCATCAAAACCGCCAAGGCCGCCGCCACGGATATGTTCGATCCCGTCTTTACGGGCTGGAAACGCGCCGCTTATGGCTTCGGCATCCTCTGCTGGCTCGCCTCGCTTGGCTATTTCTGGATCTGGTGGTGCCAGTCCGCCCATATCATTTCCTGGACGGCCTTCGTGCTCATCACATCAGTCCTTGCCTGGATCACGCTCGTGCCGGCTTATTTCATCCTGATCTTTGTCGATGCGAGGACGGTCAGCCCGCTGGCGCGGCTGCCGCAGGGGCGGGTAGCGATGGTGGTCACCAAGGCGCCGTCCGAGCCCTTCGCCGTCGTCCGCACGACGCTTCAGGCGATGCTCAATCAGGTCGGCGTCGATTTCGATGTCTGGCTGGCCGACGAGGACCCTTCTGAGGAAACCAGGCGCTGGTGCGGGGAGCATGGCGTGCTCATCTCCACCCGGAAGGGGGTGGCGGAATACCACCGCACGAGCTGGCCGCGCCGGACGCGCTGCAAGGAAGGCAACCTCGCCTATTTCTACGACCATTTCGGCTATGCGCGCTACGATTTCGTCGCCCAGTTCGATGCCGATCACGTGCCGACTCCGACCTATCTCCGGGAAATACTGCGCCCCTTCGCCGATCCTGAGATCGGTTATGTCTCCGCGCCCAGCATCTGCGACGCCAATGCGAGGACAAGCTGGGCGGCGCGCGGCAGGCTCTATGCAGAGGCGAGCCTGCACGGGTCGCTGCAGACGGGGTATAATAATGGCTGGGCGCCCCTCTGCATCGGCTCTCATTATGCGGTTCGCACATCGGCCCTTCGCCAGATCGGCGGCCTCGGCCCCGAGCTTGCGGAAGATCATTCGACGACGCTCATGATGAATGCCGGCGGCTGGCGCGGCGTGCATGCCGTCGATGCGATCGCCCATGGCGACGGCCCGGCCAATTTCGCCGATCTGGTCGTCCAGGAATTCCAGTGGTCGCGCAGCCTGGTCACCATCCTGCTGCAATATTCCCGCCACTATGTCCCACGTCTGCCCTGGCGGTTGAGATTCCAGTTCGTGTTCTCGCAGCTCTGGTATCCGCTCTTCTCAGCCTTCATGGCCGTGATGTTCCTGCTGCCTGTTGCCGCCTTGCTGACGGGCCATGGTTTCGTCGACGTGACCTATCCGGATTTCCTGCTGCATTTCGTGCCGATATCGATCGTGCTGACACTGTTTGCCTTCTTCTGGCGCGCGACAGGAACCTTCAGGCCGAACAATGCCAAGCTGTTCGGCTGGGAGGGCCTGGCCTTCATCTTTCTGCGCTGGCCCTGGTCGCTCGCCGGCAGCCTTGCCGCCGTTCGCGATCATATCTCCGGCTCCTTCGTCGATTTCCGCATCACGCCGAAGGGAAAGCAGCAGCAGCGTTGCCTGCCGCTGCGCGTCATCGCGCCCTATATCGGGCTCGCCGGCCTTTGCGCCGTAGCCATGTCGCTCGCCGGCGAGGCCGCCGCCGCCCAGGGCTTTTACGTTTTCGCCGCGATGAACCTTTCGATCTATCTGGCGCTGACGGTGCTGATCGTCGTGCGCCACGCGATCGAAAACGATCTGTCGATGCTGCCGCAATCGCGCGGCTTGTGGTTCGCCACCGCCATGGGACTTTCGATCTGCGTTACCGGCGGCATGCAGGTCGGCAATCATGGCCTGCGCAGCCTCGAGGCGCTTTCCCACGGCCAGACGATCGTCAGTTTCAGTCAAACGCAATTTGCCGTGGCCGGGGCCGGCCTCGGCGGCGGCAAGACCAGGATCGTGAAGTTCCGGCTCAAATGGAATGGGTTCGGAAACACGGGACGGGCCGAACAGGGTGTGTGAGCCGGCGGAACCGGCGGGTGTCGAGAAGGAGAATGTAATGAGTATCGGATCGAGACTATATGGCGCAGCTCTTGCGCTCAGCCTGTGCCTGCCGCTGGCGGCACATGGCGCCGAGGCAGCCGGGAAGAAGACGCCGGCGCCGACGCCGCTCAGCGCCTTTGAGCTCTATCGGATCTATGGCGACAGGACCTGGGTCTGGAACACCGGCGGCGGCCGCTTTTTCGACGATGGCCGGCGGTTCGTCGCCTGGACCGACGACAAGGGCAAACAGTCCTTCGCCGAAGGCAAGTGGGTGGTCGACGATCTCGGCCAGCTCTGCATGCGCGCCACCTGGACCAACGCCGAGGGTGCGGCCCGCGCCAGCACCTGTTTCGGCCACCGCAAGGTCGGCAACACGATCTATCAGCGGCGCCAGCCGGACGGCAACTGGTACATTTTCCGTCATGCATCGGTCCAGCAGGACGACGAGTTCCGCAAGCTCGTTCCCATCGATACCGTCAGCGCGAAAGCGCGTGACCTGAAGCAGGTCCTGGCGAACCAGGAAGTAGCCCGAAAAGGAGGGTGAGCCATGAAGAAGCTGATGAACAAAAACCTCTCGACCGCCGCGATCGCGCTGCTTTTCTTATGCGTTGCGGATCTGCCGGGCCGAAGCGAGGTGCAATATGCGGGCATTGCCCCGAACCCGGCGGCGAACGTGCGCACGATCCTCGACAAACGCCCCGTCCTTCATGGCGACGGCATCAAGTTCGGCGCCTACGATCCGCACGGCGATTTCGGCGGGCAGTCGAATGTCTCGACCGAAGCCCTGTTCCTGCCGTGGGAGGACGTCGACCTGGAGACGCTGCGCGTCGCCGACGCCTATGCGCTGGCCAGGGGCCGCAACCTGCTGATCACGGTGGAGCCGTGGTCCTGGGACGTCGAGTGGCGGCTGAGTTCGGCCCAGCTTCGCGCAAAGGTTCTGCGCGGCGACTACGATGTCAACATGCGGGCGATCGCGCAGATGATATCCCAGCTGAAAAGCCCGGTGATCGTCCGCTGGGGGCAGGAGATGGAAGACAAATCCGGCCGGTTTTCCTGGGCCGGCTGGAGCCCGCAGGACTACATCGCGGCCTACAGGCGGATGATGGACATCGTCCGCGAGGAAGCGCCCGGTACCCAGGTCATGTGGTCGCCGAAGGGTGAGCCTGGCCTGCAGGACTACTATCCCGGCGACGATTATGTGGATCTCGTCGGACTCTCGGTCTTCGGGCTGGAGCGCTACGATGAGCTCGCTTACAGCAAGCATCGGACATTCTCCGAAGCGCTGAAGCAGGGCTATGATCTCGTCGCCGGCTACGGAAAGCCGATCTGGGTGGCGGAACTCGGCTACCAGGGCGGCGACGCCTATATGAAGCCCTGGATGGAAACCGCGACGCTGAAGCAGAGCGCCTTCCCGAACCTGCAGGAAGTCGTCTATTTCAACGACCGCGACGTGCATGCCTGGCCGTTCGATCTCGGCCGGCCCGACTGGCGTGTGGTCGAAAGCCTGGCGGCCAACTGATCATCGCTCAAAACGGAAAGGCCCGCCGGGGTTTTGCGGGCCTCTCCTCTCATATCAGGTAACCGATCATCCTTTGATCGTTGCCTTACCCTCTTCGACGAGCCGGGTCGCCGCCTCGGCGGGCGAGGTCCGTTCGAAGGCGAGTTCGTCGCAGATCGGGCGCAGCACCCGCTGGTCGAACTGGGTCGCGCCCATCGGCACCGGCGGCGGATATTCGCCGACCTGATCCTTGAGCAGGTTGACGTATTTGACCGTTTCCTGCTCCGTCGGGTTGAGCTGCGGCAGGATGGCTTCACGCACCGTCGGCGACATCGGAACGCCGCGCTCGACGCCGAGAATCTTGCCGGCCTCGACATCGTTGACGAAGAAATCGATGAATTTCGCGGCCGCTTCACCGTTCTTCGTCGTGGCGCCGACGCTCCAGATCAGCGCCGGACGATAATAGTGGCCGGAGGGGCCGCCCTTCTTCTCGCGCGGCAGCATGGTGATGCCGAGCTTGTTCTTGATGATCAGCTGATAGCCGACCATTTGGTTGGAATAGGCCATGCCGATCACCGATTTGCCGAGACCGAGGCAATTGGTGTCGATGGTGTTCTGATCGAGCGTCTGCACGTCGGCGGCAACCGTGCCGCCCGCCTTGCGCAGCTTCTCCCAATAGTCGAACCATTCCGTCGCATCGTCAGCCGTGAAGCCGAGACCGACGCTTTCCCTGGCGAAGAGGCTTTTGCCGCGCTGGCGCAGCCAGGCGTCGAACACATAGGCGTAGCGCGCCGCATAGGGGCCGCCGCCCTTGCCGGAGGACTTGGCGAGTTCTACCGCAAGCTTGGCATATTCGTCCCATGTCAGGTCGGGTGTCGGCAGGGGAATGCCTGCCTTTTCGAATTCGACCGTGTCGAAGAACATTGAAAACGAGTTGAGACCGAGGCCGACCCCATAGAGTTTGCCGTCGATCGTGGTCAGTTTCAGCATGTCGGCGCCGAAGCTGTCGACCTTCAGCGTGGAAGGGACGAATTCATCGAGCGGCAGGCAGGCGCCGCGCTTCGAATAGTCGGAGATCGTCCCTGGCTCGAGCTGCAAAATATCCGGGATCGCGCGGCCGGCCATCTGTGTTGCGAGCTTCGTCCAGTAGCCGTCGCCCGAAAGCGATTCACCGACGATCGTGACGCCTGATGTCTTCGATTGATAGAGCTTGGCGACATCGAGCGTGCGCTTGGCGCGGTCGTTTGATCCCCACCACATGGCGCGCAGCTGGGCGTCCTCGGCAAAGGCCGGAACGGCGCTTCCCGCGCCGAAGGCAAGGCCGGCGGCCGCACCGGCTGAACCCATCAGGAATGAACGGCGAGTGACCTGCATGATATCCTCCTTGTTCCCAATATGCCCTCTGCCATCCTCCAACGGCGTGCCGGGGCATTTCGGCGGATAGAGTACGCAAAAATATTTCTAATGCAAGAAATAATGAATATCTTGCAAATTTGCATTATTTGCATAATGCTGGCCCCATGAACGATCAGAAAATCAGACGGCCGCGTCAGGCCGATATCGCCACGCTCGCCGGCGTCTCCGTCTCCACGGTATCACGCGTGCTTGCCAATGAACCCGGCATCAGCGAAGCAGTCCGCCGCCACATCTTGCAGGTGGCGGCCGAGCACGGCTATCCGATCAAATCCACCAGTGAAGCCGTTGCCGGCGGGCTGGCGCTGATTGCCAGCGACGGCGTCACGGGCGGGCTCAGCGTCTTCTACGAAGCGATCGTCGAGGGCTTGCGCGCCGGGGCTGCCGAGGCGGGCATGCCCTTCGAAATCCGGCTGGTCCGCGAGGATCGCACAACGCCGGACGCCGTGCGCGAAGCCATGCAGTCCGCCGGCACCGAGGGCCTGTTTCTCGTCGGCATCGATCCGAACGAAAGGCTGCGCGACTGGCTGAAAACCAGCGCGACGCCGACCGTTCTCGTCAACGGCACCGATCCCCAAATGCAGTTCGACGGCGTTTCTCCGGCTAACTTCTTCGGCGCCTATGAGGCGACCGGCCGGCTGACGAAAGCCGGCCATCGCCGGATACTGCATCTGACCGCCTCCCACCGACATACGATCCGCGAGCGTATCCGTGGTTTCGAAGCGGCGATCGCCGCCGTGCCGGGCGCCGAGGGCCGGCTCGTGCCCCTGGTTCTTCAGGGGAGCCCGAGCCGCGAGGCGCATGAGCGCACGGCGGCGATCCTTGCCGAGCATGCCGGCTTCACCGCCGCCTTCTGCATGAATGATTTCATCGCCGTCGGCGTGCTCGAGGCCGCCACCGAGGCCGGCCTGCGCGTGCCGGAGGACTTCGCGATCGTCGGCTTCGACGATCTGCCCTGCGCATTGATGACCAATCCGCGGCTTTCCACCATGCGCGTCGACCGCGCCGCTCTTGGGCGCGAGGCCGTCTCACTGATGCTGTCCCGGTTCCGCAGCAGGACGGCCGCGGCGCGCCACATCTGCCAGGCGGTCGTTCCCGTTCCAGGGGGAACCGTTCCGAATGCCGAACCCGTGAGAGATGCCGATGACCTATGATCCCGCCAGCGCCAACCCGCTTGCCGGCAATCCGCTGGAAACCCGCGCCGATATGAGCCGGGCCCTGCTTTCGCTCTTCGATCCGCTGCTTGCCAGTTTCTCCGAGGGAAATGCCCGCGTCAGGCTCAATGGCGCCGCCGCCCATTTCGACCGTGCGGCGGCCGATCTCGAAGGCTTCGCCCGTCCGCTCTGGGGATTGGCGCCGTTCGGCGCCGGCGGCGGAGACTTTGCCCATTGGCATCGTTTCGCCGAAGGCCTCGCAAACGGCACCGATCCCGCCCATCCCGAATATTGGGGAACGGTCAATGGCCGCGACCAGCGGATGGTCGAGCTCGCCGCTCTCGGGTTTGCCCTGGCGCTGGTGCCGGAAAAGATCTGGGAACCGCTCGATGCACGCGCTCGCGGCAATGTCGTCGCCTATCTCAAGCATGCCAGGCAGTTCGACTATGCCGACAACAACTGGAAATTCTTCCGCATCTTCGTCGATATCGCTCTGGATCGCCTCGGCGCCGATTTCGACCGCGGCCTGACGCGGCAATATCTGCAGGAGCTCGAAGGCTTCTATATCGGCGACGGCTGGTATCGCGACGGAAACGTGCGCCGCGTCGATCACTACATTCCCTTCGCCATACATTTCTACGGGCTGATCTATTCGAAGCTCGTCGACGACGATTATGCGGAACGCTACCGCGAGCGTGCGATCCTCTTCGCTCGGGATTTCCGCCACTGGTTTGCCGCCGACGGCGCGACGATCCCTTTCGGCCGCAGCCTGACCTATCGCTTCGCCTGCGCCGGCTTCTGGTCGGCACTCGCCTTTGCCGATGTCGAGGCTCTGCCCTGGGGCGAGGTCAAGCATCTCTGCCTGCAGCATCTGCGCTGGTGGAGGGACAAGCCGATTGCCGATCGCGACGGCGTTCTGTCGATCGGTTTCGGCTACCCGAACCTGTTGATGTCGGAGAGCTACAATTCCGCCGGCTCGCCCTATTGGGCCTTGAAGGCGTTCCTGCCGCTCGCAATCGCCGGGGATCATCCCTTCTGGACCGCCAGCGAGAAGGCGCCGGCGCCGGCGCCCGAGGTCGTTCCCCAGCATCATCCCGGCATGGTTCTGATGCGGGCGGGTGGCGACATCGTGGCGCTGTCATCAGGCCAGGAAAACCTGCAGATGCGTTTCGGCACTGAGAAATACGCAAAATTCGCATATTCGGCCCGTTACGGCTTCAGCGTCGAGTCCGATGAACGCGGCTTTGCGCTGGCCGCCTTCGATTCGATGCTGGCCTTCAGCGATGACGGCCTGCACTACCGCGTGCGTGAAACGAATGAGGAGGCCCGGCTCGCGGGTGATGTGCTTCATTCGAAATGGTCGCCCTTCCCCGATACCGAAGTCGAAACTTGGCTCGTACCCGCTGCCCCCTGGCATATCCGCCTCCACCGGATCAGGTCGGGCCGGCCGTTGCGGATTGCCGAAGGCGGCTTTGCCATCGGCCGCCGCGACTTCGAGCAAGATAGGCTGTCGGCCTCGGAGGGGGCAGCCTATGCGATCGGCGCAGCCGATTTTACCGGCATTCTCGATCTCGGCTCTTCGGTCAAACGTGCCGGACTTGCCCAAAAGGCCCAGCCCAACACCAATGTGATCGTCGCCAAGACCATCGTGCCGCAACTGCGCGGTCAGATTCCGGCCGGTGAAACCATCCTGGTGACGGCGGTGCTGGCGCTCGACGATCCCGCCGCCGTTTCATCCGCCTGGACGCGGCCGCCGAAAGCGCCTGATATTGCGGCGCTGGAGGCCCTGGTGCGGGAAAAGGGCGCGACCGTCAGCGCCATCGAAGCGCCGGGTCAGATGCCATGAGCCGTCCGGCAATCGTCCTTGCCATGGAGCCGTCGCGCACGGAGCATGTCCTGCCCGATCAGATCCTGCGCCGGCTCGATGCTATCGGCCGCCTGCTCGATCCAGAGCCGCTGCAGCGGTTGGACGACGCGCGGGCAAGACGCCTGCTTTCAGAAGCGGAGATCCTGATCACCGGCTGGGGCGCGCCCTATGTCGGGCCTGAGATTCCGGTTGCCGCGCCACGGCTTCGGCTCGTCGTCCATGCGGCCGGCACGGTCAAGGGTATCATCGACGAGGCCATCTTCGAAGCCGGCATAGCGGTCAGCCACGCGGCCGAGGCCAACTCCGTGCCCGTTGCCGAATTCACGCTTGCCGCTATCCTCTTCGCCGGCAAACGCGCCTTCCGTTTCCGCGATCTCTATGTCGCCGACCGCAACCGCGACCGGACCTATCCGATGCAGCGCGAAGCGATCGGCAATTATGGCCGCACCCTCGGCATCGTCGGCGCCTCGCGCATCGGTAGGCGGGTGATCGAACTCCTGAAGCCCTTCGATTACAGGCTACTGCTGTTCGATCCCATGCTCGATGCCGCCGAGGCGGCCGGACTTGGGGCGGAAAAGGTCGATCTCGACGAATTGATGGGCCGAGCCGATATCGTTTCCCTGCACGCGCCGTCACTGCCGTCGACGCAGCATATGATCGATGCGCGAAGACTGTCGCTGATGAAGGACGGGGCAACGCTGATCAATACCGCGCGCGGCATCCTCATCGATGAAACCGCCCTGCTTTCGGAGCTGAAGACCGGCCGCATCGACGCGGTCATCGATGTGACCGATCCGGAAATTCCAGACGCGGGTTCGGTCTTCTACGATCTGCCCAATGTTTTCCTGACGCCGCACATTGCCGGCGCCATCGGTCTGGAACGGGCGCGTCTCGGCGCGATGGCGGCGGATGAGGTCGAGCGTTTTGTGACCGGCCGGCCGCTGCTCTACCAGATCAGCCGCGAAAATCTCGAAAACATCGCTTGAGGCGTCGCGCCGGCGCTGCGGTCAGCGTGACGTCCGCAACGAATTGGGCGAACCGTCATTGGCAAGCTCGGGCATCAGATCGGCGATATCGACCACCTTGCCGGTGCGCGAACTCGTCAGCGCGGCGATGCCGCAGAGCACGGACATGGCGCCCGCCCGCGTGCCGGCGCGCTGGCCGAGCCGGTCCTCCATATCGGGCTTGAAGATCATGTTGCGCATCCGGTCGTCGCCGCCGTAATGGCCGCCGGTGAAATGCGGCACGACGATGCGCTCCACGGCCTCCCTGCCGTTCGGGAAATTGCGGATGAGCAGGATCGTATCCTGCTTCGGCTCTTCCCAGGGCTGAGCCTCGTACTGGCGGATTTCGATACGGCCCTTCGTTCCGTTGAAGGCGAGATGATGGCCCTCGATCGGCTGGAAGGTATTCAGCGAATAGGAGACATGGACATTGTTTCGGTAGCGGATGGAAACGACCATCGTATCGGGAATGTCGATGTCTTCGCGGAAAACGCAGCCATCGCGGAAATAGCCGTCGATTTCAGAGGGGTCTTCGTAGAGCTGATCGAGGAAGGGATCTTTTTCGAGATCGAGATAATAGTCGCATTCATGCGTATGCGGACAGAGCTTGCAGCGGGGGCCGCGGAACGGGCCCTTGCGGCCGTAATTCTGCAGATCGGCGAAAGAGGTGACGGCCTCGGGATCGCTGTCGAGATACCAGTTCAGCAGATCGAAATGGTGGGTGGCCTTGTGGACGAACAGGCTGCCGGAATTTTCGGTATAGGCATGCCAACGGCGGAAATAGTCGGCGCCGTGTTTGGTGTTGAGATACCAGTGGAAATCGACCGAGGTCACGCGGCCGATCTCGCCGGCGTTCAGGAGTTCCTTGATCTTGGCGGCCGTCGGCGCGTAGCGATAGTTGAAGGAGACGTCGACCCGGCGGCCGGTGCGCTTTTCGGCGTCGAGAATCCGGCGAATTTTCTCGATCGAGGTGGTCATCGGCTTTTCAGTGATGACGTCGATGCCGGATTCCAGCGCCCGCACGATGATATCGTCATGCGTATGGTCGGGCGTGCAGACGATGGCGAGATCCGGCTTCTGCTCGGCGAGCATGGAGTCGATATTGTCGTAAAGCGGCGCATTGCTGCCGATCATGTTGCGGGCGCGCTCGCCGCGCAGCGCGTTCTTTTCGACGATGGCGGTGAGGTCGACATGTTCGCGCCAGCCGGCAAGCAGGTCCTTGCCCCACATGGTAGTGCCGCGGTTTCCGGTGCCGATCAGGGCAAAACGGCGTTTCTCCATCGGATGATCTCCTTCACACGTGATGAAACAAATACTGAAAATCAGATCTGGCAGCAGCTTCGGAAGCGCTCGACGCAGGTGGCGATTACCTCGTCGGCCGGACGCTTCCACCAGTTTTCGGCCGAAAAGATCTCCACCTCCTGCGCGCCGTGGAACCCGGCAGCCTCGATCATCCGTCTTATGCCTTTGAGGTCGATGACGCCATCGCCCATCATGCCGCGGTCGAGCAGCATGTCCTTGGTCGGTGCCAGCCAGTCGCAGATGTGATGGGCGAAGATGCGTTTCATCCGGCCGGCGCGGGCGATCTGCCCGGCAAGATCGGGATCCCACCAGACATGATAGACGTCGATCGCAACGCCGACATCCTCGCCGAGCGGTTCGCACATATCCAGCGCCTGGCCGAGCGTGTTCACGCAGGCCCGGTCGGCGGCATACATCGGATGCAGCGGCTCGATCGCGAGTTTCACGCCGGCAGCCTGCGCATGCGGCAGCACGGCGGCAATGCCGTCGAACACCATCTGGCGGGCCGCGACGATATCCTTCGAAGCACCCGGCAAACCGCCGACGACGAGCACGAGGCAATCGGCGGAAAACGCCGCTGCCTCGTCGATCGCGCGTCTGTTGTCGTCGAGGTTCTTCTGCCAGTCGCTTTCGGTTGCCGCCGGAAAGAAGCCGCCGCGGCAAAGCCCTGTCAGCTTGATGCCGTTCGACTTGACGATGCGCACCGCCTCGTCGAGACCGGCCTTGGCGACCTGGTCGCGCCAGGGCGCGATCGATGTGATGCCATGCTTCAGGCAGATATCGACGGCCTCGGCAAAGCCGCATTGCTCGCGGATCGTCGCCAGATTGATCGAAAGTCCTTCGACCTGCATGTCATTTCCTCCCGTGTCCGCCGGTGCTCAGTGAACGCCGTGGACGGCAAGCACCTGTTTCATGCGATCGGTCGCGAGTTCCGGATCGGCCAGAACGCGGGCCTTGTCGGCCAGCCGGAAGAGTTCGGCCAGATGGGACAGCGAGCGGGTGCTCTGCTGGCCGCCGACCATGGTGAAATGGTCCTGCAACCCGTTGAGATAGGCGAGGAAGACGACGCCGGTCTTGTAGAAGCGGGTCGGCGCTTTGAAGATGTGGCGGGACAAGGGAACGGTCGGCTCGAGCAGGTCGAAGAATTCGTGATTGCTCTTGCGTCCGAGCGCGTCGAGCGCGGCCGAAGCTGCCGGCGCGATGGCGTCGAAGATGCCGAGCAGCGCGTCCGAATGGCCCTCTTCGTCGCCGGCGATCAGTTCGGCATAGTTGAAGTCGTCGCCGGTATACATGCGCACCGCTTTCGGCAGTTGCCGGCGCATGGTCACTTCCTTCTCCTTGGAAAGCAGCGAAATCTTGATGCCGTCGACCTTCGTGCTATTCGCTTCGATCACCTGCAGACACGTTTCCATGGCCTTGAGGTGGTCGCCGTTGCCCCAGTATCCCTCGAGCGCCGGGTCGAACATTTCTCCCAGCCAGTGGATGATGACGGGTTCCCTGACCTGGCGAAGGATGCGGTCATAGACCCTGATATAGTCGTCCGGCCCCTTGGCCGCGACGGCAAGCGCCCGGCTTGCCATCAGGATGATGCGGCCGCCGGCCGCCTCCACCGTTTCGATCTGCTCTTCATAGGCCCTGATGATCGTGTCGACGGTCACGTCGGGACCAGGCGACAGATGATCGGTGCCGGCGCCGCAGGCGATCAGCGCGTCCTTGCGCCCGGCCGCCTCTGCAAGTGCCCGGCGGATCAGGTCGCGCGCCTCCGGCCAGCCGAGGCCCATGCCGCGCTGCGCCGTATCCATCGCTTCGGCGACGCCGAGGCCGAGATCCCAGAGCCGGTGCCGGAAGGCGAGCGTTCGCTCCCAGTCGATCGCCGGCGTCAGCCAGGGATCGTTGTCGGCGAGCGGATCGGCGACCACATGGGCGGCGGCAAAGGCGATGCGCGGAAAACTCTTGGCGTCGCGTTTCTTCAGTTCGATCGGCGTGCCGGCAAGCGTGTAGGGAACGATCTTGCCGTCGAGGGGAAGATTGATCGTCGTCACGGCTTAAAACTCCAACGTGGGAACGTCGAGCCAGCGGCGCTCGGCCCAGGATTTCAACCCGAGTTCGGCAAGCTGCACGCCCTTGGCGCCGGCTTCCAGCCCATAGGGCCACGGCGCATCTTCGACGACATGACGGATGAACATTTCCCACTGCGCCTTGAAGCCGTTGTCGAAGGCTTGCGTATCCGGCACCTCGTCCCAGGTCTTGTAGAAGTCGATGGTCTGCGGCTGGTCGGGGTTCCAGACCGGCTTCGGCGTGTTGACGCGGTGCTGGCTCCAGCATTTCGTCAGGCCGGCGACGGCCGAGCCATGCGTGCCGTCGACCTGGAAGGTGACGAGGTCGTCGCGGCGCACGCGCACCGCCCAGGAGGAATTGATCTGCGCGATCGCGCCGCCTTCCAACTCGAAAGTCGCATAGGCCGCATCGTCGGTGTCACAGTCATAAGGCTTGCCCTGCTCGTCGATGCGGCGCGGAATATGCGTGGCGCCCAGGCAGGAAACGGACTTTACTTCGCCGAACAGGTTGTCGAGCACGTAGCGCCAGTGGCACAGCATATCGAGGATGATGCCGCCGCCGTCGCCCTTGCGGTAGTTCCAGGAGGGGCGCTGGGCCGGTACGCCCCAATCGCCTTCGAAGACCCAGTAGCCGAATTCGCCGCGCACCGAGAGGATCTTGCCGAAGAAGCCGGAATCCCTGAGCAGCGCCAGCTTGCGCAGGCCGGGCAGGAAGAGCTTGTCCTGCACGACGCCGTGCTTCAGCCCGGAGCGGCGCGCCTTGCGGGCGAGATCGATCGCCACCTGCAGGTCGTCGGAAATCGGCTTCTCGCAATAGACGTGCTTGCCGGCGTCGAGCGCCTTGGACAGAAGCTCGGCGCGCATCAGCGTCGTGCCGGCGTCGAAGAAAATCGTATCGTCGGGATTGGCGAGAGCGGCGTCGAGATCGGTCGACCAGCGCTTGATGTCATGCTTCTTCGCCAGCTCTTCCATCTTGGCGCCGTTCCGGCCGACGATGATCGGGTCGATCTCGAGTTTCTCGCCCGATTTCAGCGTGATGCCGCCCTGGTCGCGGAAGGCCAGGATGGAGCGCACCAGATGCTGGTTGTAACCCATGCGGCCGGTGACGCCGTGCAAGATGATCCCCAAGCGTGCCATTTTTTCCTCCCTGCAATCTTTTGCGGCGGGAGTGGGCATCCAGGCCCGGCCCTCCCAAGCCGGTAACTAAACAGTTACTTGATGGCAGAAGAGCGGCGAGCCTGTCAATAGTCAAATCCTGCTTTCTCTGTTCAGCGCTTGATCGAGGCGAGCGTGACGTGGACGATATGCCTTTCCCAGGCATTGAGATGGGCCGGCTCGATCAGGTCGCGGCCGAAGATCGTCGAGAGCGTGTACTGGTTGGAAAGATAGAAATAGCCGAGCGAGGCGATTGTCAGATAGACCTGCAGGGGATCGGCGGTCTCGATGAAAACACCCTGTTTCTTTCCCTGCTCCAGCACTTCGGAAAGCTCGCCGATCAGATGCGAATGCAACTCCTTGAGCCGGATGGACTGGCGCAGCCAGCGGGCGCGGTGCAGGTTTTCCGTTCCGAGCAGGCTCAGGAACTCCGGATGCTGGAGGAAATAACGCCAAGTGAAGAGCGCCAGTTCCCCGATGCCTTCCTCCGGGCTGTGATCGCCGATATGCAGCGCCCGCTCGGCCGTACGGATGCCGACATAGGCCTCTTCGAGCACCTTGAGGTAAAGCTGCTCCTTGTCGCCGAAATAGTGGTAGAGCATGCGCTTGTTGGTGCCGGCGCGCTCGGCGATGGCGTCGACACGAGCCCCGCCCATGCCGTTTTCGGCAAACTCCCGGGTCGCCGCTTCCAGGATCGCGGCGCGTGTCCGCTCCGGATCGCGTTGGCTCGTCCGCTCCTGAGATGGGCGCCGAGGCCGTTTCCTTTCCGCATTCCCCCCGCTGTCGTTCATCGCTCCACCCTCCGTCTTCACGTGTTGCGCTCATAAGCCTTCGGTGCGAAATTGTAAAAACCGAATTTGAAGGCCGGCTCGCGAGCCGACACACCGCTTGACACGCTTGCCGCTTTGCTCGTAGCTTGTAACCAATTAGTTATTTGCGCAAGCAAAACTAGTTTGGAAGCGTGTGGAGGCGCTTCCCTTTGGAGGAGGAAAAAATGACTCTACGTGTAAGCAGACGTAATTTCGTTGCGGGAAGCGCGGCACTTCTGTCGCTCTCTGCGCTCGGAACCAGCGCCTTGGCACAGGAAACGCGCCTGCGTCTCCTGTGGTGGGGTTCGCAGCCGCGCGCCGACCGCACCAACAAGGTGTCGGAACTTTACAAGACGAAGAATGCCGGCACCGCCATCACCGGCGAGTTTCTCGGATGGGCCGATTACTGGCCGCGACTTGCAACCCAGGTCGCCGGCCGCAACGCGCCGGATATCATCCAGATGGACTACCGTTATATCGTCGAATATGCCCGGCGCGGCGCCCTCGCTCCGTTGGAATCCTATATTCCGTCGAAGCTGCAGCTCGAGGATTTCGATCCAGCGCAGATCGAAGGCGGCAAGGTCGATGGCCATCTCTATGGTGTCAGCCTCGGCGCCAACTCGGCCGCAACCGTTTTGAATACCGTGGCCTTCCAGGAAGCCGGCATCGATATGCCGACGCAGAAGACGACGTGGGAAGAATTCGGCAAGATCGGTGCCGAGATGACCAAGGCCGGTAAGCGCAAGGGTTATTTCGGCTTTGCCGACGGCAGCGGTGTCGAACCGGCCCTTGAAAACTACCTCCGCCAACGCGGCAAGGCGCTCTACACAGCGGACTCCAAGATCGCTTTCGGTCCTGAGGAAGCTATCGAATGGTTCGATATGTGGGCTAAGTTCCGCGAAGCTGGAGCTTGCGTCACTCCTGATATCCAAGCTCTGTATAAGGATACGATCGATACCAGCCCGCTCACGGTCGGCAAGGCTGCCTGCGATTATGCACACAGCAACCAATTCGTCGGCTATCAGGCCATGGTCAAGGACAAGCTGGCCCTGACCAACTACATGCGCATCGCCCCGGACTCGAAGGGCGGCCATTACCGCAAGCCGTCGATGTTCTTCTCCGTCTCGGCACAGTCGAAGGTGATGGATCAGGCGGTCGACTACGTCAACTTCTTCGTCAAGAATCCGGATGCCGCGGTGATCCTCGACGTCGAGCGCGGTATTCCTGAATCAAAGGCAATGCGCGACGTCGTCGCCACCAAGCTCGACGAAACCGGCAAGGTGCCGCTTGACTATGTTGCCGGTCTCGGTGATCTCGCAGGCCCGCTGCCGCCCCCGCCACCGACCGGCGCAGGCGAAGGCACTCTCATTCTGCGTAACATCGCCGAGCAGGTCGCCTTCGGACAGATATCTCCTTCCGATGGCGGCAAACAGCTTGTCGACGAAATTACGCAAGTTCTCGCACGAGGCTGATCCCGTATGAGCAATGCGATGCGCACGCCCGCAGGGGCCATCACCGTGGAAAGATATCAGGGGGCCGTGGCCGAAGGACGCTTCCGGCGTCTCTGGAATGCCAATGCTCCCGGCTATCTCTTCCTGCTGCCATGGCTCGTCGGCTTTTTCGGGCTGACGCTCGGGCCGGCCCTGATTTCGCTCTACCTCTCCTTCACCGACTACGACATGCTCCAGTCGCCGCGGTGGATAGGAATGGCGAATTACGTGCGCATCGCCACGGCGGATGCGAAATTCTCGGCCGCCATGCACGTCACCCTGACCTATGTCGTCTTCTCGGTGCCGTTCAAGCTGACCTTCGCCCTGCTGGTCGCCATGGCGCTGAACCGCGGCCTGCGCGGCTTGACCGTCTATCGCGCTATCTTCTATCTGCCGTCGCTCCTCGGCGGCAGCGTTGCGATCGCCGTGCTCTGGCGTCAGCTTTTCGCCAGCGACGGCCTCGTCAATGCCGCGCTCTCGCATTTCGGCATCGAAGGCCCGAGCTGGATCTCGCATCCGAATTATTCGATCTACACGCTGGTGGCGCTGTCCGTCTGGCAGTTCGGCTCGCCGATGATCATCTTCCTCGCCGGCCTGCGCCAGATCCCGCAGGATATGTATGAGGCCGCGAGCCTCGACGGCGCCTCGAAATTCCGGCAGTTCTACAAGATCACGCTGCCGCTTCTGACACCGGTGATCTTCTTCAACGCTGTCGTGCAGACGATCGAAGCCTTCAAAGCCTTCACGCCGGCCTTCATCATATCAGGCGGCACCGGCGGCCCGATCAATTCGACGCTCTTCTACACGCTCTATCTCTATCAGGAGGCCTTCGGCAATTTCCGCATGGGCTACGCCTCGGCGCTCGCCTGGATCCTGGTGGTGATCATCGCGATCTTCACCGCCTTCTCCTTCCTGACCTCGCGTTACTGGGTGCACTACGATGACTGAGATGACCGCTTCCGTCACCGCGGCCCGGCCGCCATCGGACATTACCAAACGCAGCCTGCCGGCTTCGCTCCTCATCCACGCACTGCTGATCGCCGCCTCGCTTCTCATGCTCTATCCGCTTTTGTGGATGGTGTCGGCATCGGTCAGGCCGGAAAACGAGATCTTCTCGTCGACGTCGATCATTCCATCGTCGATCGACTTTTCTTCCTATCTGCGCGGCTGGACCGGGCTCGACGTCAGTTTCGGCCGGTTCTTCTGGAATTCGCTCGTCATTTCGCTGCTGGTGGTGACGGGCAATGTCGTCGCCTGCTCGCTGACGGCCTATGCCTTCGCGCGGCTGCGTTTCGCCGGCCGGAGCTTCTGGTTCGCGATCATGCTCGGCACGTTGATGATCCCCTATCACGTGACGCTGATCCCGCAATATGTGCTCTTCCTCGATCTCGGCTGGGTAAACACGATCCTGCCGCTCGTCGTGCCGAAGTTCCTGGCAAGCGACGCCTTCTTCATCTTCTTGATGGTGCAGTTCTTCCGCGGCATCCCGCGTGAACTCGACGAGGCGGCGATGATGGATGGTTGCAGCGCCTGGCGCATCTATTGGAAGATCATGCTGCCGCTGTCGCTGCCGGTGCTGGCGACCGCCGCTATCTTCTCCTTCATCTGGACCTGGGACGATTTCTTCGGTCCGCTGATCTATCTGAACGACATGAATACCTACACGATCCAGCTCGGCCTGCGCACCTTCGTGGATTCCACCAGCGCATCGGACTGGGGCGGCCTCTTCGCCATGTCGACCTTGACGCTCGTGCCGGTGTTCTTCTTCTTCCTGTTCTTCCAGCGCCTGCTGATCGAAGGCATCGCCACGACGGGCATGAAACGCTGATGGCGGCAATGGGAAAGAGTGACATGAGCATCAAGACGGTCGCGATCGTCGGCTGCGGCATCGGACGCTCCCACATCGTCGAAGGCTACTTGCCGCATTCCGACAAGTTCAAGGTCGCGGCGATCTGTGACCTCAACGAACAGCGCCTGGCTGCGGTTGGAGACGAGTTCGGCATCGAACGCCGCACCACCTCTTTTGCGGAGCTCTTGGCCGACGACACGATCGACATCATCGATATCTGCACCCCTCCCGGCATCCATCTGGAGCAGGTGGTCGCAGCCCTTGCCGCCGGCAAGCACGTCGTCTGCGAAAAGCCGCTGACGGGCTCGCTTGCCGGCGTCGATACGATCATGGAAGCGGAAAAGGGCGCCAAAGGCGTGCTGATGCCGATCTTCCAGTACCGCTACGGCGACGGCATCCAGAAGGCCAAGCGCATCATCGATGCCGGCATCGCCGGCAAGCCCTATACGGCGACTGTCGAAACCTTCTGGCTGCGCAAGCCCGAATATTACGCCGTGCCCTGGCGCGGCAAATGGGCGACGGAGCTCGGCGGCGTGCTCGTCACGCATGCGCTGCATCTGCACGACATGCTGATGCATCTGATGGGCCCGGCGGCAAGGGTCTTCGGCCGCGTCGCAACCCGCGTCAACGATATCGAGGTCGAGGACTGCGCTTCCGCCAGCCTGCTGATGGAAAACGGCGCCTTCGTCTCGCTGTCCTGCACGCTCGGTTCGCAGGAGCAGATCAGCCGGCTGAGGCTGCATTTCGAAAACGTCACCTTCGAAAGCACGCATGAGCCCTATACGCCGGGCAAGGACCCCTGGAAGATCATCGCCGCCAATGACGACGTGCGGGAAAAGATCGACCGGGTGGTCGGCGACTGGCGGCCGGTCGCGCCGCGCTTCACCACTCAGATGGGCGAGTTCCATGCCTTCCTCAGCGGTGAGGGGCCGCTGCCGGTGACGACGAGGGATGCGCGCCGCGCGCTGGAACTCGTCACCGCCATCTACCAGTCTTCCGACAGCGGCGCCGAAGTGCCGCTGCCGGTCGGTCCCGACAGTCCGAAATACGCCGATTGGCGCGCAAGAACGAAGTAACCTGTAAAAGAGAGGGTTTTGAGAAGATGGCAACCAGTGTCGTTCTTCAGAAGGTCGAGAAGCGCTACGGCTCGCTGGATGTGATCCATGGCATCGACCTGGCGATCGATCCCGGCGAATTCGTCGTTTTCGTCGGTCCCTCCGGCTGCGGAAAATCGACCCTTCTGCGCATGATCGCCGGTCTTGAGGAAATATCAGGCGGCGCGCTGCTGCTCGACAGCGAGCGCATGAACGAGGTGGCGCCGGCCAAGCGCGGCATCGCCATGGTCTTCCAGTCATATGCGCTCTATCCCCATATGTCCGTTTACAAGAACCTCGCCTTCGGGCTGGAGACCGCGGGTTACAAGAAGGCCGAGATCCAGCCGAAGGTGAAGCGCGCCGCCGAAATCCTGCAGATCGAGAAGCTTCTCGAACGCAAGCCGAAGGCGCTCTCCGGCGGCCAGCGCCAGCGCGTCGCGATCGGCCGCGCCATCGTGCGCGAGCCGCGCATCTTCCTGTTCGACGAGCCGCTGTCCAACCTCGATGCCGAACTGCGCGTGCAGATGCGCGTCGAGATTTCCCGCCTGCACCGGCAGCTCGGCAACACCATGATCTACGTCACCCATGACCAGGTCGAAGCCATGACGATGGCGGACAAGATCGTGGTGCTGAATTCCGGCCGCATCGAGCAGGTCGGCGCGCCCCTCGATCTCTACAACAATCCCGCCAACCGCTTCGTCGCCGGCTTCATCGGCAGCCCCAAGATGAATTTCCTCAAGGCCCGCATCGAGCGGTTGGGCGAGGCTGAAACCAGCATCAATGTCTGCGGCAATTCCGTTCACCTGCCGCGCCGGCTGCAGGGCGAGGCCGGCCAGGACGTCACTTTCGGTATCCGCCCCGAGCATCTTTCGCTAGCCGGCGGCGCCATCGCGCTTTCGACCGTCAATGTCGATCTCGTCGAAAATCTCGGCGGCGCCACCATGCTCTACACCACGACGCCGGACGGCCAGCTCCTGACCGTGGCGCTCGACGGCCAGCAGAAGGTCGAGCGCGGCACCAACGTCACGACCTTTTTCGATCCGGTCCGCTGCCACGTCTTCGATGCCTCGGGCAAGACGATCTGACAGCCCTGCTTGACAGCCGATCCTCCTCTGTCCCATCATTTCGGTGATGGGCGAGGGGGATAAGCATGACGCCTGAGGATAGGATTCATGCGCTTGGCATCTGGCAGGGCCCGATCGACATTTCGCCGATAACAGGCGGCATCACCAACAGGAATTATCTGGTCAGCGATGCGGTCGCGCGCTGCGTGGTCAGGCTCGGCACCGATATTCCGATCCACCACATCAGCCGGCAGAACGAGCTTGCCGCAAGTTATGCCGCCCATGCGGCGGGCATATCGCCCGCCGTCATCCATCATTCGCCCGGCGTACTGGTGCTCGAATATATCGAGGCGAGGGCGCTTTCGCCGGACGACATCAGGGCGCCGGAGATGCTTTCCCGCGTCATCCCGCTGGTGCGCGCCTGCCATCGCGATATCGCCCGGTATTTCCGCGGCCCGGCGATGATCTTCTGGGTCTTCCACGTCATCCGCGATTATGCCGCCAGCCTGAAGGCATCCGGAAGCGCCTATCTTTCCCTGCTGCCGGAACTGATCGATAGGGCCGAGATGCTGGAACAGGCGGCAGGACCTTTCGAGATCGCCTTCGGCCACAACGACCTGCTCGCCGCCAATTTTCTCGACGACGGCAAGCGGCTTTGGCTGATCGACTGGGATTATGCCGGCTTCAATACGCCGCTGTTCGATCTCGGCGGACTGGCGTCCAACAACGAGTTTCCGCAAGCGGCGGAGCGCGCCATGCTGGAAACCTATTTCGAGCGGCCGCTGACATCAGATCTTGTCAGGCGTTATGCCGCGATGAAATGTGCCTCGCTGCTGCGCGAGACGCTCTGGAGCATGATTTCGGAAATCCATTCCACCATCGATTTCGATTATGCCGCCTATACGGCCGAAAATCTCGCGCGCTTCGAGCGTGCTTATCAAGCCTTTGAACAGGATCGATAAATGACGAGACAATTACCGAAGACGGCAAAAGCCGTGGTCATCGGCGGCGGCATCATCGGCTGCTCGACAGCCTATCATCTCGGCAAGCTCGGCTGGACCGATACCGTGCTGCTCGAACGCAAGAAGCTGACCTCAGGCACCACCTTCCATGCCGCCGGCCTGGTCGGCCAGCTGCGCACCAGCGCCAACATCACCCAGCTGCTCGGTTACTCCGTCGATCTCTACAAGCGGCTGGAAGAGGAAACCGGCCTCGGCACCGGCTGGAAGATGAATGGCGGCCTGCGGCTTGCCTGCAACGAGGAGCGCTGGACGGAAGTCAAACGCCAGGCGACCACGGCCCAATCCTTCGGCCTCGAAATGCAGTTGCTGACGCCGCAGGAGGCTTTCGATCTCTGGCCGCTGATGACGATTGACGATCTCGTCGGCGCCGCCTTCCTTCCCACGGACGGTCAGGCCAACCCTTCCGACATCACCCAGGCGCTGGCGAAAGGCGCGCGAATGTCCGGTGTTTCGATCTTCGAGGATACCGAAGTCCTCGATCTCGAAATCGACAAGGGAAAGATCCGCGCCGTCATCACCGCTGAGGGGCGCATCGAATGCGAGCGCGTCGTCGTCTGTGCCGGCCAGTGGACGCGCGCCTTCGCCGCCCGTTTCGGTGTCAACGTGCCGCTGGTCTCCGTCGAGCATCAATACATCATCACCGAATCCTTCGGTGTGCCCTCTAACTTGCCGACGCTGCGCGATCCCGATCGCCTGACCTATTACAAGGAGGAGGTCGGCGGCATCGTCATGGGCGGTTACGAGCCGAACCCGATTGCCTGGGCGGAAAAAGGCATTCCCGAAGGTTTTCACTACACGCTGCTGGACAGCAATTTCGACCATTTCGAGCAGATCATGGAACAGGCGCTCGGGCGCGTTCCGGCGCTGGAGAATGTCGGCGTCAAGCAGCTCTTGAACGGCCCGGAAAGCTTCACGCCCGATGGCAATTTCATTCTCGGCGAGGCGCCGGAACTCAAGAATTTCTTCGTCGGCGCCGGCTTCAACGCCTTCGGCATCGCATCCGCCGGCGGCGCCGGCATGGCGCTTGCCGAATGGGTGACGAAGGGGGAGCCGCCCTACGATCTCTGGCCGGTCGACATCCGCCGCTTCGGACGCCCGCATTTCGATACCGACTGGGTGCGCACCCGCACGCTCGAAGCCTATGGCAAACATTACACGCTGGCCTTTCCCTTCGAGGAATATGCGAGCGGCCGCCCCTGCCGCAAGTCGCCGCTCTATGACCGGCTGAAGGCGCAGGGCGCCTGTTTCGGTGAAAAGCTCGGCTGGGAGCGGCCGAACTGGTTCGCCGATCTCTTCGCCAATGAGGAGCCGAAGGATATTTACAGCTACGCCAGACAGAACTGGTTCGAGGCGGTCGGCCGCGAGCACAAGGCGGTGCGTGAGGCGGCGGTCATCTTCGACCAGACCTCGTTCGCCAAATTCGTGCTGAAGGGCAGGGATGCCGAGGCGGCGCTTTCCTGGATCGCTTCCAACGACGTCGCAAAACCGGTGGGCTCGCTCATCTACACCCAGATGCTGAACGACAAGGGCGGCATCGAATGCGATCTGACCGTCGCCCGCATCGCCGAGGACGAATATTACATCGTCACCGGCACCGGTTTCGCCACCCATGATTTCAATTGGATCGCACGCAATATTCCGGCGGACATGCATGCCGAACTGGTCGACGTCACCTCAGCCTATTGCGTGTTGTCGCTGATGGGGCCGAACTCCCGCGCCGTGCTGGAAAGGGTGACGGGCAGCGATGTTTCGAACGCGGCATTCCCCTTCGGCCAGGTGAGAACCATCGGCATATCGGGCTGCCCGGTGCGGGCGCTGCGCATCACCTATGTCGGCGAACTTGGCTACGAACTGCACGTCCCCATCGAATATGCGACCACGGTCTATGACGTGCTGATGGCCGCTGGCGGCGAGCTCGGCCTCATCAATGCCGGCTACCGCGCCATCGAGAGCTGCCGTCTGGAAAAGGGCTATCGCGCCTGGGGCTCCGATATCGGCCCCGACCATACGCCTGTCGAAGCCGGCCTCGGCTGGGCGGTCAAGATGCGCAAGAACATTCCCTTCCGCGGCCGCGAGGCGATCGAGCGGCAGCTTGCGGGCGGCGTGAAGAAGCGCCTCGCCTGCTTCGTTCCCGATGATCCCGATACCGTGCTGCTCGGCCGCGAAACGATCTATCGCGACGGCAAACGTGTCGGCTGGCTCTCGAGCGGCGGCTTCGGTTATACGCTGGGCAAGGCGATCGGTTACGGCTATGTCCGCAACGCCCATGGCGTCACGGAGGACTTCGTCCTCTCTGGCTCCTATGAGCTTGATGTCGCGAGGGACCGCATTCCCTGCAAGGTGTCGCTGGCGCCGCTCTATGATCCCGAAATGGCGCGGGTGAAGGGCTGAATTCCGGTATGGCTGAGAAGAGCCCGGTAACCCGAACTCCCTCATTCCTGTGCTCGTCACAGGAATCCAGCCACCGCGCGTCTGCGCGGTGAATGACTACCTGCTACCTGGATAGAGTTACCCGCCCAAGGACTTGGGCGTACTGGATCCCTGTGACGAGCACAGGGATGACGGAGGAGAGGGTATGCCGTGTGGCACGCCCTTTCTTCTGCTGAAGAAAAGATTTCAAGCTCTCAAAACAGCGGCAACCGATCGTCCTGGATCAGAATCTCCAGCTTGTCCGATACATCCTGCGTCCACGCCCGATGTCCTGTCAAAGCTGACGGGAAAAGTCCCGGAAGGGTGAAAAGCGCGGCCGAGAGCGCCGGGCCGGTGCGGGGTACATCGGCGATGAGGGCGGCGATTTCCTGAGCGCGGGGATCGCGCAGTTCGTAGCGTTCGCCATTGCCGTGTTCGCCGATCGCATAGCGCATCCATGCCGCGACGGCGATCGCATAGGTCTCCGCACGGTCGCCATGGGCCAGCGCTTCGCATGCCGGCTCCAGCAGCCGCTGCGGCAGCTTTTGCGTGCCGTCCATGGCGATCTGGTAGGTGCGGTGCGCGATCGCCTTATTTGCAAAGCGTGCTATCAATTCATTGGCGTATTCATCGAGATCGATGCCCGGCACGGCGTCGAGCGTTCTCGCGGCCGCGTGCATGTGGCGGTAGGCCAGGGCGGCGAGGGCCGCATCGTCCATCACGTCACGGATGAATTCATAGCCGCCGATATAACCGAGATAGGCAAGCAGCGAATGGGCTCCGTTCAGCATCCTGAGCTTCATCTTTTCGTAAGCCGAGACGTCCTCGACCATCAGCGCGCCGCGCACCTTTTCCCAGGCCGGCCGGCCATTGACGAAATGATCTTCGATGACCCATTGCGTGAAAGGCTCCGTCTCGATCGCCGCCATGTCGCTGCGGCCGGTCAGCCGTTCGGCATCGGCATAGGTCGCTTCGGTGCTTGCGGGCGTGATGCGGTCGACCATCGTCGACGGGAAGGGCACATTCGTCTCGATCCAGCGATGCAGGTCGGCATCGATGCGGGAGGTGAATTCCAGCACGAGGCGCTTCAGCACCGCGCCGTTGCTCGGCAGGTTGTCGCAGCTGAGCGGCGTGAAGGGCGCGATACCCTTCTGCCGGCGGCGTGCGAGGCCCTCGACGAGATAGCCGATGACGCCGCGCGGCGCATGCCGGTTGGCGAGGTCGGCGACGATATCGGGATGTTTGAGGTCGAGGCCGCCCGTCGCGGGATCGAAACCATAGGCCTTTTCCGTCACCGTCATGCTGACGATACGGATGGCAGGGTCTTCGAGCCGCGCCAGCAGGCCGGCCGGATCGCGCGGCGCCACATGCGCCTTCAGGATCGAGCCGACCACCTCGGCCGCCGTGCCCGCGCTGTCGCGGATCAGCATCGTGTAGAGCCCGTTCTGGGCGGAGAGATTGTCCGCGACATCGGGCGTGCGCAGGCTCGCCACCTCGATGCCCCAGTCGCCGCCTGCGGCTGCGAGCGCAGCATCCGTGAAGGGCGCGAAATGGGCGCGGAAGAAGGCGCCCGGGCCGAGATGCAGGATACCGGCCTTCAGCGCATTCCGATCATAGGCGGGAAGCTTCGCCGTCGGCGCAAGGCCGGTCACGTTCTGCAGTCTGTCGCTCACAGCTTGTAGGCCTTCTTTGCATTGTCATAGGAGAGTTCGCGCGCGACGATCTCGGCTTCCTCTAGGGAAATCCGGTGCTCGGCGGCGAGCTGCGCCAGGAAGCGGCAGACTTCGCGCCGCCAGACGTCGTGGCGGGCAGGAATGGACAGCAGCGCGCGCGTATCGTCGTTGAACCCGGCGAGATTGGCAAAACCGGCCGTCTCCACCACCTGGTCGAGATAGCGGCGGATGCCGAGCGGGCTGTCATGGAACCACCAGGGCGGTCCGATCATCAGGCAGGGCCAATGGCCGGCCATCGGAGCGAGTTCCCGGGCATAGGTGGTTTCGTCGAGCGTAAAGAGCAGGATGCGCAAGCCCGGCGCATGGCCGTATCTGGAAAGCAGCGCATTCAGGCCGCCGACCCAGTCCGTGCGTGTCGGGATATCGGCGCCCATATTGGGGCCGCGGGTCGCAAAGAGCCCGCTGTCGGTATTGCGCCTCGATCCGGCATGGATCTGCATCACCATGCCGTCCTCTGCCGAAAGGCCGGCCATTTCGGTCATCATCTGGCCGCGGAAAAGCTCTGCGTCGGCAGCCGAAAGCGGTCCTTTCAGCGCCTTGTCGAGCAGCGCCTGCTTTTCGGCAAGCGGCAGGTCTGCGGTAAAGGCGGTGGGTACGCCGTGATCGGTCGCGGTCGCGCCGAACTGGCGGAAATAGGCGCGCCGGCGCCGATGCGCCTCGATCAGGCCGTCCCAGCGGGTCACGTCGGCGCCGGTGATCTCTCCGAACTTGACGAGATTGTCGCGGAAGCCGACGGCATCGGGATCGGTGACGCTGTCCGGCCGGTAGGTCGTGCGCACCTTGCCGATCCAGCCGTCCGCCGCCATCTTCTGGTGATGGACGAGCGGGTCGAGCGCGCCTTCGGTGGTCGCGATCGTTTCGATGCCGAATCGCTGATGCAGCGCCCGCGGGCGGAATTCGGGAAGGGCGAGCTGGGCGTTGATGTGGTCGTAGAGCGCGTCGGCATTGTCCGATGTCAGCGGCTCGGTGCAGCCGAGCACGGCCGACATCGCGTGGTCGACCCAGAGGCTCGAAGGCGTTCCACGGAAGAGGTGATAATGCGCGGCAAAGGCCCGCCAGATCGCTCGCCCCTCAGCCACCGGCTTACCGTCGAGCCTGGGAACGCCGAGCTCGTCCAATGTCACGCCGACGCTGTGCAGCATGCGGAAGAGATAGTGATCGGGAATGACCAACAGCGAGGCCGCATCTTCGAAGGGCTTATCGTCGGCAAACCATGAGGGTTCGGTATGCCCATGCGGGCTGACGATCGGAAGACCGCGCACCGTCTCGTAGAGGTCTCGCGCGATGGTCCGTATTGCCGGGTCGGCCGGAAAGAGCCGGTCCGGATGAAGAAAGCCGTTCCCTACATCCATCAGTATTCCTCCCTGATGGATAAGGGCCTATCCCACAACATCAGGCGCGGCAAGGTCTTTTAGTAACCAGATGGTGCATTTTGCGCGGGCCTCGAAAGCATTGACGCGGCGACCTATTTCCGGTTTGGGAGAATCATCTGTTCTGCCGTTCCGGCGAAGGAGGATCGATGTCCGAGGAGACGAACCGCATCACCCGGCTGGAGGAAATGCTGGCCCACCAGGCAAAGACGATCGAGGAGCTTTCCGATCAGCTCGCCGAGCAATGGAAAATCGTGGAGCAGATGCGCACCAAGCTCGATCGCTTGACCGAACGCTTCCTGTCGCTCGAGGAGCAGTCGCTGGAGGCTCCGGCGATCACCCGCCCGCCGCATTATTGACACGCGCAGGAATGCCGCCTGTTAAAATGCTGGAGCGTGCGTCCCGTGAGGGCTCGCGGCGTTCCTGCGGCCGGAAAGCGGTTTCGCATTTTGCGCCTTTGCGCTATAGCGCCAGGGGAAGCATTCGAACGAAAGACAGTCTCATGGCGGCCACCATACGTTATCACGAAGGCGATATCTCCGCGGCCGATGCCGCCCGTTATACCGGCGCGGTCGCGATCGACACCGAAACGCTCGGCCTGGTGCCGCGACGCGACCGGCTCTGCGTCGTCCAGCTGTCGCCGGGTGACGGCACCGCCGATGTCATCCGCATCGCTGCCGGCCAGAAAGAGGCCCCCAATCTCGTCACCCTGCTCGAAGATCCCACTCATCAGAAGATCTTCCATTACGGCCGCTTCGATATCGCCGTGCTCTTCCATACTTTCGGCGTCACGACGACGCCGGTCTTCTGCACCAAGATCGCCTCGCGGCTCAGCCGGACCTATACGGATCGGCACGGCCTCAAGGACAATCTCAAGGAGATGCTCGACGTCGATATTTCCAAGGCGCAGCAATCCTCCGACTGGGCGGCCGAGACGCTGTCTCCGGCGCAGCTCGAATATGCCGCTTCCGACGTGCTTTACCTGCACGCCCTGCGCGACAAGCTGACGGCACGGCTGATCCGCGACGGCCGGTTCGATCATGCCACGGCCTGCTTCGAATTCCTGCCGACCCGCGCCAAGCTCGACCTGCTCGGCTGGGAAGAGGCCGATATCTTCGCCCACAGCTGAGCGAATTGCCTTTCTGCCTGCTGACGATCGCCGTGGATGTGCCTGTCCACGGCTGTTAGCGTTTCGTTAAGGTGTCTTTATTAAAATTCATTTTAATTTTTATGCATTCGATGACGCCGGAATTGCGTCATGCGGACAGGAGGATCTGCGGGGATGCAAGGGACCGGATGAGCGCGGTCCTTTTATAGAGCCTGCTTTCATCGTCACTTTACGAAAGGGCATGCCATGTTGTCTCCCGTTCGTGCAGCGTCCAATGCAAGCTTTTCGTCCCAGGGTCAGACTGCGGCGATCGCCGCGGGCGGTCTCGGCCGATCGGTGATCGCGCCGGCACCCGTCAACGCCGTCGAAGCGGCTGACTTGAATTCCGCCATCGCCGGCAAGCTCAACATTCTGTTGCTTGCCGCGCGCGAGCGCATGGTCGATGCCCTGTTCGATGTCATCGATGCGGCCGGCCGCTCGATTTCGCTGGATCGCGGCGAGGACGAGACCAATCTTGCCTTTGCCTCCCGGCTTGCCGATGCGATACGGCAGCTGCCGGCCGCCAGGATCGACGCGGTCGAGCGCCAGCTGACCGCGCAGGGCCATAGCCTGCCGCTCCGGATGATCGCCGAAGCGCTGAAGAACCCGACAGGGCCGGAAGCCGCCCGCATCGTCGCCTATCTCGAGATCGTCCGCTACAAGGATCGCGATCTCGCCGCCCGCGCCGTCATGCGCTCCTATGGCCAGAACGATGCTTCGCCGATGCGTCCCGAAGCACGTCCCGAAATACAGCTGCACGAGGGCAGCCTGCCGGCCGCCACGCGTCAGCCGGCAGAGAAGGCGCCTGCGCCAGCCGATCCGCTGATCGAGGCCGAAATGAACGCGGCTGCCGAAGAAGCAGTCGTCGCCGAAGCCGTGGAAGCCGCCGATCCGGAAACGCCGCGGCCGGAAAACCGGGCTCAGTCCGCTCCGGTAACGGTAAGGGAAGCGGCCCCGGAGAAATCCGCGACCCGGGAGATCGAAACCCGCGAAGCTCTGCCGACGGAGACGACCGCGGCCGAGGAGATGACGGAAGCGCCTGCCGCCCAGCCGCGCACGACGTCGGAAAAGCTTGATCCCGTCATTCCCAGGAACTGGGCGGGAATTGTCGCCTCGATGACGGAAGAAGTCTCGGAGATGATCGCGACGATCATCCGCGAGCAGGATATCGAAGCCGTGGTGGAGGATGGTCCGGTCGAGGCGGCGGTGGAGATCGATGCGATCCTCGATGAAGCCGTCATCAGCGACGCGACCGAAACCTTGACGCGGCAGCCGGCGGAGCTTGCAATGCCCGATGCGCGCCAACCCGCAGCACCTCGCCCGCCGCAGATGGATATGGACATAGCGGCTGCGGCCGCCCGCCAGCCGAAAGACATCGCCGCACAGCCGGATCCGATGCCGATGCCCGCTCCGGCCGAGGCTCCCTATCTGCCGCTGCAGGCAAGAATGCCCGAGGGCCTTCCCTATGCCCCGCTGCCCTATCAATTCGCCAAGGATATGCCGGCGAATGAGACGGCCGGCGAAACGCACCACCAGCATCAGCATCATCGTGATGATGCTCCGGAGGATGAGCAGCAGGCGCAGTCCGGCGGTGAGGATGCCGAGCCCGATGGGGAAGAGACCGAGGCTCAGCCGGCACGCAGGACGCCGAGGATGATCGACGCCGAGCCGACGCCGCATCAGGCAAGCGCGGTCGCCGATCCTGTCTACGCGCTCTATCAGCGCATGGTCGGCTGGGAATAGCAGGTTTCATCGTCTGAAAATGAAGAACCCGCCGGATCGCTCCGGCGGGTTCTTCAATTCAGAGACGGTTGCGAGGCTTATTCGCCGCCGCGGTTCTTGAGCGCTGCGCCCAGGATGTCGCCGAGCGAGGCGCCCGAGTCGGACGAACCGAACTGAGCGACGGCTTCCTTCTCTTCCGCAATCTCCAGAGCCTTGATGGACAGCATGATCTTGCGGTCCTTCTTGGAGAAGTTGGTGACGCGGGCGTCGACGACCTGGCCGACCGAGAAGCGCTCAGGACGCTGCTCGTCGCGGTCGCGGGCGAGGTCGGCGCGACGGATGAAGGAAGTGATGTCCTCGTGGCTGACGAGCTTCACTTCGATGCCGCCGTCGTTGATGGCGATGACTTCGCACGAAACGACTGCGTTCTTGCGCAGGTCGCCGGAGGCAGCGGCTTCGCCGACAGCATCCTTGCCGAGCTGCTTGATGCCGAGCGAGATGCGTTCCTTCTCGACATCGACGTCGAGAACGACAGCCTTGACGACGTCACCCTTGTTGTACTCCTCGATGACCTGTTCGCCCGGACGGTTCCAGTCGAGGTCGGAGAGGTGCACCATGCCGTCGACATCGCCGTCGAGGCCGATGAACAGGCCGAATTCGGTCTTGTTCTTGACTTCGCCTTCGACTTCAGTGCCGGCCGGATGGCTGCGGGCGAATGCTGCCCACGGGTTTTCCAGCGTCTGCTTGAGGCCGAGCGAGATACGGCGCTTGGACGGATCGACTTCGAGAACGACGACTTCGACTTCCTGGCTCGTGGACAGGATCTTGCCGGGGTGAACGTTCTTCTTGGTCCAGGACATTTCCGAGATGTGGATCAGGCCTTCGATGCCCGGCTCCAGCTCGACGAACGCACCGTAATCGGTGATGTTGGTGACGGTACCGGAAATCTTCTTTCCTTCCGGATACTTGGCCTGGATGCCATCCCACGGATCGGACTCGAGCTGCTTCATGCCGAGCGAGATGCGGTGGGTTTCCTGGTTGATGCGGATGATCTGAACCTTGACCTGCTGGCCGATGTTCAGGATTTCCGACGGATGGTTCACACGGCGCCATGCCATGTCGGTGACGTGCAGCAGGCCGTCGATGCCGCCGAGGTCGACGAACGCACCGTAATCGGTGATGTTCTTGACGACGCCGTCGACAACCTGGCCTTCTTCGAGGTTCTGAACGATTTCAGAACGCTGCTCGGCACGGGATTCTTCCAGAACCGTACGGCGCGAAACCACGATGTTGCCGCGGCGCTTGTCCATCTTGAGGATTTCGAAGGGCTGCGGGTTGTGCATCAGCGGAGTGACGTCGCGGATCGGGCGGATGTCGACCTGCGAACGCGGCAGGAAGGCGATCGCACCGTCGAGGTCGACCGTGAAGCCGCCCTTGACCTGGTTGAAGATCACGCCTTCGACGCGCTCGCCGGCTTCGAACTTGGCTTCGAGCTTGATCCAGCTTTCTTCGCGGCGAGCCTTCTCGCGCGACAGAACGGCTTCACCAAGCGCGTTTTCGATGCGCTCGACATAGACTTCGACTTCGTCGCCGACCTTCAGCGAACCGTCCTTGGCGCGTGCGCCGAATTCCTTGAGCGCGATGCGGCCTTCGACCTTCAGGCCGACGTCGACAACGGCGACATCCTTTTCGATGCCCGTGACGATACCCTTGGTGACATAGCCTTCAGCCAGATCGTTCTTGGCAAAGGACTCTTCGAGAAGGGCCGCGAAATCCTCGCGAGAGGGAGTTGCTACTGACATAAAATCTCCTGCGTGGCCTTCGATAGCTTCAAGGCCCACGTATGCGCCGGTTGGTTCGTGTTGAATGGGCCTGAACCCAGTCCGCCCTCTTTCACGAAGGCAATCCGGCGCTTGGACGGAATTTCAGGCTTGCTTTGCATGAGCGTCCCGCGCACGAAGCGCGGAAAACCGCTTATTTAGGCATTTCGGCTCAAGGCGGCGTCGATGATCGACTTAGCGGCTTGAAACGCGGCCTCTATACTCATTTCCGACGTATCAAGCAAGTGCGCATCATCGGCTGGTTTCAAAGGGCTGTCGGCCCGCCCCATGTCCCGTTCGTCGCGTCGCTTGACGTCTTCGAAGATCGCATCGAAATCCGCCGTCCCCCCCTTGCCGAGGATCTCGTCGTAGCGGCGTCTGGCACGCACCTCCGGCGACGCCGTCACATAGAGCTTCACCGGCGCATCGGGGCAGACGACCGTGCCGATATCGCGTCCGTCGAGCACCGTTCCCGGCGTCTTTGCCGCAAAACGCCGCTGCGCTTCGACCAGCGCCCGGCGCACCGGCGGCATCACCGCGATCTTCGAGGCGGCTTCGCCGATCTCGTGCTTGGACAGCATATCGCGATCCAGCCCCGCCAATTCAACCTCCCGCGCGATCTTTTCCGCCACCGCCTCGTCGTCGAACGGCAGGCCGGCATCGAGCATCGCCTTGGCGGTGGCGCGATAGGTCAGGCCGGTATCGAGGTGATGAAAGCCGTACTGCTCGGCGATGCGGCGCGACAGCGTGCCCTTGCCGGCGGCTGCCGGCCCGTCGATGGCGATGGTGAAAGTCTTCGGTGTCATGCGATCAATCCCTGCGGCGGCTGGTCCGGGCGGTGGCGGGCTTTGGCCGGGACCGAGCGACATTCCAGCAATCCTCTGTAAATGCGGCGTATTTCCCGTCAACCATGACCTGGTCGGCGGCAATCTCGGCGCGGATTCTACCGCTGCCGCGGCTCGTTAACATGAACGTGTCGGCCGGTCATCCGCCGGCATGCGAAAAACCAGCGGCGCCGATCATAAAGTTTGGCTTTGACATGGGAAGCCGCAGCGATTAAGGGGACCGGCTTATAAATTCCGATGGAAAGCCGGCTTGAACGGCATTTGCCGAATCTTGGGTTCGGCCATTCTCACGAGGCTTATAGTGGCGAAAGCGGAACTTGGAACCAAGCGTACCGATCCGGAAACCGGCAAGAAATTCTACGATCTGAACCGGGATCCGATCGTCTCCCCTTATACCGGCAAGTCCTATCCTCTCTCCTTCTTCGAGGAAACCTCGGCGATCGCCGACGTTGCCGAGGAAGACGAGGTTGCGGAAGTCGATACCGAAAACACCGAAGTCGAACTGGTTTCGCTCGAGGACGCCGAGGATGGCGCGAGCGGCGACGACATCCCCGACATGGGCGATGACGACGTCGAAATCGAAGGCGATGACGACGACACCTTCCTCGAAGCCGACGAAGACGACGATGACGACGACATGAGCGACATCATCGGCGTGACCGGCGACGAAGACGAAGTCTGACGGCTGCATTTCGGCCCGGACGATAAAAATTCTCCCGGGCCGATTTTTTAGGCTTGCCATCTGCGAAAACCGCAAGTAATAAGCCGCCACTCCAGAGGAAACGCCCTCCGGAATATCCCAGGACCGGCCCACGCCGGACCACCCTTGATGGGGCTATAGCTCAGCTGGGAGAGCGCTTGCATGGCATGCAAGAGGTCAGCGGTTCGATCCCGCTTAGCTCCACCAAATCTCCCTCCGTTCCTTATTTCCCCACGATAACAATAAGATATTGGTAGGTGTGCTCGCGACAGGTACCCAAAGGAAGTACCCACTCGCCTTTAACCTGCAATGCGGAGCCTTTCGAATCGGCCTTGGAGAAAAATGATTCACCATACGCCAGCATAGAGCCGCAGTTTGGAATGCGATTCCTTGAAGGGTCAACCTTTCATGAGTACATATACGATGCGCTCGGGAGCCTGACATCTATGGCGTCGAGACTACTGTCTCGCCCGGCGTCTACTTTCTTTCTAGCCCAGCCCTGAAGCGGTCACGCGGGTGGTGCACGATGCCGTGACCAGATACGGTGCCGTCTGGCTTAGCCCTAATCCGAGGCTTGATAATCTTCGCAAGGTCCCCATCCTTCGTGGAGTACGCCCGGTGGATTGCTCCTGCCACAAAGTCAGCCAACTGGATTCCTATCGAGTGACATGAGTCCTGTAAGAGAAGACCCTCGATCAGCTTACTATAACCCGATACGTTGATTCCAGATTTCGCAATTAGTGTGTCATGGTGTGCTCGCAGGAGTCGGTCGTCATCACGTCCCCGATGATCTGCGATGATGATCCCTACGCTCTTGCCGTCTTGAAGAAAATACTGGAAGCGCTCAGTCAGTGGCTTGTATGCGAAATGATACAGTTCTCGTTGACTGCTCACCGAGGCATATTCAAACGCCGCCCCAATGTCTGTCACGCAGGCGATTATGGTAAGTGGGCTCTTCGCGATGATCCCCGCCAGTTCTAGGCTCAGCGCCTTCCTTTCCTCTGCGCTTTTGCCAAGCATGGGGTTATCGGACGAGGAGTTGTGGGGAGAGAAATAGCGCCACTTCAGTTCGCCCCTCAGCTTATGCCGAATGGCGAAGCCTCGGACGGCCTTGGCTATTCCGCTCCAGTCTTCGTCTCTGATGATAACAGCGCCCAGCGTGAAGTACGGCTGGTTAGGATTTGGCTTTGATGGCGGAGTTCCGCTTTCATCGATAAAGCATAGATGCATCTAACGCTTCGCCCGACTCAACAATCAACGCATTTTGGAGCTAGCGCCGCATCGAGTCCAGCCGTAGTGAGGGTGAACGGACAGTCACTCACCTAAGCACATCAAAGCGGCGGCGCGTCAAACCCTCGGTCACGGTCTCTCAAGGCCACGACCTTCTGGATGCTGCTGGGTTCCGGTGGAGTTGCGCCGTGTTCTGCGTCAGCTAATAGCTTTTCGATGCGCCCAATCGTTGTCTCCGCGTGCGGATAAAGGCCAGCAGCCGTGCTCCGCCACTCGTGCAGCTTCATGAGCCCAGCCTCCCAGTCCGTCCATGTGCTGGCGTTCTGTATCATCGGCTTGTAGCTCTCAGCCATGGCTTGAAGCTGCTTAGTCTCAGAAAGCATCTTCGCCAACCCCTCTCGGCAGCTGCGGATGACTTCAGGGTATTCGGGAAATGCCGCCGCGAGTCGTCGCTCAATGCCCGGCGTTGTGGAACTAAGGAGCTGGATTGTGCGCATGCATTCGGCATACGCCGCCCGGTTACAGCGACGCTTCCAAGCCTCTTCCGGTCGTCTATCTCTATCACGGCTTCGGCGACACGGTCGGCTCCTGGGTCGAGCAGGGCCGGGCGCCGCAGATCCTCGACAATCTTCTGGCGGAGCAGAAAATCGAGCCGATGATCGTCGTCATTCCGGACACCGAAACCGATGTGCCCGGTGCGATTCCCGAGGATTTCCCCGGCGCCGACCGTCGGAAGAATTTCTATCCCAAAAACGCTGAAGCCGCGGATCGCGAGCTTGTCGAAGACCTCATTCCCTACATGGAAAAACATTATCGGGTGCGCAACGATGCGGACGGGCGCGCGGTCGCGGGACTGTCGCAGGGCGGATATCAGGCGCTCGTTTCCGGTCTTTCACACCTCGGCACCTTCGGATGGATCGCGACATTCAGCGGGGTCAGCACGACCACGGTGCCGAACGAGGCGGTCGAGGCTGCGCTGAACGATCCCGACAGGATCAACAAGGCGCTGCGCGGCTTTACCGTGACGGTGGGAACGAAGGATCAGGTCACCGGCACTGATATAGCCGGCCTCAAGGCGATACTGGACGAAAGGAAGATCGCCCACGACTACCAGGACTATCCCGACCTCCAGCACGAAATGGATGTCTGGCGGCCGTCGCTGATAGCCTTCCTGGAGAAAGCCTTCAAGAAATAGAGGGGCTCGCTCGGCGCAACCTCAGGAGTGGCATGAAACAGGCGCGTCGCAGGAATCACGTTCGTTGCGACGCGCTGGAATTCATGCCGTCGCGCCAAAGCTCACGGCAGCCCGCAGACGCGTATCTCTGGGGCTTTCCCCAAAAGCGCTGCGGTAGATCGCTGAAAACCGACCCGGATGAAAGAAGCCCCAGGTCGTACAGATGTCACGCAGGGTTTGCTGGTTCAGGGGATCGCGCAGCTGGTCGTGAACGGCTTTCAGCCGGATCGTGCGCAGGTAGGCGCCTGGCGAGGTTCCCCGGAAGGTCTTGAAGCCGGTTTGCAGCGCGCGCAGTGAAATTCCGACGTCGTCGGCCACCATCGACATGGTGAAAGGCTCGGCGATGTTGGCGTGCATGTAATCGATCGCGCGTCGGACATGCCATGGGGCAACCGCGGATACTTTCTTCCTCTCGAAATGACCGGAAAGACGGTGCTGGGCGAAGCGGATCACCAGATCGGCCAGCGCCTCGCTCATCGTCGACAAGGCAAGCGGGGAGGAAAGGAGCGGCCCGCCATTGCGCATGCCCTGTATGATCGTCTGCGTCAGGTTGCCGATGAGCCGGCCTGCCGGGGTTGTGAGGTCCACGACGGGCTCGAGGTCGAGCGATTCGAGGGTCGGCGTTTCCAGGAGCGAAAACAGCGTCCGCCTCATCACCTTCCAATCTAGGAAAAGCACGTCCGAGCAATGCGGACCATGGACCACCCGATCGTCGGCCTCATGATTGTTGGCCATGAGAAGCCGCCCCGGTCCGCCGTTGACGCTCTTCTTGCCAACGGTCAGTTCAATGGATCCCGCGTGGGGAATGAAAAATGCAAGATGCTGCGGGCTCTCGTCGAGCGTCCGGATTTTCCAGGATGTCGGATAGACCGAGTGAAGCGATGTCAGCGGCCCGCCGGCTCTCAAGTCCCCCGCCCAGTTGAAGGCTCGCTCGTCACCCAGCGGCTTCGCACCGAAGACTCCGTAACTCGACGTGAAGGCCTGCACCATCGATTCGAAGTCGCTGCCTTCATGGGTCGGCACGAAGCCGTAGTCACGCTCGCGCCGCGAACTATTAGATCTTAACCATACCATACAGCTCGGCTCTTTCCGTTTTCCACAACCCGCCGGTCCAAACGCCCTCTTCTATCTCGGGCGGCATGGTTATATCCTTCCCTTCCAACGCTCAGAATCAGTCTCCCTTTCTCTTCCCCAAATGCTCATCCCGGCTGGCTCGGCCAATCTTGATGCGACAGGCAGGACCTCGGTTTGGCAGAAGCAAAGCACTTCCGACGAGTTTCACACCCCCAGTGTAAATCAAAATGATCCGAAAATGAAGTACGTCCCTCTAGACCATGTCGCACCGCATTTCCTGCGGGACGCTCAGCCTTTGCGGGTGGCCTCCCGCAATGAGCGGGATCTTTTGCGACTGATCTGGAAATCGCCCGGCATCGAACGCTCCGACCTGACCGAGCCGCTCGATCTCACCCAGCAATCGCTGCACAGGATCGTCGGACGGCTCCATGATCGGGGAATGCTCGTCTTGTCGCCATCGGAAAGCCGGCGCCCCGGGCCGCCGAGCCCGGAGCTCTCGCTCTGCAGGGATTGGTGCCTGACGCTCGGCATCTCCGTGAACGTCGGTTCGATCGGCCTCTGCCTCATGGGGTTCGGAGAACCTCTGGAGAATATGGAAATTGCCCAGTCGGGATCGTCGCTGGCCCTGGAGATGGAGCGGATCGAAGCGGCGGTCGAAGACCTTCTCGCCCGCCGCGGCGCCAAACGGCGCGACATTCTCGGCGTCGGTCTCGCGGTCGCCGGCCACCGCATGCTGGAAACGGCCTTCAATTGCCCGCTGCCGCTCGCGCATTGGTCATTGATCGATCTCGCGCCTCTGCTCGGAGAGCAGCTCGGTTTGCCGGTCTGGGCAGACAATGTGGCCAGGACCGCGGCTTTGGCGGAGGCGATTTTCGGTGTCGGCCGCGATGTCGCGGATTTCGCCTATATCGCTCATCTTCACGGATATGGCGGCGGCCTCGTTTCCGGCGGCATGCCGTTTCGCGGCAGCTTCGGCAATGCCGGCGAATATTCCGTTCTGTTCGGGCGTCAGGACTATGACGACCGTCCCGCGCTCAGCGTCTTGCTTCGCGACCTCCATGCCAGGGGCCGTCCCGATTTGACGCTGAAGGATCTGAAAAACGAAAATCTGGTGGAGTGGGACGGCGTTGCCGAGTGGGTCGACCGCGTCACGCCTGCGCACAACCGCACCATCAACGCGATCTGCGCGGTCTTCGACCCGGCATTGATCGTTCTTGGCGGCGAGCTTCCGCATTCGCTGGCAAGGATGCTCATCGAAAGGACCGAATTCAACAACTTGCCTCGCCACGGCGCGTTGCGCGATGTCCCGCGGCTGGCCGTGGCGGAGGTCATCGATGCGCCCGGTGCGATCGGCGCGGCCCTGATCCCCCTGTTCGAGACCGTTTTGTAGCGAGGCGGTGGTGCTCACCGCTCGGCGGTGATCGCCCCTTCGGCAATAAGAACCTCATGGGCGGCCTTGAAGGCCTCCAATCCGGCCGGGATTCCGGAATAGACGGTGGCGTGGAGAAGAATTTCCTTTATCTCCTCGACGCTCACGCCGTTTTGGAGTGCTCCCTTGACGTGCAGCTTCAGTTCCGAAGGTTTCGAGAGCGCCGTCAGCATCGCGAGATTGAGCATGGAGCGGGTCTTGCGGTCCAAGCCCTCGCGGGTCCAGGTGGAGCCCCAGCACCATTCCGTCGTCAGTCGCTGGAAGGCCATCATGAAGTCGTCGGCCCTCTCCATGCTTCTGTCGACATATTCGGCGCCGAGCACGGCGCGGCGCATTTCCAAACCCTTTTCGAAAAGCTCGTTTTCAGCCACGTTATTCTCCTGGATCGAGAGGTTTCGGAGGGGCAGGTTCAGTGGGGCGACGAGATAGTCAAGGAAAAACATCCGGGATCCGGCGGGCTTTAACTGCCGACGGCTCTATGCGGCGCATCTGGCCGAGGCGAGCCGCCTCGGCCAATAACAGGCGGGGCCAGTCTCAGCGGCCGTAGGTGACCTCGAGCGACGCTTTAGCGAGCGTATTGGCCCTGACATAGAAGCCGACCATGGCGCCAGGCGCCGTATCCGGCAGGGGAAGCTTGTCCACCGACAGAGCGTAGACGGTGAACTGATAATGGTGCGGCGCATCGCCGGCCGGCGGGCATGCGCCGCCATAGCCCGAGACGCCGAAGTCGGTGCGGCCTTCCACGGCGCCGTCCGGAAGCTTCTTGTCGCCGCTTGCGCCGGTGGCGATCTTCGAGGCGTTTGCCGGAATGTTGAACACCGACCAGTGCCACCAGCCCGAGCCAGTGGGAGCATCCGGATCGTAGGCCATGATGGCGAAGCTCTTGGTGCCCTCGGGAGCGCCGGACCAGGCGAGATCGGGCGAAACGTTCTTGCCCGAGCAGCCGAAGCCGCTGAAGACCTGCGCGTCGGCCATCGGCTTGCCCTGGGTCAAATCGGCGGAGGTGAGCTTCATTTCCGCCTGTGCGGCGGTGGCGCCGAGAAGGGACGTGGCGAGAAGTGCTGTTACGAAACGCATTTTGCTTTCCTGCGGTTGATGACGCCGCAGAGCTATCGTCACCGGGAAAGCACGTCTGCCCCGCTATGCTCAACTTCTGTCCCGATCCGCTCAAACGGCTCCGATCCGTTGCGCACATGGCGCGGACTGACGCCAAACCGCTCCTTGAACCGCGCCGCGAACTGGGATGGCGAGTCGTATCCGACTTCGAGCGCAACCTGCGCCATGGACAGCGTGGTCGTTTGAACGAGGGCAAGCGCCCGGTTCATCCTTGTATCGCTCAGGATTTCGCTGAAGCCGGTATTCTCTGCCGACAGCCTGCGCCTGAGCGTCGCTTCGCTCATGTTGAACGCGTGCGCCGCATGCCTGAGCGTCCAGCCGAAGGCCGGATCTGTTTCGATCATCTGCCTCAGCCGGTCCTCGAGCCGGGGGCTCCGGCTTTGGCCGAGCACCGCGCCTGACAGCGCAAACCAGGTGACGAGCTCCATCAGTCGGGCCTTGGCGATGGCGACGGGAAGCCTGTCCAGATTGCCGGGCTGACAGCAATAGTCGAACAAATCAGCCGCTTCCGCAGGCATGCCGGAAGCGCGCGCGGGAAGAGGTATCGATGGCACGGCAATCGTGCCCATGCGGGCATAGGCATCCTCGAACACTTGCCGGGGAACGGGAAGGGCGACGGTCTGATACTGCTGCGGCGCCTTTGGAATGTTGTCCATCGTCAGAGGCTGATAATCCGGCAGCAGCCCATAGGCGCCCGCCTCGAGCCGCAAAGGCTCGTCGTTCGCGGCGACGAGCTTCGTTCCCGATTGCACCTGTATCAGCAAGGGGCTCGTATTGACGAGGCGATAGAAACAGGCCCGTCCGCCCTGTCGGATTAAGGCTCCGGTTGGAATGGGAAAATCCTGCTCCATGCTTTCCCCCGCGATACGATGATGGCTCATAAGCTCCGTCTGCCAGATCGCGAGACCGAAGCCAAGATGGCGAAGACCACAAGGGTTGTTCCGGCGATCCGTGTAGAATCTTTCCTGTCAGTCCGCTCACCTTTGCCAATTCCTCAATGAGAGGATTTATCCTTGTCGGCGAATCTCAGCGATTCGGCTTCAGGACCATCAGCCAATGACCAGAGCAAGACGCCGCCGCATCATCCGTACCCGACGAACCGTAACCGGGGTCGCCCTCGTCGGAGCGATCTCCTTTCTTGCCGGCATGACGGATGCGACCGGTCTTCTGCTGACCGGCGATTTCGTCTCCTTCATGACGGGCAATACGACGCGGGCAGCGCTGGCCTTGAGCGACGGCAATCTGCATCACGCGGCGGTGCTGGTCTCGGCCATCCTCGTTTTCGTGCTCGGCAATGCGGCGGGCATCGTCGTTTCCCATGTCTCGCAGCGCCGTATTTTCGTGGTGCTCGGCTGCGTCGGCCTCGTTCTGGCGCTCGCTTCGATGCTGACCATGCGGGACATGCTGATGGTGCGGTTCTACATGATCGTTTTCGCCATGGGCATGGTGAATGCCGCCGTCGAGCATATCGAAGGCCTGCCGATCGGCCTGACCTATGTGACCGGCGCGCTGTCGCGGTTCGGCCGCGGCATCGGCCGCTGGATCATCGGCGACCGCCGCCTCGAATGGACGATCCAGATCGTGCCCTGGGGCGGCATGGTCCTCGGCGCGGTCAGCGGCGCCGTCCTGACCAGGCTGGTGGGCGCGCATGCGCTGTGGCTGGTTTCCCTCTTCGCCATGGCGCTGGCGCTTGCCGCCATGCTGATCCCGCGGCCGCTGCAGCGGCGCTTCAACCATAAGATCGCGCCGCATCGCTCGGCCGCCCCGCATGCGAAATAGAACCGTCGCATTCCTGTTACCGTCGAATCGGATAGGAAGGGCCGCTGCCCATCCGCTGCACGCTTTTGCGCGACATGCTTTAAGGAGTAGGTCTTGTTCGTCATTTCGAAGCTTGTCTGGATTTTTGCCCAGCCGCTGTCACTGGCCTTCTTTCTCGTCTTCTTGGCCTTCGTCGCCGGCCTTCTGCGCTGGCGCAGACTAAGCATCCTCGGTGCGATGGCTTCGGCCCTCATCCTCTTCGTCACGCTCTACACCACGGCCGGCAACCTTATGATGCAGGGTCTCGAGGAACGGTTTCCGAGGCCCGCCGGCGATCCGGATAGCCTGCAATGCATGATCGTGCTCGGCGGCGCTTTCGAAAACGAGGTCAACACGGCGCGCCATGGCATAGAGTTCAACGCCGCCGCCGACCGCTTCGTCGAAGCCCTGCGGCTCGCGCAGAAATTTCCGCAGTCGCGCATCCTGATCTCGGGAGGCGACGGCTCTCTCTCGGGTATCTACGAAGGCGACGCGGCGGCATCCGAGCGCTTCTTCCCGCTCTTCGGTGTCGGAAAGGATCGACTGATCGAGGAGCGGCAATCGCGCACCACCTTCGAAAACGCCGTCAACACCAAGGAATTCCTGGCGAGCCAGGGGCTTTCCAATTGCCTGCTGATCACCTCGGGGTTCCACATGCCGCGCTCCGTCGGTATTTTCCGCAAGCTCGGCATCGATATCGTGCCCTGGCCGACCGATTATCGCACCGACGGTCAGGTGAAGCTGGGCTTCGATTTCACCCAGCCGAACCTCAACGCGCAGAACGTGGCGACGGCGATCCGCGAATGGTACGGCTTGGTCGGCTATTACCTCGCCGGCCGGACTTCGGAGCTCTATCCCCGCTGAGCTACTTCTTTGAAATCGTAACGAATTTCGTGCCACGGACGCGCGCCGTCACGATGCAGGGATCGCCCTCGGTACGGTCGCAGAAACGCGGATGCATCTTCATTGCCAGCACCATGTTGCCGAAGCGCTGGACGAAGTCGTAGCCGTAGATCTGCGCCGTCGCGATCATGAAATAGCCGCCTTCGGCGACCTGCAGATAGAAGTTATAGGTGCAGCCGTCGTCGTTGCATTGCGGCCCTTTCTGCCCGTCGCAGGTCAGCTGGCCTTCGTTGACCACGGCGTCGATCAGCCCGTCATTGTTGATGTCCTGGCGGGTGATGAAGCCGTCGGCGAATTCGGCCGTCTTGCATTGCTCCTGGAAATGCTTCTTCTCGTAGATCTCCGGGTCGGAGATCAGCGATTGCTGGCCGAAGGCGGCAACGGGCATGACGAGCAGCAGGACGATGTTCAGGACGGCGAGCAGCAGCGTTTTCACGGCTTTCCTCTTTTGGATAAGGCTCCCAATGCATGTCGCCCAAAAGTGTACAGCGGTTTTGGGACAACGACATGCATCAAACAAAGACTTCAGCTTTATGGAACCGCCGCCTTGCGCCGCCCTTGCCGCCGTGGTTCTTTCGCTAAAATCTCTGCCGGTTCGGGGGACCGCATGTCTCTGCTCGTCTATCTCGATTATGCCGGCATTGCGCTGTTTGCCGCAACGGGTGCGCTCGCCGCCTCGCGCAAGCAGCTGGACCTGATCGGTTTTCTGTTTTTCGCCATGGTGACGGGAACGGGCGGCGGCACCGTGCGCGATATCGTGCTCGGCCGCGTGCCGGTCTTCTGGGTGCTGAACCCGGCCTATATCCTCGTCTGCTGCGTCATGGGCGTCATCGTTTTCTTCACCGCCCATCTGCTGGAATCGCGCTACCGCCTGCTGATCTGGCTGGATGCGATCGGCCTTGCCGCCTATTGCGTGCTCGGCGCCGCAAAGGGCCTCGCCGCCACCGGCTCGCCGACCATCGCGATCGTCACCGGCACGCTGACGGCGACTTTCGGCGGCATCCTTCGCGATCTGATGGCGAACGAGCCCTCGGTGCTGCTGAGGCCGGAAATCTATGTGACGGCGGCGCTGATCGGCGCCAGCGTCTTCACGCTCGCCAATGCGCTGGAAATGCAGCTCTATCTGGCATCCGCCTGCGGCGTCGCGGCGGCCTTTGCAGTGCGCGGCGGAGCCCTGTGGTTCGGCTGGACCTTCCCGACCTACAAGCACAAGCCCGGCCGGCATCCTGATGATGTCATGTGAGGCGGCTGTGTGTCAGCCTTGCTTCGCCCGCAGGCGGATCACCACGTCGACATGGGCGATCTCCATGCCGTCGGGCGGTTCCGGCAAATTGCCGATCGTCAGGTTGCTGACGGGAATATCGAGGACCTCGTTATGACCCTCGATGAAGAAATGGTGATGATCGGAAACATTGGTGTCGAAATAGGTCTTGGCGCTCTCGACCGCGAGAACGCGGATGAGGCCGGCTTCCGTGAACTGGTGCAGCGTGTTGTAGACGGTCGCCAGTGAAACCGGCACGCCGGCGGCAACCGCCTCCTCATGCAGTTCCTCGACGGTCAAATGCCGGTCGCCCTTGGCAAACAGGAGGTCGCCGAGCGCGACACGCTGGCGGGTGGGGCGCAGGCCCGCGCCGCGCAGCCTTACCTCTATTGCGATCGGGGGTGCACCCGTCATCAAGACCAACTCCGGTTATTCCTGCATAAAGCAATCAGGTTTCTCTTAGCGGTATAACTTTTGAACCGCGGCCTTTCAATAGTTCAATGGGGACAAGAGCCTGATAAACGCGGCAAAAACGGGCTTCTGACGCAAATAGGTCTGGTCGCGGCCCTAGCCTTCCTGTATGCGACCACCAAATATAGGCGAGAGCCTGGTCCGGTGCCATGAATGAAGCTGCCTTGCTCGTGCTTCATTTTCTGAAGAACTTGGACTACACGTTCACATCCATCGGCTTCACGCGGGGGGAAAAGAAACTTTATGACCACCAGACAGTCCAGCTTCTCGTACGAAGAACTCATCGCCTGCGCACATGGCGAGCTGTTCGGCCCCGGCAATGCGCAGCTGCCCCTGCCGCCCATGCTGATGGTTCACCGCATCACGGAGATTTCCGAAACGGGCGGTGCCTTCGACAAGGGTTATCTCAGAGCCGAATACGACGTACGTCCCGACGACTGGTATTTCCCCTGCCATTTCGAAGGCAACCCGATCATGCCGGGCTGCCTCGGCCTTGACGGCATGTGGCAGTTGACCGGCTTCTTCCTGGGCTGGCTCGGCGAGCAAGGCCGCGGCATGGCGCTTTCGACAGGCGAAGTGAAGTTCAAGGGCATGGTGCGCCCGCACACGAAGCTGATCGAATACGGCATCGACTTCAAGCGCGTCATGCGCGGCCGCCTGGTGCTCGGCACCGCCGACGGCTGGCTGAAGGCGGACGGCGAAACCATTTATCAGGCGGCCGACCTTCGCGTCGGCCTATCGAAAGAAAAGACGGCCTGAACCGCATTTTCAAGCGGCTGACGAAAACAACAAAGGTTTGATCAGATGAGACGGGTAGTTGTTACGGGTCTGGGTATCGTGTCCTCGATCGGAAACGACGCGGCCGAGGTCACCGAATCCTTGCGGCAGGCAAAGTCGGGTATTTCCTTCTCCAGCGATTTCGCCGAACACGGCTTCAAGTGCCAGGTTTGGGGCAGCCCCAAGCTGGGTGCTGCGGAACTGGCCGAACTGGTCGATCGCCGCGCCATGCGCTTCCTGTCGCAGGGCGGCGCCTGGAACCATGTGGCCATGAAACAGGCGCTTGCCGATTCCGGCCTGGAAGAGAAGGATTACGCTCAGAACGAGCGCGCCGGCATCATCATGGGCTCGGGGGGACCCTCCACCCGCACGCTCATCGAGGCTGCCGATATCACCGTGAAGAACAACAGCCCGAAGCGCATCGGCCCCTTCGCCGTGCCGAAGGCGATGTCCTCCACCGCATCCGCCACACTCGCCACCTGGTTCAAGATTCACGGCGTCAACTATTCGATCTCGTCGGCCTGCTCGACCTCGGCCCATTGCATCGGCAATGCCGCCGAAATGATCCAGTGGGGCAAGCAGGACCTGATGTTTGCCGGCGGCCACGAGGATCTCGACTGGACCATGTCCAATCTCTTCGACGCCATGGGCGCCATGTCCTCCAAGTACAACGACACGCCCGACAGCGCTTCGCGCGCTTATGACGCCAACCGTGACGGCTTCGTCATCGCCGGCGGCGCCGGCGTGCTGGTGCTCGAGGAGCTGGAGCGCGCCAAGGCGCGCGGCGCCAAGATCTATGCCGAAATCGTCGGCTACGGCGCAACCTCGGATGGCTACGACATGGTCGCGCCCTCGGGCGAAGGCGCCATCCGCTGCATGCGTCAGGCTCTTGCTACCGTGAAGGGTGACGTCGATTACATCAACACCCACGGCACCTCGACGCCGGTCGGCGACAGCAAGGAAATCGGTGCCATCCGCGAGGTCTTCGGATCGAAGATCCCGCATATCCAGTCGACCAAGTCGCTGACGGGCCATTCGCTCGGCGCTGCCGGCGTGCAGGAATCGATCTATTCCCTGCTGATGATGCAGCAAGGCTTCATCGGCGAAAGCGCCCATATCACCGAACTCGACCCGGAATTCGAAGGCGTGCCGATCGTGCGCAAGCGTATCGACGATGCGAAGATCGATATCGCTCTTTCCAACTCCTTCGGCTTCGGCGGGACGAACGCCACGCTCGTCTTCCAGCGCTATAACGGATAATAACATGACTGGAATCATGCAGGGTAAGCGCGGCCTCATCATGGGCGTCGCCAACAACCATTCGATTGCCTGGGGGATTTCGAAAGCTCTCGCCGCACAGGGCGCGGAACTCGCCTTCACCTATCAGGGCGATGCGCTCGGCAAGCGCGTCAAGCCGCTTGCCGCCGAGGTCGGCTCGGATTTCGTGCTGCCTTGCGACGTCGAGGACATTGCTTCCGTCGATACCGTTGTCGATGCGCTCGGCGAGCGCTGGGGCAAGCTCGATTTCATCGTCCATGCCATCGGCTTCTCCGACAAGAATGAACTGAAGGGCCTTTACGCCGATACGACGCGCGAGAATTTCAGCCGCACCATGGTCATTTCCTGTTTCTCCTTCACGGAGATCGCCAAGCGCTGCGCTCCGCTGATGGAAGACGGCGGCGCGATGCTGACCCTGACCTATAACGGCTCGACGCGCGTCATCCCGAATTACAACGTGATGGGCGTCGCCAAGGCGGCGCTCGAGGCTTCGGTGCGCTATCTCGCCGCCGATTACGGCCCGCGCGGCATCCGCGTCAACGGCATTTCCGCCGGCCCGATCCGCACGCTTGCCGGCGCCGGCATTTCGGATGCGCGCGCCATCCTCTCCTGGAACCAGCGCAACGCGCCGCTGCGCAAGACCGTGACCATCGACCAGGTCGGCGGTTCGGCGCTCTACCTGCTCTCCGACCTCTCCGCCGGCGTCACCGGCGAAATCCACTTCGTCGATGCCGGCTTCAACATCACTTCGATGCCGACGCTGGATACGCTGCGCAAGGCGGACGTGGAGTAAAGACTGTCCAGTTGAAACTCGAAGGCCGTGCGCAGATGATGCGCACGGCCTTTTTATTTCCATCGATGAGAAATCGGTGCAAGGCCTAAGCCTTACTTCTTCGCCCAGAGCACCTTGAAGCGTGCATTGCGGCAGGTTTCGCCGCTTTCTCGGAAATTTGCCGTCAGAACCGGCTCGTAGGGCAGCCCGCGATTGGCGACGAGCATCAGGCGGCCGCCGCCGCGAAGGGCGGATGCGGCGGCTTTGATCATCGCCTGGCCGAGCGAAGGTTCGGCCGCATGACCCTCGTGGAAGGGCGGGTTCATGATGACGAGGTCGTATTTGTCCTTGACCGGCTCGCCCGCCAGATCGTGCCAGAAGAAGCGCGCAGGCGCGTTCGGGCAGTTCTCCGCCAGATTGTCCCTGGCGGCCTCCAGGGCCGCGTGGTTGGCCTCATAGAGGTCAAGGCGGGCCAGTCCGCGCGATCTCTGCGCCATCTCGACGGAGAGATAGCCCCAGCCCGCGCCGAAATCGGCGACGTCGCCGGTGAAATCCTGCGGCAGGCGCGACGCGAGCAGTTCCGATCCGGCATCGATCCGGTCATGCGAGAACATGCCGGCGCTCGCATGGAAGCGCTCGTCGACGCGCACCGGCGCCTTCACCAGCTTGGAGGCGATGTCTCCAGCTTCTGCCGGCCGGCCGAACCAGAAGGCGACGCCGTGATATTTCGGCATGTGATCGATGGCGAGGCCGAAACCTTCCATACGCTTGCGCAGCGGCTGGATGCCGTCTTCCTTGGAGCCGGCGACGACGATCAGGCCGCCGGCCCGCGTGCGGGTGATCGCGGCGGCGATGTTAGCCTCGTTCTCGCCCTTGTGTTTGGTACAGAGCACCAGGGCGGCGTCATAGTCTTCGCCGTCGATCTCAGGTGTCGCTTCGATCCGCTGCGCCAGCAGCTGCCGATAGAGAGGACGGAAGCCCTGGACGGCGCTGAGCGAGGCGGCGAAGCCCTCCGGCAGTGCGAAGCCTGCCTCGGCGCCGAGGAAGAGCACGCGCTCGCCCTCGCCGGGCGCCTGGACTGTGCCGCTGGCAAAGGGATGGAACAGGGTCTTCAGCGTCTCGCGGCTCATGGATCTCGTCTCATTTAGAATAGAAAAAGGGCGCGGAAGATTCCCGCGCCCGGAATTAAGCCGCGCATAATCCTTTCCGAAAATCGATTGCGATTGTCGAGGTTATGCGCGGGAAGAGGCGGCTTATTCGGCCGCTTCTTCCTTCTTCTTCTCGTTCGGGATCTCCTGGCCGGTGGCCTGGTCGACGACCTTCATCGACAGGCGAACCTTGCCGCGTTCGTCGAAGCCGAGCAGCTTGACCCAGACCTTGTCGCCTTCCTTGACAACGTCCTGCGTCTTGGCAACGCGCTCGGAAGCGAGCTGAGAGATATGGACGAGGCCGTCGCGGGCACCGAAGAAGTTGACAAAGGCGCCGAAGTCGGCGGTCTTGACGACAGTGCCTTCGTAGATCTGGCCGATTTCAGGCTCGGCGACGATCGAGTGGATCCACTTGCGGGCCGCTTCGATCTCCTTGCCGGAAGAGGAGGCGATCTTGACGGTGCCGTCGTCTTCGATGTTGATCTTCGCGCCGGTCTTTTCGACGATTTCGCGGATGACCTTGCCGCCGGAGCCGATGACTTCACGGATCTTGTCGACCGGGATGTTCATGACTTCGATGCGCGGAGCGAATTCGCCGAGCTGGCCGCGGCTTTCGGTGATGGCCTTGGCCATTTCGCCGAGGATGTGGGCGCGACCACCCTTGGCCTGGCCGAGAGCGACCTTCATGATCTCTTCGGTGATGCCGGCGATCTTGATGTCCATCTGCAGCGAGGTGATGCCGTCGGCGGTGCCTGCGACCTTGAAGTCCATGTCGCCGAGATGATCTTCGTCACCGAGAATATCGGAGAGGACGGCGAAGCGTTCGCCTTCGAGGATCAGGCCCATGGCGATACCGGCAACCGGCTTTGCGAGCGGGACACCTGCATCCATCAGCGCCAGCGACGTGCCGCAGACGGTTGCCATCGAGGACGAGCCGTTGGATTCGGTGATCTCGGAAACGACGCGCAGCGTGTAGGGGAACTGCTCGGCCGACGGCAGCATCGGACGGATCGCACGCCATGCGAGCTTGCCGTGGCCGATCTCGCGGCGGCCCGGGGAGCCCATGCGGCCGGTTTCACCAACCGAGAAGGGAGGGAAGTTGTAATGGAGCAGGAAGCGCTCCTTGTACATGCCGGTCAGGCTGTCGACATACTGCTCGTCTTCGCCGGTGCCGAGCGTGGCAACCACGATCGCCTGCGTTTCGCCGCGCGTGAAGAGCGCCGAACCGTGCGTGCGCGGCAGAAGGCCGACTTCCGAAACGATCGGGCGAACGGTTTCAAGGTCGCGGCCGTCGATGCGGCTCTTGGTGTCGAGGATGTTCCAGCGGACGATCTTGGCCTGCAGGTGCTTGAAGATCGCGCCGACTTCTTCGGCCGTATACTTGGCTTCGCCTTCCTCGGGGAGGAAATGCGCCTTGACCTTTGCCTTGACGGCGTCGACGGCGGCGTAGCGGTCGGCCTTCTGGGTGATCTTGTAGGCTTCGCGGAGTTCGGCTTCGAAATGCTTCAGCATCTCGCCTTCGAGCTCGGAATAGTCTTCCGGCTGGAAGTCGCGCGGCTCCTTGGCGGCGACTTCGGCGAGCTTGATGATCGCGTCGAGCACCGGTTGGAAGCCCTTGTGGCCGAACATGACGGCGCCGAGCATGACGTCTTCGGGCAGTTCCTTGGCTTCGGACTCGACCATCAGCACGGCGTCGTAGGTGCCGGCGACGACGAGGTCGAGGCTCGACTCGTCCATCTCGTCGAGATGCGGGTTGAGAACATATTCGCCGTTGATGTAGCCGACGCGTGCGCCGCCGACCGGGCCCATGAAGGGAACGCCGGAAAGCGTCAGCGCCGCCGAAGAGGCGATCATGGACAGGATATCGGGATTGTTCTCGAGGTCGTGCTGGACGACGGTGACGACGACCTGCGTGTCGTTCTTGTAGCCTTCCGGGAAGAGCGGGCGGATCGGGCGGTCGATCAGGCGGGAAACGAGGGTCTCGTTTTCGCTCGGACGGCCTTCACGCTTGAAATAGCCGCCGGGGATTTTGCCGGCTGCGTAGGTCTTTTCCTGGTAGTTGACGGTGAGCGGAAAGAAGTCCTGGCCGGGCTTCGGCGCCTTGGCCGAGACGACGGTGGCGAGAACGACGGTCTCGCCGTAGGTGGCGAGAACCGCGCCGTCGGCCTGACGGGCGATCTTGCCGGTTTCGAGCTTCAGTGGGCGGCCGGCCCACTCGATTTCCACTGTATGTGTATCGAACATGTCTTGTCCTTTAATGCGGGAGCACGCGCCGTCGCCGATATCGAGGCGCAGCGCACAGTCGACCGCAATCAATGTGACGTATCACGGGCAAGACAACGGGAGGCTTTTCGTTCCAGGTCTCTCGGGACCTGCAGTTTCCCGGGAAAAACTGGCGTTTCCTTGGGAAAACCGGGCCAAAGCCTCGAGAAGCTCTGGCCGAAAGCATCCGGCAATCCTGCCCCATGACAGGTCAGCGGTTGGTTTGGCAGAACCGGCCCATCCGGGTCCGCCGGTCGTTCCACCGCTTGAGATAGGGCGCGGCCGGAACATTTCATCGGAACATCGTCCCGAAACAGATCCGGCGGACGCTCGAAAGCGCCCGCCGGACAATCTTAGCGGCGGATACCCAGGCTGTTGATCAGCTTGGAATAACGGCCTTCATCCTTCTTCTTGAGGTAATCAAGAAGCGAGCGGCGGCTCGAAACCATCGTCAGCAGGCCACGGCGGGAATGGTTATCCTTCTTGTGGTCCTTGAAGTGTTCGGTCAGGTTGTTGATGCGTTCGGTCAGGATCGCGACCTGAACCTCAGGAGAACCGGTGTCGCCTTCGGCGGTTGCGTATTCCTTGATCAGCGCAGCCTTGCGCTCAGCAGTAATCGACATCGGATGATCCTTTCTATGAGAGGAGATGAAGTCGCCAAAAGCCGGGATGCCGTCCAGCTTTGGCCGTGAATGCGAGCAGGCGGACCTGACGCTGGCGCTGCCTATAAACCAAATAAGCACCGATGGAAAGAGGGAGTCGTTCCTGGCGGTTCAACGGCCCGCCATGGCATCCCGGATCATTCCGTCATAGCCCTCCGGATCCTGCAGCATGGCGAAATGGCTGGTATTCCTAAGGATTACGAGTTTGGCGCCCGGAATCTGTTTTGCCATCATTTCCGTATGGTCGAGTTTGACGGCTTCATCGTGATCGCCGATCGCAAGCGTGACAGGAACCGTGATCCTTCCAAGATCGGCGGCCGTCCAGGCCGGCTGGGTCTCCCACATGTGGGAGATCTGGGTGACGAAGGCGTCGTACTCGTTCGGGGTCGGCGAAAGCTTCCGGTACTGATCGCCGGCGACATCGATGTAGGCTTTGAAGGTCTTGTTTTCCATGACGTCGGCCTTGACGCCGTCGGTCGTGACGTTTGCCGCCTGGGCAATGACGCGGGTCAGCTTCTCCGGATGTTTCATCGCCATGTCGATGCCGATGATGCCGCCGTCCGACCATCCCACAAGCGTCACCTTGCCGATCTTCAGATGGTCGAGAAGGGCGGCGTAATCCGAGGTCATCAGATCGTAGCCGAAAGGCTGCTGGCTGCGCGTCGAGCGGCCATGACCGCGGCTGTCGGCGACGATGACCAGATGATCCCTGGCGAAATCGGCGATCTGGTGACCCCAGACGTCGGCATTTCCAAGGCCGCCATGGATGAAGAGGATCGGCTCGCCCTCACCATATTCGGCGTAGTACATCTTGATGTCGTTCACATCGGCCACGCCGCTCACCTTTGGCGCGGGCATCGAAGGAAAGGCCGGAAGCTCGGCCCAGCGCTCGGCGGATCGAGCGCCGGCAGCGGTCAGGATCATCGAAAAGAACGTCAGCATTGCGAAAGCGGTTGCGCGCATGGTCATCCCCTTGTCGGGCCGCCATGGCCCCTCGGGCCGTTATGGCCCGAAAGGAAGATATCGCATCGCTACCGCCTGACAATCGTCAGTGGCAACGGACTCAGGCGAAAACCCTTTTCGGGCGAAATTCGCCCTGGCCGATTTCGCCGATCGCGATCAGCCTGCCGCGTGCCGTCGCATAGGCTTCGCTTTCGGCAATCGGCGCATCGCGGCCGCGCACCAGGATCGGATTGCCCATCTTCAGCCGGTGCGCCTGGTCGTCGTTGATGACGAGATGGGGCAGGGCGGACAACGCTTCGCAGGTGTCGATCAGCAGCGCGTCGAGGGCGGCGAGTCGTTCATCCATATCCTCGATCGCTTCCAGCGCCACGAGGTCCGCGAGCGGCACCATGGCTTCTTCCGCGAAGGGCGCGACGAAGGTGCGCCGCAGCCCCGAAATATGGCCGTAGCAGCCGAGTTCGCGGCCAAAATCACGGGCCAGCGCCCGGACATAAGTTCCCTTGCCGCATTCCACTTCGAAATGCGCGGTATTGGCGTCCGGGCAGGCAAGCAGGGTCAAGCGGAAAATCTCGACTTCGCGCGAGGGGATCTCGACGGCTTCGCCTTCGCGCGCCAGGTCGTAGGCGCGTTCACCCGCTATCTTGATGGCGGAAAACTGCGGCGGAACCTGGCTGATGGTGCCGATATATTTGGGCAGGATATCGCGGATCTGCTGTTCGCTCGGGCGCTCGTCCGAACTTTCAGTGACCTCGCCTTCGAGGTCGTCCGTCGCGCGCTCTTCGCCCCAGCTCACCGTGAACTCATAGATCTTGCGGCCGTCCATCACATAGGGAACGGTCTTCGTCGCATCGCCGAGCGCGATCGGCAGCATGCCGGAGGCGAGCGGATCGAGCGTGCCGGCATGACCGGCCTTCTGCGCCTTGTAGAGCCACTTGATCTTGGAAACGGCTTCGGTCGAGCCGAAATCCACCGGCTTGTCGAGGATCAGCCAGCCGGAAATCGGCCGGCCCTTGGGTTTGCGTGGTTTGGACATCAGTCTCTTCTGTTATTTCTCTTCATCATCGCCGTCGAGGTCGCGGCTCACCTCGGGCGAACGCAGCAGCTCGTCGATCTTCTTGTAGTTGTCGAAGCTGGTATCATCGCGGAAGCGCACTTCCGGCATGTATTTCATCTGCCGAAGCTGCGGCCCGAGTCTGCCGCGGATGAACTTGGCATGGCGGTTCAACGCGTCGATGACGATGCTGTGGTCGGAAACGCCGAGCGGCGTCACGTAAGCCGTGGCGATCTTCAGATCGGGCGACATGCGCACTTCCGAGATCGAGATCACGGTCGCCTCGATGACGTCGTCGCGCACCTCGCCGCGCTGCAGCACCTGGGTGATCGCAGCGCGAACCTGTTCGCCAACGCGCAGCATGCGCTGCGAAGGCGCGGAAGAAGTTGGTCTGGTCATTGTTATCTCTATTTGCCGATGCGGCTGGGAATCGAACCCGTCAAAGGAGAGCGTCCATGACTCTTTTGGCCGAAAAGGTCAAGCCGGCAGGTGCAAAAGCCATCCGCCGGGTGGCGGATGGCTTTTGCAAAGCTGCTGTGACGCCTGGGATCAGAGCGTACGCGTGATATGTTCGACGCGGAAGCACTCGATGACGTCGCCGACGCGCATGTCTTCGTAGTTCTCGAAGGCCATGCCGCATTCCTGGCCCATCGGCACTTCGGAGACTTCGTCCTTGAAGCGCTTGAGCGTCTTGAGCTTGCCTTCGTGAACGACGACGTCGTTGCGGATGAGGCGGACGCCCGCTCCACGCTCGACCTTGCCTTCGACGACGCGGCAACCGGCGACCTTGCCGACCTTGGTGATGTTGAACACTTCCAGGATCTCGGCATTGCCGATGAAGGTTTCGCGGCGTTCCGGAGACAGGAGGCCGGACATCGCTGCCTTCACGTCATCCACGAGATCGTAGATGATGTTGTAGTAGCGGATATCGAGGCCCTGGCGCTCGGCGAACTGACGTGCCTGCGCATTTGCACGAACGTTGAAGCCGATGATGGCCGCGTTCGAAGCTTCGGCGAGCGAAATATCCGTCTCGGTGATGCCGCCGGCGCCCGAATGGACGATGCGGGCACGAACCTCGTCGGTGCCGAGCTTTTCCAGCGCGCCGGCAATGGCTTCGATCGAGCCCTGCACGTCGCCCTTGATGACGAGCGGGAACTCCTTGATGCCGTTGCTCTGCATCTGCGTCATCATCTGTTCCAGCGAGCCGCGCTGTCCCGACTGACGGGCAGCCGCCTTGTCGCGGGCAAGCCGCTGACGGTATTCCGAGATTTCGCGGGCGCGGCTTTCGCTTTCGACGACGGCGAACTTGTCGCCGGCCTGCGGCGTTCCGGAAAGACCGAGAAGCTCGACCGGGGTCGCGGGACCGGCTTCCTTCACATGATCGCCCTTGTCGGTCACGAGCGCGCGCACGCGGCCCCAGACGTCGCCGGCGACGATGATCTGGCCGGGACGTAGCGTGCCCTTCTGGACGAGTACGGTCGCGACCGAGCCGCGGCCGCGGTCGAGCTGGGCTTCGATGACCGTGCCCTCTGCCGTCCGGTTCGGGTTGGCCTTGAGGTCGAGAATTTCCGCCTGCAGCAGGATCGCCTCGAGCAGCTTGTCGATGTTTTTGCCTGTCTTGGCCGAAACCTCGACGTCGAGCACTTCACCGCCCATGGATTCCACGAAGACTTCGTGCTGCAGCAGCTGGTTGCGGACCTTCTGCGCATCCGCCTCGTGCTTGTCGATCTTGTTGATCGCCACGATGATCGGAACACCGGCCGCCTTGGCGTGGTTGATCGATTCGATCGTCTGCGGCATCACGCTGTCGTCGGCCGCGACCACGAGGATCGCGATGTCGGTCGCCTGCGCGCCGCGGGCACGCATCGCCGTGAAGGCGGCGTGGCCGGGGGTGTCGATGAAGGTGATCTTCTGGCCGTTCTGCTCCACCTGATAGGCGCCGATATGCTGCGTGATGCCACCGGCTTCGCCGGCGACCACGTTGGCATGGCGGATAGCGTCGAGCAGCGAGGTCTTGCCGTGGTCGACGTGGCCCATGATGGTGACGACGGGCGGGCGCGAAACCAGTTCGCCCTCTTCGTCGGACACATTGAAGATGCCGAGTTCGACGTCGGATTCCGACACGCGCTTGACCGTATGGCCGAATTCGCCGGCGATGAGTTCGGCAAGGTCGGCGTCGATGACGTCGCCCGGCTTCATCATCTGGCCTTCCTTCATCAGGTACTTGATGACGTCGACGGCGCGTTCGGACATGCGCTGCGACAGTTCCTGAATGGTGATGGTCTCAGGCAGAACGACTTCGCGGGAGATCTTCTCGCGGGTTTCCTGCATCTGGCTGCGGCGGAACTTCTCCTGCCGGCGGCGCATTGCCGAAAGCGAACGGCTGCGGCCGGCGTCCTCACCGTCGACGTCGGCGGTGGTGATCGTCAACTTGCCGCGGCGGCGCTCGTCATCCGTCTTCGGACGCGTCGTTACCGGCTTTGCGGGCTCGGGACGGACGACACGGCCACGGGCCGGACCGCCGCGCGCGGCACCCCGATCGTCGTCGCCATCGTCATCGCGGCGGCCACGGACGCCGGCCGGTGCGGCAGCACCAGGGGCCGGACGGGCGCCGGCAGGCGCTGCGCCATCAGGCCGGCGGGCAGCCGGAGCCGATGATGCCGGACGCGGTGTGTTCGGACGGGCTTCGGCCACTGCTGGGGCCGGTGCGGCCGCGGCGGCTGCCGGTTCGGCGACAGCGGGTGCCTCCGCCTGGCGGGCAGCCTCTTCGGCGGCCCTGCGGGCGGCTTCTTCTGCTTCAGCCGCCTTGCGGATAGCCTCTTCGGCGGCGCGGCGCTTTTCTTCCTCGGCGCGGCGGATCGCATCCTGGGCGTCACGCGCCTGGGATTCGGCGAGCGCGCGGCGGCGGGCGTCCATCTCTTCCGGCGACAGGTGGTTCAGCACGACAGGGCGCGGACGATCGTTCGAGCGCGGCTGCTGATAGGACTGCTGCTGCGGACGTTGGTTGGTCTGGTTGCTGCCAGGCTGATGGACCCGCGGCGCCGGCGCCGGCTGCTGCGGACGTGCCTGTACGGGCGCGGGCGCCGGTTCGGCGGCGCGGACCGGGGCCACCGGGGCGGCAGGCGTGATCGGCTTTTCGTCTTCCGGGCGCATCGGGCGCCGCTTGCGGGTCTCGACGACGACCGCCTTGGTGCGACCGCGACCCATATCCTGGCGAACGGTGCCCTGGCTCATCCCCGATGGTTTCAGGGTAAGCGTCTTCTTGCCCGTTACGCTGAGTGTCTTGTCGTCATTGCTATCGGTCATTCGTTCCCGTTCCTTCGGACAGGGAGCGATGACTAGATCAGACCCTGTCGTTCAAATACTGTCGATCAATGAGAATGGGACCGGCCGATGCCGGTGACGCTCTCATTGCTTTTGCCGGCCAGCGCCGCCCGCTGCCCGGGACTGACCGCCAATACGGTACTGTTCGAGCATCTTTGCGCGCTTCACTACACCTTCACCCGCCTGCCCTGCAAGCACTGCGGCATGGATAAAAGCATTCTGGCCCATCAGGCCTTCCATTTCGCTCTCCGAGAAGAGACGGAAGGAAGGTATCTCCTCCTCGGTCTCCATTCCGAGGTGCCAGGCCTTGCGGGCCTGGTCGATTTTCCGGACGCCGTCGTCCGCTGCTTCAGTCGCGTGGAACACCGCAAGGGCTGCTCCGCTTCTCACCGCGGCATCCACTTTCGAGGAGCCGCTGATGAACTGGCCGGCTTTGCGCGCCATGTTCATCATCTGCATCAATTGCACCGAAAGCAGCCGGTCGACGCTCGCGCCGAGGTCTTCCGCCGCCTTCACGTCCGCTTTCAGGGCGCGGGCGAAGAGCTTCTTCGCCACCGCCTTGTCGACCAGGGACCGGTCGGCTTTCACCCAGCATCCGCGTCCCGGAAGCTCGCGCTTCAGGTCGGCGACGACGGTTCCATCGGGAGCCGCGACGAAGCGGATCAGCTCTTCCGGCGATCCGCTTTCCCGCGTCACGATGCACATGCGTCCGTTCACGTCATAACCTGCAAGATCGTCGTCCTCAGGGAGAGCGTCCGGCTCATGCGCGGTCATCATGCTTCTTGTTCGGCTTCGGTGACCTCTTCTTCGGTCCCCTTCGCCAGGTCCTCTTCCGTGATCCAGCCGGCTGCAAGGCGGGCCTGGACGATCATCTGTTCGGCCTCGACGCGCGAGACGTCGAACTTCGAGAACAGGCCTTCGAACTTCTTCGTTTCGCCGTTCTTGCGTTCCGTCCAGCCAACGAGATCATCGGCGGCGCAACCCGCGAAGTCTTCGATCGTCTTGATGCCGTCTTCGCCGAGCGCCACCATCATCTGGGCGGTCATGCCGTCGATCCCGCGCAGTTCGTCCTCGACGCCGAGCGCCTTGCGCTTCTCGTCCATCTCGGCTTCGAGACGCTCGAGGAATTCGCGGGCGCGCTGTTGGATTTCCTGCGCCGTCTCTTCGTCGAAACCGTCGATCGAGGAGATTTCGTCGAGGTCGACATAGGCGAGTTCCTCGACGGCGGCAAAGCCTTCCGAAGCCAGAACCTGGCCGACCATTTCGTCGACGTCGAGCGAGTCCATGAACAGGTTGGTGCGCTCGTTGAATTCCTTCTGGCGGCGCTCCGATTCCTCGGCTTCCGTCATGATGTCGATGTCCCAGCCGGTCAGCTGCGAGGCGAGGCGGACGTTCTGGCCGCGGCGGCCGATGGCAAGCGACAGCTGCTCGTCGGGAACGACGACTTCGATGCGCTCTGCATCCTCGTCGAGAACGACCTTGGCGACTTCAGCCGGCTGCAGGGCGTTGACGACGAAGGTCGCCGGGTCCTGGCTCCAGGGAATGATGTCGATCTTCTCGCCCTGGAGTTCGCCGACGACGGCCTGGACGCGCGAACCGCGCATACCGACGCAGGCGCCGACCGGATCGATCGAGCTATCGTTCGAGATCACCGCGATCTTGGCGCGCGAGCCCGGATCGCGGGCGACCGACTTCACCTGGATGATGCCGTCGTAGATTTCGGGCACTTCCATGGTGAAGAGCTTCACCATGAACTGCGGATGCGTGCGCGACAGGAAGATCTGCGGGCCGCGCTGCTCGCGGCGGACGTCATAGACATATGCGCGGACGCGATCGCCGTAGCGCACGTTCTCGCGCGGGATCATTTCGTCGCGGCGGATGATGCCTTCGCCGCGGCCGAGATCGACGATGACGTTGCCGTATTCGACGCGCTTGACGGTGCCGTTGACGATTTCGCCGACACGGTCCTTGAATTCGTCGAACTGGCGGTCGCGCTCGGCTTCACGCACCTTCTGCACGATCACCTGCTTGGCGGACTGTGCGGCGATGCGGCCGAAATCCATCGGCGGCAGCGGATCGGCGATGAAATCGCCGAGAGCGGCATCCGGGTTGCGGTCACGGGCGAGTTCCAGCGGGATCTGCGTCGAATAATCCTCGGCCTTGTCGACGACTTCGAGCAGGCGCTGCAGCCGGATTTCGCCGGTCTTCGGATTGATGTCGGCCCGGATGTTGGATTCGGTGCCGTAACGCGAGCGTGCCGCCTTCTGAATGGCATCGGCCATTGCGGCAAGCACGATCTCGCGGTCGATGACCTTTTCGCGCGCCACTGCATCTGCGATCTGCAGAAGTTCGAGCCGGTTCGCACTGACTGCCATTGTCTTGTTTCTCCGTCTTTACCCCGGGGTTCCCGTCCCTGGAGCGGTCTGTTGATCGGTTATTCCTGCTCGTCCGCTTCGTTCTGGTTGGCGGCCTGCGCTTTCGCCAGCTTGTCGGCGCGCAGCGCATCGCGGATCAGATCGTCGGTCAGAATGAGCTTCGCATCGCTGAGCGCCGTGAAGGGAATGGTGACCTTCTGCTCTTCCCCATAGGCAACCTGGTCACGCTCGAGCGTGAAACCATCTGCGTCTGCTTCGACGATCTTGCCGCGGAAGCGCTTGCGGTTGTCGATCATGATCGACGTCTCGCATTTTACCAGGTGACCTTGCCAGCGAACGAAATCGGATTTCCGCACCATCGGGCGGTCGATGCCGGGCGAAGACACTTCGAGATGATACTCTTTATCGATCGGATCTTCCACATCGAGGACCGGAGAAATCGCCATCGAGATCTCTTCGCAATCCTCGACCGTCATCGTGCCGTCGTTGCGCTCGGCCATGACCTGCATCGTCGCGCCGTTCTGGTTCAGCATGCGCACACGGATGAGCCGGAAGCCCAATCCGATGAGAACGGGTTCGATGATATCGGCAAGACGCTGGTCAAGCCCGGTTTCGGTAATCAGCCGCGGCTCAAGTTCGTTGTCTGCGTTCGTCATGTCCGACAAGCGGTGCGCTCCTCGCAATTTCAAGCTGTTCAGGCGATCGAGCTAATAAAAAAGAGCGGGTCCTTGCGGCCCACTCTTCATCAAGCGATCAAGAATTTGAGAGCCATATAGTCGGGTTTGTACGAAATTGCAAGGTCTGCGGCCAATTCCGCCAATTCGCTTCCGGCAAGGCGAACGAGCCTATGGCCAGCGAACGTCTTGCGCATATATTGCGGGGTGGGCGCAATGACAGAGCGGGAGGAAACGTGGCGTATACTTCGTCGACATTGGCGCCGTTGCGGCATGATACCTATCGCGCCATCTGGTTTGCCAGCCTCTCCTCGAATTTCGGCGGGCTGATCCAGGCGGTGGGTGCTGCCTGGATGATGACGACGATCACCGCCTCGGAGGATATGGTCGCGCTGGTGCAGACCTCGACGGCGCTGCCGATCATGCTGTTTTCCCTGATATCGGGCGCGCTCGCCGACAATTACGACCGCCGCCGGGTCATGCTGACGGCGCAGTGCATGATGCTCGTGGTGTCGGCCCTGCTGACGGCCTCGGCCCTTCTCGGCTGGATCACGCCCTGGCTGCTGCTCTTCTTCACCTTCCTGATCGGCTGCGGCACGGCGCTCAACAATCCCTCCTGGCAGGCCTCGGTCGGCGACATGGTGCCGCGCGCCGATCTGCCGGGCGCCGTTACGCTGAACAGTATGGGCTTCAACATCACCCGCAGCGTCGGCCCGGCGATCGGCGGCGCCATCGTGGCGGCGGCGGGCGCTGCCGCGGCCTTTGCGGTGAACAGCCTGAGTTACCTCCCATTGATCCATGCCCTGCTGCGCTGGCGGCCGAGCACGCCGGTTTCGACCCTGCCGCGCGAAGCGCTCGGCAGCGCCATCTTCGCCGGCCTGCGTTATGTCTCGATGTCGCCCAATCTCGAAAAGGTCCTCGTCAGGGGGCTGATCTTCGGCATCGGCGCGAGTTCCATCCTGGCGCTGCTGCCGATCGTCGCTATCGATCTGGTTGCCGGCGGCCCGCTGACCTACGGCTTCATGCTCGGCGCCTTCGGCATCGGCGCGATCGGCGGCGCGGTGCTGAATGCGAGGCTTCGCCAGCTGCTGTCCAGCGAGATCATCATCCGGCTCGCCTTTACCGGCTTCGCGCTGAGCGCCGTCATCGCCGCCTACAGCCCGAGCGCTGTCCTGACCTCCGCCGGCCTGCTCATATCAGGCGCCTGCTGGGTCTCCGCGCTTTCGCTCTTCAACACCATCGTCCAGCTGTCGACGCCGCGCTGGGTGGTCGGCCGGGCGCTGTCGCTCTATCAGACCGTCACCTTCGGCGGCATTGCCGGCGGCAGCTGGCTCTGGGGCGTTGCCGCCGATCGCTATGGCGTCGCCGATGCGCTGCTGATGTCGTCGGTCGTCATGCTGCTCGGCATTGCCATCGGCCTGCGTTTTTCCATGCCGGCCTTCGCCTCGCTCAATCTCGACCCGCTGAACCGCTTCACCGCGCCGGCCTTGAGCCTCGACATCACGCCGCGCAGCGGCCCGATCGTCATCCAGGTCGATTATGAGATCGCCGACGACGACCTTGCGGAATTCATGACGCTGATGGGGGAGCGCCGCCGCATCCGCATCCGCGACGGCGCCCGGCACTGGGCGCTGATGCGCGATCTCGAAAATCCCGGGCTCTGGACGGAAAGCTACCATACCCCCACCTGGGTCGAATATATAAGACACAACCAGCGGCGCACGCAGGCCGATGCCGAAAACATCGACAGGCTTCGCGCGCTCCACCGCGGCGAAGGCCCGCCGCATGTCCACCGTATGATCGAGCGCCAGGCCATCCCGCCAGGCGACGATGTCTTCCATAAAGCGCCGATCGATCTGCATCATTGAGGCTAGTCATGCACAGTTTCAGGCTCGCCCGCCAATCCGATCTCGCCGCCATCGTCCGGCTTCTGGCCGACGACGATCTCGGCGGCGGCAGGGAAATCGTCGCCGATACCGTCGATGCGCTTTATCTCTCTGCCTTTGCCGCGATCGAGGCGGATGCCAATCAGTTGCTGGCCGTCGCCATCGACGCGGCCGGCGAGGTCGTCGGCTGTCTGCAGCTGAGCTTCATTCCGGGTCTTTCCAGAACGGGCATGTGGCGCGGGCAGATCGAAAGCGTGCGTGTCGCAAGAGAGCTTCGCGGTTCGGGTCTCGGCGCGCAGTTCATCGAATGGGCGATCGCCCAATGTGTCGAGCGCGGCTGCGGCCTCGTGCAGCTGACATCGGACAAGACGCGGAAAGACTCGATCCGTTTCTACGAGAAGCTCGGTTTCGTCGCGAGCCATGAGGGCATGAAGCGCAGCCTGTGAAGCCGCCTACTTCAGCTTGCCCTTCATGGCGGCTTCCGGAAAGCAGGTCGGCTTCATGCCGTTTTTCGCCTGCCACTGGCCGATCGAACGCCGCGTCTTGTAGCCGGGCAGTCCGTCGGAACCGCCGACGTCATAACCCTGCCGCTCCAGCGCCTTCTGCATGGCGGCGACATCCGAGCGCAGCATCTTGCCGACGTCGCCCCATTGGCCCGCAAAGGCGCCGCCATTGAAGGCGATCCGGTCGGCTAGATTGCCGATATAGAGTGCGTAGAGGTCGGAGTTATTGTATTCCTTGATGATGTAGAAATTCGGCGTGACGATGAACTCAGGCCCGTCGCGGCCGGCCGGCACCAGCATCATTCCTTGAGCCTTCATTTCCGCCGACGGAAAGTCCTTGCCGGAGATACGCTCGATGCCGAGCGAGGCCCAATGCGACAGCGGCTTTGCCAGATCGGGTCCCTCCTGCGCGCAGGAGACCGCTTGAGGTATCGAGACCTCGAAGCCCCAATCGCGATCGCGCTGCCAGCCCTTCTTGACCAGATAGTTGGCGATCGAGGCGAGCGTATCCGGCACCGAGGTCCAGATATTGCGGTGGCCGTCGCCGTCGAAATCCACCGCATATTTCAGGTAGCTCGTCGGCATGAATTGCGGCTGGCCGAGCGCGCCGGCCCACGAGCCCTTGAACTCCGCTGGCGTGACGTCGCCACCGTCGAGAATATGCAGGGCCGCCACGAGCTCGGTGCGGAACATCTCCTTGCGCGTCGACATGAAGGCTTTGGTCGCCAGCACCTCGATTGCCGAATTCGGGATCTTCGCGGCCCCAAAGCCCGTCTCCCGGCCCCAGATGGCAAGCACGATCGAGCCCGGCACGCCATAGGTCTTCTCGATCCGCTTCAGCGTCGAGCCATATTGTGCGGCAAAGCCGCGCCCCGTTGCGGCAAGCTTTTTCAGCCGGTCCTCGTTGAAATAGGGACCGGGCGAGGAAAATTCCGCCTGCGTCTGTTTCTGCTCCTTCGGCGGCGGGAAACCGGGCGGGGCGAGGTCGGGCAGGTTCCAGTTCAGCGTGATGCCTGAGAAAGCGGCCTTGAAGGTTTTTTCGGAGATACCGCCCGCCTTTGCTTCGGGCCAGAGGTCCTTCTGCACCCAGCTTTCGAACTGCGCCTCGACATCGGCTTTTGATGGGGCTGCGTATGAGGGGAGGGGGAGGAGCGCGGCTGTTATGGCGAGTGCGAATATTCGCAGCATATGCAATCCCCTCATATCACCGTCCGCGCCCGCAGCGCCGCAGCAAGCGTGCCCTCATCGAGATAATCGAGTTCACCGCCGACAGGCACGCCATGCGCCAGCCGCGTGATCTTCACCTCGAGCCCCTGCAACTGGTCGGTGATGTAGTGCGCGGTCGTCTGCCCCTCGACGGTGGCGTTGACGGCGATGATCAACTCGCGGATGCCGCCTTCGCCGATCCGGTCGACCAGCCCGCGAATGTTGAGATCGTCAGGTCCGATCCCGTCGAGCGGCGACAGCGTGCCGCCGAGCACGTGATAGGCGGCGTTCATCGCGCCTGCCCGCTCCAGCGCCCAGAGATCCGAAACGTCCTCGACGACGATGATGACGGATTGATCGCGCTGCGCATCGGTGCAGACAGTGCAAGGGTCGACGGTATCGACATTGCCGCAGCGCGAGCAGATCTTCACTTTGTCATAGGCCTCGCCCATCGCACTCGACAGCGGGCCGAGCAATTGATCCTTCTTCTTGATCAGATGCAATGCCGCCCGGCGGGCCGAGCGCGGCCCGAGGCCCGGCACCTTCGCCAGAAGCTGGATGAGTTTTTCGATTTCGGGGCCGGTGACTCGTTTTGCCATGCGCTGTTCTTAACTGATATGGAACGAAAACGGAATCGCGGAAGGATCGGCCATCCCATGAAAATCCTGGCTCTTTGTATGGGCAACCCGGAAAGGCTGGCCGGCAAGAGCTACAAGACCGGCATCTTCAAGCGACCCGTCAATGGCCCCGTGATGATCGACGCGGAAGGACTGGTCGGCGATGCGATCTGCAACCGCAAGCACCATGGCGGGGTCGATCAGGCAGTGTATATCGAAGGATCGCTGACGCTCGACTGGTGGAGCAGTGAACTCGGCCGGCCTTATGAGCCCGGCACCTTCGGCGAAAACCTGGTCATCTCAAATCTCGACAATCGCGACGTCGCCGTCGGCGACCGGTTCATATCGGGCGATCTCATCCTCGAAGTCACCGCATGCCGCATTCCCTGCGCCACTTTTGCCGCCAGGATGAACGATCCGAAATTCGTCAAGCGCTACACCATGGCCGCCCGCCCCGGCATTTACTGCCGCGTCGTCAGGGGCGGTGTGGCCGAGGCCGGAACGGCGGTCGAGCATCAGCCCTTTTTAGGCGAAAAGGTGACGATGCCGGAGCTGATGAAAACATTCGGCCGGCAGCTTTCGGAGGCGGACCGGTCGCGATATCTCGCCGCTCCCATTCACTACAAGCTGCGGGCGCTGCTGGAAGCACAGTGTTAAGAGTGGCGTTCTGTATGTAGCGCAAGCTCGATAGCATCGGCTATCGGAGCCGCGGCCAAGATGAAGATCGATTGCCTGCTATCAAAACGGCAGCTTGAAGCCGGGCGGGATCGGCAGGCCGGCGGTGAGCGCTTTGGTCTTTTCGGCGGCGAGCGCCTCGGCCTTGTCCTTGGCGTCCTTGTGAGCGGCGACGATCAGGTCCTCGAGGATCTCGACATCGTCCTCCTTGAAGAGCGACGGGTCGATCTTCAGGCTCTTGAGTTCGCCCTTGCCCGAGACGATGACGGTGACGAGGCCGCCGCCCGCCTTGCCTTCGGCGGAGAGCTCGGCGATCTCCGCCTGCATCTGCTCCATCTTGGCCTGCATTTCCTTGACTTTGCCCATCATGCCCATGATGTCGCGCATCGTCTCGCTCCTTCTTGAAACCTTAGAATTCTATGTCGTCGCCCGGCAGGATGTCACCTTCCTCGGATTCGGCGACAGCCGGCGGCTTGACCTCACCTTCGTCTTCCGGTTCGGGCGCCCGCACGCGTACGTCGATGATTTTCGCGCCCGGGAAATGCGCCAGGATTGCCGCTACGTCAGGGTCCTGGCGCGCATCGCTGACGCGCTGCTCCTGCGCCTTAGCTTCCGCCTCCACCATCGTCGGCCCGCCTTCTTCGCGGCTGGTGCTGACAATCCAGTGGATTCCGGTCCATTCCTTGAGCTTGACGGCAAGCTCGTTGAGCAGCGTGTTCGGAGCGCCTTCGGTGAGGTTCACATCCAGCCGGCCGGGCTCAAGACGGACCGGCCGCACGAAGTTGCGCACCAGCGCCTTCAATTTGACGTCCCGCTTTTCGCCCGCGAGATCGACGATATCGGCAATGGAATTGACACGTACGAGCGGCTTCGGAGCCTCTGCGGGCCTGACCTCGGTGCGGCCGATATTCTGCGGCTCCGGATTGGGCACGGCGCGCAGCATGGCGGTCGGTCCTGAGGGCTGCGGCCGTGGTGTTGGCTCCGTCGCACGGGCCGCGACGCTGCTCTGATAGGGAACGCGTGTTCCGTTGCCGCCGCCATTGCCGGAAGGCGGGGAGGAGGGCCGCGACCCGGCATTGTCGCCGGAAAATTCGGCAAGCCGGCGCGCCGCATCCTCGGGCGCCGGCAGATGGGCCGCATGCGCAAGCCGGATCAGCACCATCTCGGCGGCACCCGCCGTCCGTGATGAACCTTCCGTTTCGGGAATGCCTTTCAGCAGCATCTGCCAGATGCGCGACAGCGTCGTCACCGCGACGCCCTTGGCGAATTCCGAGGCCTTCGTGCGCTCGATTTCGCTGAGCGAGGGGTCGTTCGCCGCATCCGGCACATATTTCAGCCGCGTCACCAGATGGGTGAAATCGGCAAGATCGGTCAGCACGACCACCGGATTGGCGCCCGCTTCGTACTGGCTCTGGAATTCGCCGAGGGCGGCGGCCACATCGCCCGCGACGATATGCTGGAAGAGATCGACGATCCGGGCGCGGTCGGCAAGGCCGAGCATGCCGCGCACGGCTTCGCTCTGGACCACGCCTGCGCCATGGGCGATCGCCTGGTCGAGCAGCGACAGGCCGTCGCGGGCAGAGCCTTCGGCGGCGCGCGCGATCATCGCCAGCGCGTCCGGCTCCGCCTCGATGCCTTCCTTGGCCGCGATCGTCGTGAACAGCCCGACGAGATCGGAGGCGCTGATGCGGCGCAGGTCGAAGCGCTGGCAGCGCGACAGCACCGTGATCGGCACCTTGCGGATTTCGGTGGTGGCGAAGATGAACTTCACATGCTCCGGCGGTTCTTCCAGCGTCTTCAACAGGCCGTTGAAAGCCTGCGTCGACAGCATGTGTACTTCGTCGATGATATAGACTTTATAGCGCGCCGAAACCGGACGGTAGCGCACCTGCTCGATGATCTCTCTTATATCGTCGATACCGGTGTGCGACGCGGCGTCCATCTCGATCACGTCGACATGCCGGCCTTCCATGATTGCCTGGCAATGTTCGCCGGGCACGCGCAGATCGATCGTCGGCTTGTCGATATCAGCCGTCTTGTAATTCAGCGCCCGCGCCAGAATGCGCGCCGTCGTCGTCTTGCCGACGCCGCGCACGCCGGTCAGCATATAGGCCTGTGCGATGCGGCCGGTCTCGAAGGCGTTGGTAAGCGTGCGGACCATCGGCTCCTGGCCGACCATCAGGTCCGTGAAATCCTTGGGGCGGTATTTGCGAGCCAGCACCCGGTATCCGGTGCCCGTCGAGGCGGCATCTTTTGACTGTCGCTCGGTGTCGCTCATCGCCCTGCTTGTCGCCCGGGATCGTCGGGCATTTCGTGAAGAGAAGGTGGGAGGCTGGCACGATGACCCGTGCCGGGCTCGTTAGGGCTGCTTCCTTCCGGACCTGACCCGGTTGGCGAGTGGCTCGTCCACCACCAACCTCCCGAGTGCACATATCGGCAATATCGTCATCAAAAGCAAGCCAACATCATAAAAAACTGCTAGTCGTAGGAAAAGACAGGAGGAATGCCCTTGAATGCCTTCGAGCTCGACCCCCGGCTGGAAAACGACAGCGTCAGCATCATGGTCACCGGTCTCTGTGATCTCAGATTGTCGAAGGACGCCCGCTGGCCCTGGCTCATTCTCGTGCCGCGCCGGGCCGGCATTACCGAAATTTTCGAGCTGACGCCACTCGATCAGGTGCTGCTCGCCTTCGAGACGGAACTCGCCGCCAAGGCATTGAAGGAGATCACCGGCGCGACAAAAATCAATGTCGGGGCTCTTGGCAATATCGTCCGCCAGCTTCATGTTCATGTCATTGCCCGCTTCGAAGGCGATGCCAACTGGCCGGGTCCCGTCTGGGGCTTCGGGCGCGCTGAGCCTTACGAGGACGGAAAGAGAGACGAGTTCACAGCGAAGCTGCGGGAAGCCCTTTCATCATGAGTCATTCGCTTTTCGATTCGGATGTGCCGCATCCGGAACCCAGCAACCTCACTGCCTTTGCCGCCAACGACCTCGATCGCGATTCCGAGCACCGCGATGAAAAATCGGTCGAAAAGGCGCTGGCCAGGGAAGGCACCCATATCTTCGCCTTCGCCAAAGACAAGCTGGTGCTGAAGCATGACGGCCAGGTGCTCGATCCGCTCTTCGCCCGCTACGAGCTGCAGGAGCTGCAGCCGGATTGGGACGAGACGGTGCTTTTAGGCTACCGCAAATCAGGCGAGCCGCGTCTTGCCGTTCCGGTCGGCGTCGATGTCGAGGACCTCGCCAGCCAATACAAGCCCGCCGATGGCCGTACCCTGTTTCGCGAGATGCTGATCGACGAGGTGCTGCTCGGCGAATTCGCCCAGGCCGCCAGCCTGATCCGCTGGAACGGCGACAACCGCTTCTGCGGCCGCTGCGGTTCGGCGATGGAGATCCATATCGGCGGCTACAAGCGTGTCTGCACCGCCTGCGAACACATGATTTTCCCGCGCACTGATCCCGTGGTCATCATGCTGACGGTCGACGAGACGCGCGACCTCTGCCTGCTCGGCCGCAGCCCGCATTTCGCGCCCGGCATGTATTCCTGTCTTGCCGGCTTCGTCGAACCCGGCGAGACCATCGAGAACGCCGTGCGCCGCGAAACGCTTGAAGAGTCAGGCATCCGCACCGGCCGCATCCGCTATCACGCCTCGCAGCCCTGGCCGATGCCGCATTCGCTGATGATCGGCTGTTATGCCGAGGCGAAATCCAGTGAAATCAAGCGCGACGAGACCGAATTGGAGGATTGTCGCTGGTTCACCCGCGCGGAAACGCTGGAGATGCTGGAACGCCCAGGCGCCAACGGCAAGGCTTCGCCGCCGAAAGGGGCGATTGCCCACCGCCTGATGCGCGACTGGGTGGAGTGGAAGCGTTAGTGCCATGCCCGTCGCCCGTTCGGAACGGCTGCTGACGCTGCTCCAGACGCTTCGGCGTTATCGCAGGCCGGTGACCGGCACCGTGCTTGCCCAGGAGACCGGCGTCAGCCTGCGCACGCTCTACCGCGATATTGCCAGCCTGCAGGCCCAGGGCGCGATGATCGAAGGCGAAGCCGGCATCGGTTATGTGCTGAAGCCCGGGTTCATGCTGCCGCCGATGATGTTTTCCGAAGAAGAACTTGAGGCCTTGGTGCTCGGTTCGCGCTGGGTGGCCCGCGCCGCAGAGCCGCGTCTTGCCGGCGCCGGCGCCGATGCGCTGGCCAAGATCGCCGCCGTGCTGCCGGCCGATATGCGTGAGACGATCGATTCGGCGACACTCTTCGTTGGCCGCAAGCGCCAGGACGAGGACAAGGCCGATGTTTCGGCCATTCGCAAGGCGATTCGTCTGGAGCGTGTGCTCGAACTGCACTATGGCGACGAGCAGGGCCGGATTTCCCGCCGCCGTGTCTGGCCTTTCGCGCTCGGCTATTTCGAGCATGTGCGCATCATCATGGCCTGGTGCGAGCTGCGCCAGGATTTCCGCCATTTCCGCACCGATCGCATCATCGATATGGCGGTCCATGAGACGCGGTATCCACGCCGCCGCACGGTGCTCCTGAAGGAGTGGCGCGAGACGCAGGACGTGCCGCTGGAGACCTGAAACGCTGCTGCCATAAACTGTCAGCAGACCGCGTTATTATCAGTCTCAATTCACTACAGCGCCGCGCTTCTTTGGACGCGCAAAGGACGCTGTAGCGTCCAGGTTCCGCTCATCGTGTCGATGCGCCAGGAAAGGAGCACTGATCATGGTAACGCCTCCAGTCATTCAGCATGCCGGCAATCGCTTTGCCTCCGATAGTTTTGCAGACATTATTTCGGCCGAAACCTTTGCAGACGCCCGGCAGTCGACGTACTCCGGCCTGTTGCATCTGGCCATGAGCCTTTTCCGGATCTCCGGGCAAAGCCACTCGAAACTCGATGTTGAAGCGGCCCCCGATTATCTGAAGCGCGACGTTGGCTTCATGGATGGGCGCAACCCGCGCCTCCAAGACCGGTTCCCGCTCTAAACATCTGATAGTCCAGCTCATCCACTTGACGAGAACGGGCGTTGCTTTCGCAGCGCCTTTTGTTTCCTGCTGCCACAAATTGGCAGCAGGAAGTATCTCGCACGCCCAACTTACAGCAACGGGAGAACCGAAATGACCAGCCCCAATCTGATAATCCTCTATGTCAAGGATCCGGCCGAAAGCGCCGGCTTTTACCGCAACATCCTGAACCGCGAACCGGCGGTGGAAGCGCCGAACTTCGTCGCCTTCCCGCTCGATGGCGGCTTCACCCTTGGTCTCTGGCGGCGCAGCAAGGTCGAGCCGCAGCCCTCCGCCATCGGCAACCGGGGCGAAGTGGCCTTCATGGTGGCGGGAGAAAATGCCGTTGCCAGGCAATATGAGGACTGGCGCCAGCGCGGCCTGCCGATCGCCCAGGAGTTGACCGAGCTCGACTTCGGCCCCACCTTCGTCGTGCTCGATCCCGATGGGCATCGGCTGCGCGTCTGTGAGCCGGATAAATAATATGCCGGAGGGCGAGGTCTGTTAAAGCAGGCCTCGCATCGCATGCCCCTTGTAGACGCCGAGGATGCGCACCTTCTCGGAGAAGAAACGCAGTTCCTCCAATGCCCGGCGTACGTTCGGATCGTTCGGATGGCCCTCGATATCGGCGTAGAACTGCGTCGCCACGAACTTTCCGCCGAGCTGGTAGCTTTCGAGCTTCGTCATGTTGATGTTGTTGGTGGCAAAGCCGCCGAGCGCCTTGTAGAGCGCGGCCGGAATGTTGCGAACGTTGAAGACGAAGGTGGTGACGACCTTTTCCTCAGCCGAGTTGCGCTGCGCCCATTCCTCGTCGCGGGACAGGATGACGAAACGGGTGACGTTGTTTTCCGTATCCTCGACATTCTCGGCGACGATCTCCAGTCCGTAGAGATCGGCCGCAAGGCGCGGAGCAAGTGCGGCCATCGAGCGATCGCCGGTTTCCTGCACGAGTTTTGCCGCTCCCGCCGTATCGCCGGCGATGACAGGCTTCCAGCCGTGAGCGCGCACGATCTTGCGGCACTGGCCGAGTGCGTGGATATGGCTGTGCACCGTGCGGATCTCGTCCTTGGTGACGCCTGGCAGCACCATCAGCTGGAAGCGGATCGGCATGAAATATTCGCCGATGATATGCAGCCGCGATTCGGGCAGCAGATGGTGGATATCGGCGACGCGTCCGGCAATCGTGTTCTCGATCGGGATCATCGCGATATCGGCATCACCATTGTCGACTGCCGTGAAGGCATCCTCGAAGGTCTGGCAGGGCAGCGGCTCCATGGTCGGAAACATGTCGCGGCAGGCCATGTCGGAATTGGCGCCGAATTCACCCTGGAAGGCGATCCTGTTGGTCTTGATGTTCATGGTGGTCTCGTCAGTTCGACTTTGCGGAGAGGATGCGCCGCGCTTTTTCGAGGTCGGCGGGAGTATCGACACCGAGCGGAACCGTGTCAACGATCTCGGCGTCGATGCGCATGCCGGCTTCGAGCGCCCGAAGTTGCTCCAGCGCCTCGCGCTTTTCGAGCGTCGAAGGACCGAGCGAAACGAACCGCTCCAGCGCCTCGCGCCGATAGGCATAGAGCCCGATATGATGGTAGAGCGGCCCCTTTCCGTAGGGCGCGGTCGTGCGGGTGAAATAGAGCGCGTGCAGACGGGTCTCGGAAACGGGCGAACCGACGATCTTGACGATGTGCGGCGCGGCCTTGTCTTCTTCATTGTCGATTTCGGTGGTCAGCGTGCCGATATCGACCGCCTCGTTCTCGAGAGGGCGCAAAGCCGCCCGCACGGTTTCCGGCTCGATCGTCGGCAGATCGCCCTGGACGTTGACGATGATTTTCGCCTTTTTGCCGGGATCGACCTTGGTCAGCGCTTCGTAGATCCGGTCGGAGCCCGATTGGTGATCGCCGCGCGTCATGACGACTTCGAAGCCGGCGGCGGCGATCGTATCGAATACCCGGGCGTCGTCGACGGCAACGACCACGCGGCCGATGGCGGCCTCCCGGGCGCGCATCGCCACCTGCACGATCATCGGCAGACCGCAAATATCGGCCAGCGGCTTGCCCGGAAGCCGGGTGGAGGCCATTCGCGCCGGGATCAATACGAGCACGTCGTCTAAATTTGAATCACTCATTGTTCGGGCCTTCTATTCCGGGCTGAAAAGTGTCAAAAAGTCTCACACGCAAGACCATTTAGACAGTTGCAACGATCCGTCAAAAGACATAGGTTCCGCGCGATTTCAAGATGGTCCGGTTTATGGTCTGCCGGCTGCAAGGGGAGCATTGCAGATGAATTCATACGTCAATACGGCCGTGGGGGCGCTGCTCGGAACGATTTTCGTTCTGATGTCGGTCTCTATCGCGTCCGAGGGGGTCTTCCATTCCGAAGCACCGGAGAAGGAAGGTTTCGCGATCGTTGCCGAAGAGGCGCCGGCTGCCGGTGGCGAAGCTGCGCCTGCCGCTGCCGTGCCGATCGCGCAATTGCTCGCTTCTGCAGATGCCAAGGCCGGTGAAGTAATCTTCAAGAAGTGTCAGGCCTGTCATGACGCCACCAAAGGGGGACCGAACAAGGTCGGTCCTAACCTCTTTGGTGTCGTAGATCGCCCGATCGCCTCGCATGAAGGCTTTGCCTATTCCGCTGCCATGAAGGATTTCTCCAAGGGCAGCAGCGAAAAGTGGACCTTCGAATTCCTCAACAAGTTCCTTCTGGCGCCGAAGAAGGACGTTCCCGGCACCGCAATGGGCTTTGCCGGTCTGCCGAAGGATCAGGATCGCGCCAACGTCATCCTCTACCTGCATACGCTGGCCGATTCGCCGGTGCCGTTGCCGGATCCGAACACCGCGACGCAGTAAGGCGGCAGCATACGCGCATGACATGGAAGCCCGGCCGCAAGCCGGGCTTTTTGTTATCGAGAAAGCTGCTCAGGCGCCGAGGAAATAGGCCCAGAGCGAGACGGTGACGGCCCCGAGCGCCGTCGTTACCGAAATCGTCGAGGCGGCGAGGCTGTGGCCGACGCCGAAGCGATTGGCGATCAGCCAGGCGTTGACGCCTGTCGGCACGGAGGAGGTCAGCACGATCGCCGCCGTCCATTCCGGGCTCAAGCCGAGGAGATGGCTTGCCGCCCAGACGCAGCCCGGCAGCAGCAGCAGCTTGCATGCCGAGGTGACGCTGGCGATGCCGAGATTGCCGGAGACGCCGTATTTCTCCAACGCCATGCCGAGCGAAATCAGCGCCGCCGGGCCGGCAATGCCGGCGATCTGGTTGACGACGGTCGCCAGCGTCGCCGTCATCGTAAGGCCGGAAAGGTGCACGGCCATGCCGGCCGCAAGCCCGATCACCAGCGGATTGCGTATGAGATTGATGGCGATCTGGCGAAGCACGAAGATCATGCTGCGGTCGCTTTTGCCGGCGATCTTCCGCTCCGCATGCTCCATCAGCACCGTGCCCGCGACCATCATGACGGGCAGGTGCACGGCGAGCAGGATCGACAGCGCCACCAGCCCCTCGTCGCCGACGGTGCGCTCGACGAGCGGCAGCCCGATGAAAACATTGTTGGCGAAGGCCGAGGACACCCCGGCCAGTACGCCGATCCGTTCGTCACGGCCGAAGAGGCGGGTGGCGGCGATGTGGCCGGCCGTCCAGGTGATGGCAACGCCGGAGAAATAGACGATCCAGAGCCGGAAAGGCGAGGCGCCGTGAAAATCCGCCTCGGCGATCGTGCGGAAGAGCAGAAGCGGCACGGCGATCTTGAAGACGAATTCGCTGAGCGCGTCGCCGACATTCGATGCCATCAAGCCGCTGCGGACGATCACCCAGCCGATGAGAATCAGGATGAAAATGGGAAGGACGTCGAGAATGATGGCTGACATGGGGGAGATTGCTCTGCGCGGGGGAGTATCCCACCTCTATCAGCAAACCGCCGGGATTGAAAAGGCAAAGGCGTCCGCAACTGCGTCACCCTCAAAGCAAAAAAAGCGGGCACTGCCCGCTTTTCCGCTCCGGCCTTGCCGGATATCCGAATCACGAAGCTGCCAGTTCATCCGTGGTCAGCATCGCGCCGGTAAGATCGAAGGGATCATCCCTCGTGCGCCCGGCTGCAACTGAAAGCTGCTCATGCCGGTCTTCCTGCGAGCATATCTAGATTTCGAAGATGACAGGGGCATGACGAATAAGCGGCACTTTTGCGAAGAAATAGATGCGCCATTCACCATTTATCCTTCCAAACCGCGGAAATTTCGCTAAGACCGAACCCCGGCTATCACAAATCCGGGACTCCCCATTTCATGACAAGATTCGATGTTCTGACAGTCGGCAACGCAATCGTGGATATCATCGCCCGTTGCAACGACCAGTTCCTCATTGACAACAAGATCACCAAGGCGGCGATGAATCTCATCGATGCCGACCGCGCCGAACTCTTGTATTCGCGCATGGGACCCGCACTCGAAGCCTCCGGCGGCAGCGCCGGCAACACGGCGGCGGGCGTCGCGAACCTCGGCGGCAAGGCCGCCTATTTCGGCAATGTCGCCGCCGATCAGCTCGGCGAAATCTTCACGCACGACATCCGCGCCCAGGGCGTCCACTACCAGACGAAGCCGAAAGGCACCTTCCCGCCGACCGCCCGTTCGATGATCTTCGTCACCGAGGATGGCGAACGCTCGATGAACACCTATCTCGGCGCCTGCGTCGAGCTCGGCCCCGAGGATGTCGAGGTCGATGTCGTGGCCGACGCCAAGGTCACCTATTTCGAAGGTTATCTCTGGGATCCGCCGCGCGCCAAGGAAGCGATTCTCGAATGCGCCCGCATCGCCCATGAAAACGGCCGCGAAATGTCGATGACGCTGTCCGACAGCTTCTGCGTCGGCCGCTATCGCAGTGAATTCCTCGATCTGATGCGTTCCGGCAAGGTCGATATCGTCTTCGCCAATCGCCAGGAGGCGCTCTCCCTTTACGAGACCGAAGATTTCGAAGAGGCGCTGAACAAGATCGCCGCCGATTGCAAGATCGCCGCGGTGACGATGAGCGAGGACGGCGCGGTCATCCTGAAGGGCAGCGAGCGTTATTATGTCGATGCGATCAGGATCAGGGAGGTTGTGGATACGACGGGCGCAGGCGATCTCTTCGCTTCGGGCTTCCTCTACGGCTATACGCAGGGACGGTCGCTGGAAGATTGCGGCAAGCTCGGTTGCCTGGCGGCCGGCATCGTCATCCAGCAGATCGGCCCGCGTCCGATGACCTCGCTCTCCGAGGCCGCCAAAGCGGCAGGGCTTATTTGAAGGCTTCGCCGGGATAGGCGCCCCAGATCTCCGACTGCGCCACCCAACCGGAGGCGCCGTCGGTTTCGGCACGGCACCAGTCGCCGTTGCATTCGCCGATCGTCAGCATCACGCCGGGTTCCAGCTTGGCGACGACCGAGGCGGAGGGCAGCGCCTCGCGGCGCAGATTGACGTAGACGCCCTTGCCTTTCGTCTTCATCCAGGGAGCGGCGATCGCTGCGCGCTGGCCCGACAGCAGCGACTGGTTGACCCAGCCCTCGGTGCCGTCGGCATCGCGGATGCGGCGCCAATTGTCATATTCCTGAATGATTTCCACCGGCAGGCCGGATTTCAGGTACATCCATGAAACGGCATAGTCCGTTCCGGGGCCGATGCGCAGGTTGACGCGCTTGGATTTCAGCGTGACGAAACGCGGCAGCGGCAGTCCGCTCGGTCCCTTGGCCGCCTGCGCATGGGCAAGTTCCACGGCGGCCATGGATGTGGTCAGAGCGATCGCGACGGCGAGGCAGGACTTCAGGACTTTGCTGCGCATGGAAGCTTCCGTTTGCTCGAATCCGCGGGCCAGGCCCAGCCTGCTCGCTGTCCGGGCACTGACATTCCCCGGCTGCACCACGAGTTTTGTTTGTCTTCGCGTGCGGGTCTGGTAGAAAATGCCCGGAATGGGAAAGTTATCCCCTTTCTTGGTTAAAGACCTCTGAACAAGGCACGACGGGCAGCCATGACAGCGAAGAAAAAACCGAAGGTCTACATCACCCGCAAGCTGCCGGATGCCGTCGAAACCCGCATGCGCGAGCTCTTCGACGCCGAGCTGAACATCGACGATACGCCGCGTTCCGTTCCCGAGCTGATCGCCGCCGTCAGGACGGCCGACGTGCTGGTGCCGACCGTCACCGACCGCATCGACGCGGCGCTGATCGAAGAGGCGGGGCCGCAGATGAAGCTGATTGCCAGCTTCTCCAACGGCACCGACCATATCGATGTCGAGGCGGCGGCGCGCAAAGGCATCACCGTCACCAACACGCCGAACGTCTTGACCGAAGACACGGCCGACATGACGATGGCGCTCATTCTCGCGGTGCCGCGCAGGCTCGGCGAAGGTGCGCGCGTGCTGACCGACAAGCCGGGCGAATGGGCCGGCTGGTCTCCCACCTGGATGCTCGGCCGGCGCATTCACGGCAAACGCATCGGCATCGTCGGCATGGGGCGCATCGGCACGGCGGTCGCCCGCCGCGCCAAGGCCTTCGGTCTTTCGATCCATTATCACAACCGCAAACGCGTCAATCCGGCGGTCGAGGACGAGCTTGAGGCGACCTATTGGGAAAGCCTCGACCAAATGCTCGCCCGCGTCGACATCGTTTCCGTCAACTGCCCGTCGACGCCGGCGACCTTCCACCTGATCTCGGCGCGCCGCCTGGCGCTGCTGCAGCCGACGGCCTATATCGTCAACACCGCTCGCGGCGACGTGGTCGATGAAGCCGCGCTGATCAAGTGCCTGAGGGAGGGCAAGATCGCCGGCGCCGGCCTCGACGTCTTCGAAAACGAGCCTGCCGTCAATCCGAAGCTCATCAAGCTCGCCAACGAGGGCAAGGTCGTGCTGCTGCCGCATATGAGCTCGGCGACGATCGAAGGCCGGATCGACATGGGCGACAAGGTCATCATCAATATCCGCACCTTCATCGACGGCCATAGACCGCCGAACCGGGTGCTGCCGGGCCGTTGACGCGCGTCAGCGAGCGAGGTTCTTCCGCATCTCGATGAAGGTCGTCCTGGCAAAACCGGGATGCGCCTTCTCGGCGGTTCTGGAAAATCCCCAGGCGGTAAAGACGGCGTGATTGTCGATAAGTTCGATGCGTGTCTCCAGCCGCAAGGCGGTAAGGCCGAGCCCTGCAGCGGTCTCCTCGGCGATTGCAAGCAGCCGCCTGCCGAGGCCCTTGCCTTGCACTGCGGGGAGAACGGCGAGCTTGCCGACATAGAGGCAATCGGCCTCCGGCCGCAGGAACAGGCAGCCGGTCAGCTTTCCCTCCTCGATGGCGACATGGCCGATCTCGGCCTCAGCCTTTGCGGCCAGCGTCTCCGCCGTCAGGCTGAGCGCCGATGACGGGGGATCGATCCGGCCGTTCATCGAAGCGAAGGCGGTCAGGATGAGGGCGAGCAGTTCGTCCCAGCACGTGAAACTCGGATCGAGGCGGATAATCCTCATTCAGCCTGCCTTGCGCGGCGGCGCTTATAGCGCACGGTTTCGAAACGGGCCGAGAGTGCGTCGTAAAGCAGCAGTCGCCCGATCAGCGGTTCGCCGGCGCCGGTAACGAGCTTGATTGCCTCCATCGCCATCATCGTCCCGATGACGCCGGTAAGCGCGCCGATGATGCCGGCTTCGGCGCAGCTGGGGATCAGACCCGCTGGAGGGGCTTCGGGAAACAGGTCGCGGTAACTCGGGTTGAGGGTCCCGTCCTCGGCCGTCTCATAAGGTTTCAGAACCGTCAGCGAACCGTCGAAACGGCCGACAGCGCCGGTGACGAGCGGGATATGGGCTTCCTCCGCCGCATCGGCCGCGGCATAACGCGTGTCGAAATTGTCGGAACCGTCGATCAGGAGATCGAAGCCGGACAGTTGGCGGCGGGCGATTTCCCGCGAGAAGCGTTCCTCGAAGCGGATGAGCCGGACATGCGGGTTGAGCCTGGCGATGGCAAGCGCTGCGCTCTCCGTCTTCAGTTCGCCGATCGTGCCGGAATCATGGATCACCTGGCGCTGCAGGTTCGAGAGCGACACCCTGTCGTCGTCGACGATGCCGAGCGTGCCGATGCCAGCCGCGGCCAGATATTGCAGGATCGGCGCACCGAGCCCGCCGGCGCCGATCACCAGTATGCGGGCGGCTTTGAGCTTCTGCTGGCCCGCGCCGCCGATCTCGGGGAGCAGGATATGGCGGTGATAGCGGGCGATTTCATCAGGGCTGAGCGGTTCCATGGCGCCGATCGTATCATGGCCCCCGATGCCCGGAAATGCCGTCCCGCTCATTCGAACACCCTTCCGTCGGCCACGGTGAAGACCTGCGCCCTGTCGCCGAGTGCCGAAAACATCGCGCGATCCGTGCCGGTCATGAAGGCTTGGCCGCCGAGCCCGTCGATGAGGTCGAACAGCGCGGCCCGGCGCCCCTCGTCGAGATGGGCTGCGATCTCGTCGAGCAACAGGATCGGCGCATGGCCGGTGAGATTGCCGACGAGCCGCGCATGCGCAAGCACGAGGCCGACAAGCAGCGCTTTCTGCTCGCCGGTGGAACACCGCTCCGCCTCCATCGCCTTTTCGCGGTGGTGGACGATGAGATCGGCCCGGTGCGGCCCTTCGAGCGTGCGCCCTGCGCCGGCGTCGCGGTAACGGCTCTCGGCAAGCATCGCCGCGTAATCGTCCTCGAGGTCGACCGAGGGACGCGAGAACTGACCGTCCATGAAGCCCGAGAGCTGCAGCGAGGCTGAAGGGAAGGGCGAGCTCTCCAGCGTTTCTTCGATGAGCCGGGTCAGGAGGCCGAGCATCTCCTGCCGGGCGAGCGCCATGGCGATGCCGAGGCTCGCCATCTGCTCCTCGATGCCTGCAAGCCAGGACGGATCGAAGCGGCCTTCGTCGAGCAATTTGTTGCGGCTGCGCATGGCGCGCTCGAAATCGCTGGCGCGCCGGCCGTGGGCGGGATCGAGCGACAGCACCAGCCGGTCGAGAAAGCGGCGCCGGTCTGAGGAGGCGCCGGTGAAGAGCCCATCCATCGCCGGCGTCAGCCAGAGAAGGCGCAGATGGTCGGTCAGCTCGTCGGCGGTCTTTGCCGGCGTGCCGTTGATGCGCAGCCTGCGGGCGGTGGTCTCCTCGCCTGTTTCGATGCCGGTGCCGATCTCGACTTCGCCCTCCATGCCGTCGAGCGCGGCGAAGATCGAAAAGCCGCCGGCCGCGCCGACGCGGGTAATATCGCCATAGGCCGCACGGCGCAGGCCGCGGCCGGGTGAAAGCAGCGAGACCGCCTCCATCAGATTGGTCTTGCCGGCGCCATTGTCTCCCGTCAGCACGACATGGCGGCCGTCAAGCGCAAGCGATGCCGCCGCATAATTGCGGAAGTTGCTCAGCTTTAGACGGGAAAGGGAAACCTTGTGCGGCATCGGATGTCCGGAATCGTTAAGCGTGACAGCTAAGCCGAAGCGGCGCCGATGGCAAGGCTCGCCGCTTCGCCGGCCTAGCTTGCCCATCCGCCGCGTCCCAATTTCCCAAAAAAATACAACCTGAGAGGATATGAGCCCGCGGCGCCAGGTCGATGCACCCGGCGGCGATGGTTACGGCCTGCGCGCCTTGATATCAGGAGTTTTGGCGCATTCGCCCGAGACGGCTGACGTAACGTAAAGTCCAGAAAAAGTCGGTTGAATTTTGCAACTTCCGGGTTGAGTTATCTTGCAAAAACGATATGGTGAACAAAAGGTTCATGTATAGAGAGTGGTGAAGTGCCAGATCCGGTCGATATCATCGTTGGTCGCAACATCAGACAGCTTCGCGCCATTCGTCGTGTTTCCCAGCTCGAACTCGGGGAAGCACTCGGACTGACTTTCCAGCAGATCCAGAAATATGAAAAAGGAACGAACCGGGTTTCCGCCAGCAAACTGCATCAGATTGCGGTTTTCCTCAGTGTCGAGATCTCCGCTCTCTTCGAGGGAACGGGCATATCGGAATTCGGCGGCCGTATCGAACTCAGCCCCGATGCCTATGCTCTCGCGCTGAGCTACGACAAGTTGAATTCGGCCGCAGGCAAGGAAGCGGTCAAGACCATCCTCACGCTGATGACCGGCGAAGCGGTCGAAAGCGCCGCCTGACTGCGCCGGAGCGGCTATAAAGATCACGACACGGTTTAGAGCATGTCGCGCAAAAGTGTGCGGCGGTTTTGCGATAACGACATGCTTAAAAACAAAGACCTAAAGCGCAAGGAGCGAATCTGAAAGATCGCGACGCGCTTTAGTGAATCTCGCACCCATGCAGCGCCGTCAGCAGATCGTCCTGCGTCTGATGGCCGGCATGATAGAGGTCGATCGCGATGCTGGCGATGGAAAGGCCCTGCTGGCTGCGAAGCTTGATGTTGCGCTCGGCGCACCATGTATAGATGGCGCCGGCGAGAACGTCGACATCTTCGGACTGAGAGGAAAAGGCTGGCGCCATGGTAGTTACCCCTATCTTGGTTGTTTCCGCTTGAGCGCGGCGCGTCCGTCGGGACGCGCTAACGGCGCTCTGTCACTTTGAATTGGCGCCTGATCCTTGCCGATATCGATTCCGGTTTTGGGGATTATTCGCTGACCGCAGAGACTGAATTCATTTGGAAAACTTGCAAGCGGCATCATCTGGCTGCGTTAACGCAAGTCGTGTTCCGTCCTGCCGCCGTGTCGATCTGGGACAAATTGCCCGGTGCGGACGGGAAGTGTCGCAGATTGGGACTCGGGAAACAAAAAAGCCGGAGACGTTCCCGTCCCCGGCTTTCGCGATTGCGTATCGATCGGCGGCTCAGCCTTCGAAGAATTCCTTCATCCGGGCAAAGAAGCCCGTCGATTCCGGATTGTTCTCCTTGGAGGAGATCTGCTCGAATTCCTGCAGCAATTCGCGCTGGCGCTTCGTCAGTTTTTGCGGCGTCTCGATCTGGATCTGGATGTAGAGGTCGCCCGTCTGCGCCGAACGCAGCACCGGCATGCCCTTGCTCTTGAGGCGGAACTGCTTGCCCGCCTGCGTGCCTTCCGGAACGCTCACGCGCGACTTGGTGCCGTCGAGTGTCGCCACGTCGAAGGTCCCGCCGAGCGCGGCCGTCGTCATCGAGATCGGTACCGCGCAATAGAGATCGGCCCCGTCGCGCTGGTAGAATTCGTGCGGCTTCACCGACAGGAAGATATAGAGGTCGCCCGCCGGCCCGCCGCGAGTGCCGGCCTCGCCTTCGCCCTGCAGGCGGATGCGCGTGCCGTCCTCGATGCCGGCAGGAATGTTGACCGAGAGCGAACGCTCTTCCGTCACCCGGCCCTGGCCGTGGCACTTCTGGCAGGGATCGGGAATGATCTGGCCGCGGCCGTGGCAGGTCGGGCAGGTCCGCTCGATCGAGAAGAAGCCCTGTGCGGCGCGCACGCGCCCCGTTCCCTGGCAGGTGCCGCAGTTCTTCGGCTGCGTGCCGGGCTTGGCGCCCGAACCCGAACAGACGTCACAGGTGATCGAGGTGGGAACGCGGATCTGCGCCGTCTTGCCGGAGAAAGCCTCTTCCAGCGTGATTTCCATGTTGTAGCGGAGATCGGCGCCGCGTTCGCGCCCGCCCGACGAGCGCTGGCGTGCACGCCCGCCGCCCATCATCTCGCCGAAAATATCCTCGAAGATATCCGAGAAGCCGCCGCCGGCAAATCCGCCGCCACCGCCGCCCATGCCGCCATGTTCGAAGGCCGCATGGCCGTAACGATCATAGGCCGCCCGCTTCTGCGGGTCCTTGAGCATCTCGTAGGCTTCGTTGATTTCCTTGAACTTCCGTTCGGCGTCCTTGTCATCCGGGTTCTTGTCCGGATGGTATTTCATCGCCAGTTTGCGGAAGGCGCTTTTCAGCTCTTTCTCGTCCGCCGACTTGGCTACACCCAGAGTTTCGTAAAAGTCCGCTTTTGCCATTAAGGATTAAACCCCGGAAATGGATTTCCGGCTGCCATGGTGAGCAGCCGGATCAGGTGTTGAAGCATAACCACGCCGTCGCGGATTACGCGGACTTCTTGCGGTCGTCGTCCTTGATTTCCTCGTAGTCGGCATCGACGACATTGTCGCCGTCTTCCGCCGAGGCATCGGCAGCAGCGCCGCCTTCGGCCTGCTGTGCTTCATAGATCGCCTGGCCGAGCTTCATCGACACTTCCATCAGGGTCTGGGTCTTGGCCTTGATGTCTTCGGCATCGGCTTCGGTTGCCTCCGTTGCGGACTTCAGAGCGGCAATCGCATCGGAAATCGCGGTACGGTCGGCTTCGGAAACCTTGTCGCCGTAATCCTTGAGCGACTTTTCCGTGGAGTGGATCAGGCTTTCGGCCTGGTTCTTGGCCTCCACGCCCTCGCGCCGCTTCTTGTCTTCGGCAGCGTGGGACTCGGCATCCTTCACCATCTTCTCGATGTCGGCGTCGGAGAGGCCGCCGGAAGCCTGGATGCGGATCTGCTGTTCCTTGCCGGTGCCCTTGTCCTTGGCCGAAACCTGCACGATGCCGTTGGCGTCGATGTCGAAGGTGACTTCGATCTGCGGAACACCGCGCGGCGACGGCGGCAGGCCGACGAGGTCGAACTGGCCGAGCAGCTTGTTGTCGGCAGCCATTTCGCGCTCGCCCTGCGAGACGCGGATGGTGACGGCCTGCTGGTTGTCTTCCGCGGTCGAGAAGGTCTGGCTCTTCTTCGTCGGGATCGTCGTGTTGCGCTCGATCAGGCGGGTGAAGACGCCGCCGAGGGTCTCGATGCCGAGCGACAGCGGGGTTACGTCGAGAAGCAGAACGTCCTTGACGTCGCCCTGGAGAACGCCGGCCTGGATGGCGGCGCCGAGAGCGACGACTTCATCCGGGTTGACACCCTTGTGCGGCTCCTTGCCGAACAGCTGCTTGACGACTTCCTGAACCTTCGGCATGCGGCTCATGCCGCCGACGAGAACCACTTCGTCGATTTCGGCAGCGGTGACGCCGGCATCCTTGAGAGCAGCCTTGCACGGCGCGATCGTGCGCTGGACGAGATCGTCGACCAGGCTTTCGAGCTTGGCGCGGGTCAGCTTCAGCGTCAGGTGCTTCGGGCCGGAGGCGTCGGCCGTGATGAACGGCAGGTTGATTTCGGTCTGCTGCGAAGAGGACAGCTCGATCTTTGCCTTTTCGGCAGCTTCCTTGAGGCGCTGCAGGGCGAGCTTGTCGTTCTTCAGGTCGATGCCGTTGTCCTTCTTGAACTCGGCAACGAGATATTCGACGAGACGCATGTCGAAGTCTTCACCGCCGAGGAAGGTATCGCCGTTGGTGGACTTCACTTCGAAGACGCCGTCGCCGATCTCGAGGATCGAAATATCGAAGGTGCCGCCGCCAAGGTCGTAGACGGCGATCGTCTTGCCGTCCTTCTTGTCGAGGCCGTAGGCGAGAGCGGCAGCGGTCGGTTCGTTGATGATGCGCAGCACTTCAAGGCCGGCGATGCGGCCGGCATCCTTGGTTGCCTGGCGCTGCGCGTCGTTGAAGTAGGCGGGAACGGTGATGACGGCCTTTTCGACCTTTTCGCCGAGATAGGATTCGGCGGTTTCCTTCATCTTCTGAAGGATCATCGCGGAAATCTGTGCGGGTGAGTAGCCCTTGCCATTGGCTTCGACCCAGGCGTCGCCATTGTCGCCCTTGACGATGGTGAAGGGAACGAGATGCTTGTCCTTCTCGACGGTCGGGTCTTCGTAGCGGCGGCCGATCAGGCGCTTCACCGCAAAGAGCGTGTTCGTCGGGTTGGTGACCGCCTGGCGCTTGGCCGGCTGTCCGACGAGGCGCTCGCCGTCATCGGAAAAAGCCACCATGGAAGGGGTCGTGCGCGCACCTTCCGCATTCTCGATGACCTTCGCGTCCTTGCCGTCCATGACTGCGACGCAGGAATTCGTCGTTCCAAGGTCGATACCAATTACTTTTGCCATGTCATTCTCTCCTTGAAGCAAGCTGTCGGAACCCCGAGAAGGCATTTCCCTGACAGCCCCTTACGGGATGGGTCTACTTGAGATTACGCAATCGTGATTGCGGTGATGCGGCGTATATAAGGAGCGGTTTTCTGGACTGCAAGGCGAGAAATGCCCCGGAATCCAGCAAAACGAATGTGTTGCATTCAATTTTGACGACAGCCGGGAAAGAGCTCTCCTCAGCGTGTCACGGGGATGCCGCAATGATCTCACTGGGATCTCACTGGCCCATGATCAGATCGAGCAGGGTCGTGCGCCGCGGCTGCACGGAAGAGGTCGTCTGCGGCGTCCCGACATCGCCGGGCGGTACGACGTTTCCATAGCCGGCCCCATCGCCTTCGGCAACGTCGGCAGGCGGAATCGGACCGTTTCCTGACGGCGCGGTTTGCTGCCGGACGGGCGCCTGCGGGTAGCGGGTGGCACTTTCGTCGCCGCCGAAGACGCCGGAAATGATGCCGCCGATCGTCGTTGACGACGGCTCTTCTGCCGTGACCGGCTGCCCGCCGTCGGGGGCCGCCTGCGCCATCGGCTGGCCGCTGTTCGGATCGGCGACCAATTGGCCGTTGCCGAAGAGCGGAGCCGGCGAAAGACCCTTGTGGGCGGCGACCATGAATTCCTTCCAGGCCTTGGCCGGAAGGCCGCCGCCGGTCACCTTCTTCATCGGCTTGCCGTCGTCATTGCCGAACCAGACGCCCGTCGTGAGGTTGCTGGTGAAGCCGACGAAAAGCGCGTCGCGCGAATTCTGCGTCGTGCCGGTCTTGCCGGCCGCCTGCCAGCCGGGAATCTTGGCGCTCTTGCCGGTGCCGTTGTCGATGACGCCCATCATCATCGCATCCATTTCGGCGGCGATCTGCTCGGAGAGCACCCGCGGCGGGCTGTCATAGGTATTTTCGTAGAGAACCTTGCCTTCTGCGGTCGTCACCCGCCGGATGACGTGCGGCGTCGCCTTGTAGCCGCCGTTCATGAAGGCGGCGTAGGAGGCGGTGAGCTCCATCAGCGAGACCTCTGACGTGCCGAGCGCAATCGAAGCGTTCGGCTGCAGCTCGCTTTCGATGCCGAGCCGGTGGGCGAGCTTGATCACCTGATCCGGCCCGTCATACATCACCAGCTGCGCGGCGACCGTGTTCAGCGACTTGGCGAGTGCGGTCGCAAGCGTGACTTCGCCATTGTATTTCTTCTCGTAATTCTCGGGCGTCCAGTCGCCGATGCGGATCGGCGCATCGTTGAACACCGAAAAAGGCGTCAGCCCTTTTTCCAGTGCCGCGGCATAGACGAAGGGCTTGAACGAGGAACCCGGCTGGCGCTTCGCCTTGACGGCGCGATTGAACTGGCTCGCCGCATAATCCCTGCCGCCGACGAGCGCGCGGATTGCGCCGGTGCCGTCGATCGACACGAGCGCTGCCTGCGAGGCATCGAGCTTGCCACCCTCCTTGTCGAGCACGTCGACCAGCGATTGCTCGGCCTTCTTTTCCAGCGACTTGTCGATGGTGGTATCGACGATGACGTCTTCCTTGACGTCGCCGATCAGGCCCGGCAATTGGTCCATTACCATGTCGGCGACATAGTGGCCGGCGCCCGACCAGTAGCTCTTGGCCGAAGCCGGGGTCTGCGACATCGCGGTCTTGACCTCGGAATCGGTGATGAAGCCCTGCTCGCGCATCGCTGCGAGCACGAGCTGGGCGCGCGCATTCGCCGCGTCCGCATCGCGGGCCGGCGAAAGTCGCGACGGCGCCTTGAGCAGGCCGGCCAGCACAGCTGCCTCGCCGAGGTTCACGTCACGCGCCGATTTGTTGAAGTAGCGGCGGGACGCCGCCTCGACGCCATAGGCGTTCGATCCGAAGAACACGCGGTTGAGATACATCGCAAGGATCTGGTCCTTGGTGTATTTCTGCTCCAGCCAGAGCGCGAGCAGCACCTCCTGCACCTTGCGTTCCAGCGTTCTCTCGGGAGAGAGGAAGAGGTTCTTGGCAAGCTGCTGCGTCAGCGTCGAGCCGCCCTGCACCATATGGCCGGCCGTGAAGTTGGTCACGATCGCTCGGCCGAGACCGAGCGGATCAACGCCGAAATGCGAATAGAAACGCCGGTCCTCGATGGCGATGACGGCTTCCGGAATATAGGGCGACATGTTTTCGAGCGACAGCGCTTCGCCGCCGGTGGCGCCGCGGTTGGCGATGACGCTGCCGTCGACGGCGGTGATCTTGACGTTCGGCGGCCGTTCCGGGATCGCCCATGTGCTGGCGCTCGGCATGCGCGAACCGTAATAGAGCACGAGCCCGGCGACGCCGATGCCGGCCCAGATGAACAGCACGACGCACCAGTAGATCACGCGGCGCATGAAGCCGAAAAGGCTGCCGCCTTCGCGCTCGCGCGGCTCACGTCGCCGTCGAGGGGCGGCTCGCTGCGGTGAAGGTTTGGAGCTTTTGCTCCGCGTCGATCTGCTGCCGATGACGCGGTCGTCGGCATCGAGCGAGAATTCGTCATCGTCGCGCGCCGGGCGGCCGCTGAAGGACGGTTCGATTCTGTCGCCTGATCTGCCTCTGCCTGCCATCGCCGACCGGTCGCATCCCCTGTTCGATCGCGAAGCCCAACTTCGCCCAACGGCGCACCTGCGGGCGACGTGATCATCCGAGTGAACTGTAATTGCGGCGATTTAACGGGGTGTTAAAGAAGATAAAGTGGCGGAAATTGCGCCTCTTCCCATCAATACTGGCGGGCCTCAAAGTCGTCAGGCGTCTCCGGGTCCTGCTTATATTCCCACTGGCCCAAATGGAAACGCCGCCAGATCTGGCCGGAAGGATTGAGGCTTGCTCCATCGGTGAGACGCACGGGAAGGATGGGGTTATATTTGTGCCAGACGGTAACGTCCTTGGCGGTTGCCCGAGGGCCGAAAAGCCCGAAAAAAGCCGGGTAGTCTTGCGTCATCAGGCTCCAGCCCCGAACGGATCGAGGATCAATCCGTAACGTCGTGAAAGTGCAATAAAGGATGTCGCAAGACAAGGGCATCACGATGCCCTCACATCAAATTGTCGTTGCGGCTCCCGTCATGCGCATGACGCTGCACCGCACATCTTTTCTCGATGCCGGCGGAACCAATAGTCTTGGTGGGTGTTTATGGGGAAGCGGGACAACCCCCTCACGTCCCGCGAATGATCGGCCGTCTCCCCTCAACACGCGCCGATCGACATCAGGCCCGGTGTGCCCCTCCAAGGGGTCGCCGGGCTTTTTCTTGAGGGCCCAAAGCGCGTCGCGATCTTTCAGATTCGCTTGCCGCACTTTAGGTTTTGGGTTTGCGCATGTCGTGAGCGCAAAACCGCCGCACACTTTTGCGCGACATGCTTCAGCCGCACACGATTCGAAAAGGGACGGCGCTGCCGCCATCCCCGATCAGGTTCATTCGTCGCAGGAGGGATCGCCGGGGCGGCAGTCTTCGAACGACCGATCTCCGCGATCCCGGTCTCTCCAATCGCCCCTCCGGGCGTCGTCGCCCCAGTTCCGATTGCGATCCTGGTCGCGCCAGTCCCGATCTCTGTCCCGGTTGTCTCGGTCACGATCGCGCTCCCGATTGTCGCGGTCGCGGTCGCGATAATAATAATCCGGACCGCGGCTCCACCGGTCACGCTCGCGATAGAAATCGCGGTTGCGATAGTAACGGTCCCAGTAGTTGTCGACACTGAAGCGGATGACGGGGATGCCGAGCGGACGGTAATATTGCGGACCGACATAGATCCGGCGCTGCTGATAGAGGGCCTGCACATATTGGCCGGAGACCCAGCCGCGGCCGCCATAGAATTCGACGTCGCACCAGTTGACTTCAGAAAGGCACCCGCGAATTTCGACCGAGGAGCCGGCGGGTATGACTGCGACGGCAGGATATCGGGTACTCGGACCCGCCCGCATGTTGACGTTCGCCGTCGAATAGCCCTCGGCCGCCTGCGCGATGACGGGAGCCAGCACGAACAGGCCGGCCACGGCGATTTTAGCAAACAGATTTTTCACGCTTTTCTCACTCCTCGCAGGCGCTTTCGGGCAGCGCCTGACTGCATTTGCCGGCCATAGGCCATTTGAAACGAAAGAAAAGGCCACCGCCCGCACACGCTCGCGGCGTCTTCATTCACCTTTTCTTTCAATGGCTTATACCTAGGGCTCGATGAACGCAGCTTGAACGGCGGACAATGCGCCGGGCGATCCCCACGTCTGAAGTGCCGTTAACGATTTGTTAACCTTTCGGGGGCAGTCTGGCTGCAAATACCCGCTTGCTCCTTGACCACGGATGAACTGGCACTGAGACGGGCGGATGACGAAAGGCCGGGTCGAACCGGCCTTTTTGTTGTCTGCGATTTAGCTGGCCTCACTTAGGCGGCAAGCGCCTCAAGGATCCGCACCCAGGAGCGGATGCCCTTGTGGTAGGAGACGAGCTCGTATTTTTCGTTCGGCGAGTGGATGCGGTCATCGCTGAGGCCGAAACCGACGAGCAGCGATTCCATGCCGAGCAGCTTCTGGAAATCCCCGACGATCGGGATCGAGCCGCCCATGCCGATGACGATGGCGGGCTTCGGCCACTCGTCGGAAAGCGCGCTCTTCGCCTTGGTCAGGACAGGCGAATCATAGGAAAGATGGATCGCCGGCGAGCCGCCGTGCGGATGGAATTCGACCGAGCAGTCGGCGGGGATCTTCGAGCTGATATAGGCGCGGAAGGCCTCGCGGATGGCGGCTGGGTCCTGCGTGCCGACGAGGCGGAACGAAACCTTCGCCGAAGCCTTGGCGGCGATCACCGTCTTGAAGCCTTCGCCGGTATAGCCGCCCCAGATGCCGTTGACCTCCGCGGTCGGCCGCGCCCAGGTGAGTTCCAATACCGAGCGGCCCTTTTCACCGGATGGAATGGAAAGGCCGACTTCGCCGAGAAAGCTCTCCGCCGTCTTGCCGAGCGTCTCCCACGACGCCTTGATGTTGTCGGGCGTTTCTTCGACGCCGTCGTAGAAGCCGTCGAGCGTGATGCGGCCCGTCTCGTCATGCAGGCCGGCGAGGGCCTCGACGAGAATATGGATCGGATTTGCCGCAGCACCGCCGAAGAGGCCGGAATGCAGGTCGCGGTCGGCAGCCGTCACGACCACTTCCTCGCCGACGAGGCCGCGCAGCGCGGCGGCGATCGCCGGCGTGTCGCGGTCCCACATGCCGGTATCGCAGACCAGCGCATAATCGGCCTTGAGTTCGGCGGCATTGGCTTCGAGGAAGGGCTTGAGCGACGGCGAGCCGGATTCCTCCTCGCCCTCGAAGAGAATGGTGATGCGGCAGGGAAGCGCGCCGTTGATCTCCTTATAGGCGCGGCAGGCCTCGACGAAGGTCATCAACTGGCCCTTGTCGTCCGATGTGCCGCGGCCGGTCAGGATCTTGCGGCCCTCGCCGACATCCTTGATCGACGGCTCGAAGGGATCGTTTTCCCAGAGTTCGATCGGATCGACCGGCTGAACGTCGTAATGGCCGTAGAAAAGAACGTGCGGCGCATCGGCGGAAGCGCCGGCATGGTGGGCGACGACCATCGGATGGCCGGGTGTGTCACGCACCGAAGCATCGAAGCCGAGCTCCTTGAGATAGGCGACCAGCCATTCGGCGGCTTTGCGGCATTCGGCCTTGAAGGCGGGATCGGTGGAAATTGACTGGATGCGCAGAAGCTCGAACAGCTTTTCAAGGCTCGATGGAAGATTCTGGTCGGCGCGTGCAAGCACCTGTTGTACATCGGTCATTTTCGACTCCTTTTTGAAATTCCGCGGGACGATAGACCAAACCGGGAAGGCAGGCGAGGCGGAAAAAGCAAAAATGAGCGGTGCGAAAGGCGCCCGGATCTGGATCGGCGTCAAGAAGATTTGCCGGATAATATAGAAGAGATTCCTAATTCAATTTACAGTTATTTAGAACAACCTAAATAACATGACCGAATTCAGCTGTTCGAGGGGAGGGGGACGGATGTTTTCGGTCATTACCTGTATTCGGGACAATCACGACTGGCGGCTGGTGCTTGCGGCCGCTGCGGTCTGCCTGGTCGGCGCGCTGGCGGCGATGCTGCCGCTTTCCCGCGCTCAAGAATGCGATGCCGGGCGGCGCAAGCTCTGGATCGGCGCCTCGGCTTTCGCCTTCGGCACCGGCGTATGGGCAACACACTTCATCGCGATGCTGGCCTATGACGGCGGCATGCCGATCACCTACCAAGTGGGCCTGACGGCGCTTTCCTTTCTCCTGTCGGTCGCCGGTTCATGGGCGGCGATCCTCGTCGCTTCGCAAAGCCGTGGCAGGTTTTCGCACCTCAGCGGCGGCGTCGTGATGGCGCTCGGCATCGCCACGATGCACCTGACGGGCATGCAGGCGATCGAGACACAGGCGGTCATCCGTTACGATCCCACTATGACGCTGAGTGCGGTTCTCGCGGGAGCATTGCTGTCGAGCGCCGCCTTCCACGCCTTCTTCCAGTTGAAGGGACTGAGGAGGCTCCTCGCCTCGTCCGTCACCTTCGTGCTTGCGATCTGCGCCCTCCACTTCATTTCGATGGCCAGTATCACGCTGGTGCCGGATCCGGGCAAAGAGGTTCCGGCAACGGTGCTCGATACCAGCCTGCTCGCCGCGATCGTCGTGGTGGCGGCGATGGCTCTCATTCTGATCGCGCTCGCGGTGGTCTTTATCGAAAGCCGCCTGACGGATCTGAGAGGACTCGCAAACGCCTCGCAGGAAGGATTGCTGATCCTGCGGGAGGGCAGGATCATCGATGCCAACGAACGCTTCCAGGGACTTTCCGGCTGGAAGCTTGCCGATCTCTCGGGCAAGGCGCCCTCGGCTGTCTTGACCGCCACCCAGGGGCAGAACAGATCCGGCGAGACGCTGCTCAACACCAGGAACGGCAAGGAGATCGCCGTCGAAGTGAATACGAGCAGGATCGTCTATCGCGGCCACAATTGCGACGTGCTGGCGGTGCGTGATCTCACAGAGCGCAGACAGGCCGAGGAGATGATCGAACACCTCGCCCACCACGACGTTCTCACCGATCTTCCCAACCGGTCGCTGTTCGACACCCGCATCCGCCAGGCGCTGCAGATGGCCGAACGAACGAACGGCGAGGTTGCCCTCTTCTATATCGATCTCGATCGCTTCAAGACCGTCAACGATATTTTCGGCCACGCCGAGGGCGACCGAATTCTCTGCAAGGTCGCCTCGATCCTGCGTCGCGTGGCGGATGAAAGCGATACGATCGCCCGCCTCGGCGGCGATGAATTTGCCATCATCCAGCCCGCCGGGCAGCAACCGGCGGCGGCGCAGAAGCTCGCCGCCGCGATCCTCGACGAATTCGCCGCCGAGATGGATACGGCACGCGATCCCACAGCCGTCGGCGTCAGCCTCGGCATTGCCCTCTATCCTGCCGATGGAAGCGATGCGGAAGAGATCTGCAACAATGCCGATGTCGCGCTCTATCGCGTCAAACACGGTGGCCGCGGCAAGGCCTGCTTCTTCGATGCGGAAATGGACGAGGCCACGCGAGCCCGCCGCCAGATCGAAAGCGAACTGCGCCACGCCATCACCCGCAATCAGATCCACGTCAGCTATCAGCCGATTCTGAATGCCCATAGCGGCGAGATCAGCGGCTACGAGGCCCTGATGCGCTGGAACCGGCCGGGCCATGGCATGAGCGAGCCGGATATCTTCATTCCGATCGCCGAGGAAAGCGGGTCGATCGTCCAACTCGGCGAATGGGTGCTGCGCGAGGCCTGCATGGAGGCCGCACGCTGGCCTCATCCGCTGACGATCGCCGTCAACGTTTCGCCCGTGCAATTCATGCTGCCGAACCTTTGCGACCGGATCGAGACAATCCTCAGGGAAACGGGGCTGGCGCCCGACAGGCTGGAAATCGAGATCACCGAGGCCACCCTCATCCGCGACCGTGATCAGGTGATGGCCACGCTGCAGCGTCTTCGCAGTCTGGGTGTCCATATCGTCATGGATGACTTCGGAACCGGTTTTTCCTCGCTTTCCAACCTGCGAACCTTCCCTTTCGACAAGATCAAGGTCGACCGCAGTTTCACCGGCATGCTGGAGCACGACGCGGCCGCGCGTTCGATCGTACGCGCGATCATCGGCCTCGGTCACAGTCTCGGCATGCCTGTCGTGACGGAGGGCGTCGAAACCGAGACGCAGCGCCAGATCGTCGTCGAAGAAGGCTGCGCGCAGGTACAGGGCTTTTTGCTCGGCAAGCCGGATATCGAGCCGAGCATGAAGCTCGCCGCCCGCGAAAGTTACCTGTCCTCGACTGATGAAGCTGACGCGCTGCCGATACAGCGACGGCGACCTAAACGTCTTGCCGGTGAATGAGATCGCTCAGAGCGCCTTGGCGTTTTCCAGAAGCCGGCGGATATATTCGAGCGTCAGCTCGCGCTCGAAAGCCCTGAAACCTTTGAACAGGGCAAGATCGGCCTCGCGCGCCGTCTCGATCGCCTCGGCCTCCATGGCGCGGGCCTTCGGCGTCAGGAAGATCAGTTGCGCCCGCTTGTCGGAGGGGTGCGGCCGGCGTTCGATCAGCCCGTCGCGGACCATGCGCGAAAGCGTATTGGCCATGGTCGCCTGTTCGATGTCGACCCGTTCGAGGAGCTGTTTCTGGGTCAGGCCGTCTTCGGCCCAGAGTTCCAGCAGAATGGGAAACTGGCCTGGTGAAAAACCGAGCCCGACCGCGCGCTGGTGCAGCGAGCGGGCGAAACCTTTCGCCAACTGGCTGGCAAGGTAGGCTCCCGAATCCATGCGGTTAAATCCCATGATTGCAAGTTGGCTCAAAAGCATGCCGGAGACAATCGGCATAACGAGATGCATGAAAACAAAGAGCTGAAGCGCGTTGCATGAATGAGGTTTGACGCGACGCTCTTTAGGATGATCCAAAACATATGGGCCGGGATCATAATTTCGAGTGCCCGCTAATAAAGATAAAGCCGCCATGGCCTGGAGGTTGGCCATGGCGGCTTGATAGTGAGGACAAAGGCCCGGAGAGGGGGATAAGGCCTTTGTCCAAGCCTGATGCGGCGGGGGACAAGCCGGTAATCAGACCCGCGGCGCAATCAAGCACCGGTGATAAGAATTTGTGGCTACGAATGTGGTTTTTCAAGGGACACGGAACGTTACAAATCGGTAACAGTTTGGTGAGCCGGAATCTCCGGTGTTCAGAGCGCCATAATCTCCTGGCATTCCGAACTTTATATGGACCTCGTCCTGTGCCCGCGCTATCCATGCACCCATGAAAAAAGGCGATCACCTCTTCCTAGTCGACGGTTCCGGATTCATCTTTCGGGCGTTCCATGCATTGCCGCCGCTGACGCGCAAGACCGACGGCCTGCCGGTCGGCGCCGTTTCCGGTTTCTGCAACATGCTGTGGAAGCTCTTGAGGGACGCGCGCAATACCGATGTCGGCGTGACGCCGACCCATCTTGCCGTCATCTTCGACTATTCCGCCAAGACCTTTCGCAAGGATCTCTACGACGCCTACAAGGCGAACCGCTCCGCGCCCCCGGAAGAGCTCGTTCCGCAATTCGGCCTCATAAGAGAGGCGACCCGCGCCTTCAACCTGCCGTGCATCGAGACCGAAGGCTTCGAGGCCGACGACATCATCGCGACCTACGCCCGCCTCGCGGAAGCGACCGGCGCCGATGTCACCATCGTCTCCTCCGACAAGGACCTGATGCAGCTCGTCACGCCTAATGTCCATATGTATGACAGCATGAAGGACAAGCAGATCGGCATTCCCGATGTCATCGAGAAATGGGGCGTGCCGCCGGAAAAGATGATCGACCTGCAGGCGATGACCGGCGATTCCGTCGACAACGTTCCCGGGATTCCCGGCATCGGCCCGAAAACCGCCGCCCAGCTCCTTGAGGAATATGGCGATCTCGACACGCTGCTCGAACGCGCCACCGAGATCAAACAGGTCAAGCGCCGCGAGACGATCCTCGCCAATATCGACATGGCCAGGCTCTCGCGCGAACTCGTGCGCCTGCGGCTCGATGTGCCGCTCGACCTCGATCTCGACGCGCTGGTGCTGGAGCCGCAGGATGGCCCGAAACTGATCGGCTTCCTCAAGGCGATGGAATTCACGACGCTGACGCGCCGCGTCGCCGAAGTCTGCGATTGTGATGCCAGCGCCATCGAGCCGGCGGTCATCCGCATCGAATGGGGTGAGGCGGCCCACGGCCCCGATCTCGATGCGGCGGAGCCCGAGCCCGTCGCCGGCGGCATCCCCGATGTCTCCGGTGAAGCCGTGCCGGTGCCGGCGCGTGCCAAGGCGAAGGCGGCCGTCGAAGGCGCCTTTTCACCTGCCGATCTCGCCAAGGCGCGCGCCGAGGCTTTCGCAGCGCTGCCCTTCGATCATTCGGCCTATGTCACGATCCGCGACCTCGCGACCCTCGATAGGTGGATTGCCGACGCGCGCGATACCGGCCTCGTCGCCTTCGATACCGAGACGACGTCGCTGGATGCGATGCAGGCCGAGCTTGTCGGCTTCTCGCTGGCGATCGCCGATAATGTGGCCGATCCCACCGGCACGAAGATCCGTGCCGCCTATGTGCCGCTCACCCATAAGAACGGTGTCGGCGATCTGCTCGGCGGCGGCCTTGCCGAAAACCAGATCCCGATGCGCGATGCCCTGCCGCGGCTGAAGGCGCTTCTGGAGGACGAATCGGTTCTCAAGATCGCCCAGAACCTGAAATACGATTACCTCCTGATGAAGCGCTACGGCATCGAGACGAAGAGTTTCGACGACACGATGCTGATTTCCTACGTGCTCGACGCCGGCACCGGCGCCCATGGCATGGACCCGCTCTCGGAAAAATTCCTCGGCCATACGCCGATCCCCTACAAGGAGGTGGCGGGCAGCGGCAAGGCGAACGTCACCTTCGATCTGGTCGCTATCGACCGCGCCACCCACTATGCCGCCGAGGATGCCGACGTGACGCTGCGCCTCTGGCTGGTGCTGAAGCCGCGGCTCGCCGCGGCGGGGCTGACCGGCGTCTACGAACGGCTGGAGCGGCCGCTGCTGCCGGTGCTGGCGCGCATGGAAGCGCGCGGCATCACCGTCGACCGGCAGATCCTGTCGCGCCTTTCCGGCGAGCTCGCCCAGGGGGCGGCGGCTCTGGAAGACGAGATCTATGTGCTCGCCGGCGAGCGTTTCAACATCGGTTCGCCGAAGCAGTTGGGCGACATCCTGTTCGGCAAGATGGGCCTTGCCGGCGGCAGCAAGACGAAAACCGGGCAATGGTCGACCTCCGCACAGGTGCTGGAGGATCTCGCCGCCGCCGGTTTCGAGCTGCCGCGCAAGATCGTCGACTGGCGCCAGCTCACCAAGCTGAAATCCACCTATACCGACGCGCTTCCGGGCTATGTCCACCCGGAGACCCGGCGCGTCCACACGTCCTATTCGCTGGCATCGACGACGACGGGGCGCCTGTCCTCTTCCGAGCCGAACCTGCAGAACATTCCGGTGCGCACCGCCGAAGGCCGCAAGATCCGCACCGCCTTCATCTCGACGCAGGGCCACAAGCTGATCTCGGCCGATTACAGCCAGATCGAACTGCGCGTGCTTGCCCATGTCGCCGAGATCCCGCAGCTGACCCGGGCCTTCGAGGACGGCGTCGACATTCATGCCATGACGGCGTCGGAAATGTTCGGCGTGCCGGTCGAAGGCATGCCGAGCGATGTGCGCCGCCGCGCCAAGGCGATCAATTTCGGCATCATCTACGGCATCTCCGCCTTCGGCCTTGCCAATCAGCTGTCGATCGAGCGTTCGGAAGCCGGCGACTACATCAAGAAATATTTCGAGCGTTTCCCCGGCATCCGCGACTATATGGAAAGCCGCAAGGCGATGGCGCGTGACAAGGGTTATGTCGAGACGATCTTCGGCCGGCGAATCAACTATCCGGAAATCCGCTCCTCCAATCCCTCCGTGCGCGCCTTCAACGAGCGTGCGGCGATCAATGCCCCGATCCAGGGCTCGGCTGCCGACGTCATCCGCCGGGCGATGATCAAGATGGAGCCGGCCTTGGCCGAATCAGGCCTTGCCGAGCGCGTTCGCATGCTGCTGCAGGTGCATGACGAACTCATCTTCGAAGTCGAGGACGAGGACGTCGAAAAGGCGATGCCGATCATCGTCTCGGTCATGGAAAACGCCACCATGCCGGCGCTCGAAATGCGCGTGCCTCTAAAGGTGGATGCGCGCGCCGCCACCAATTGGGACGAGGCGCATTAAGCGCCTCGTCAAAAAAGCGAAGATTTTTCCGCTTTACACAAGTCATTGAAATGCCAGTGAATTGTCCCTGGAGGGCGTATCGGAACGATACGGCTGGAAGGAACTTATTAACCTTCCTTTTCTATCCCGGTAGGGTCGTAATTTGCCAAGCATGAGTGAGTAGCGGACGCATGCGTTTTCCCAGAACCAATTTGACGGATGCCGCGGATTTTTCCAGCGGGCTTGAAACGGAAATTCAGGAGGAAATTGTAGGCGAAAAGCCGGCTGCGCCGATCTGGCAGAGCAACTTTTCCCTCGCGCCGAACGTTCGCTTCACCCGCACGCCGGAAACGCTGATCAGCAAGCGCCGCGCCCCGAACGAGCCTGCGCGCGACGATTCGCAGATTGCGCAGCAGGCGATACGGATAGAGCCGGTCGCCGTCGACGTGCCCTTCGATATCTACCTGCCTGAGGCCGACGAGATTCCCGCAGCCCCTGTCCAGATGGTCGAGCCGCAGCAGTCGCCGCTTACCGACCGGATCGTTGCGCCGAGCCTGCGCGCCGCGTCCGAGCTGTCTTCAATTTCGGATTTCGCCTTCTGGGAGGTCATGGCCTTCGAAGAAGCCGAGCCGGTCCGCGCGCCTGCGATCGTCCTGCCGAAGATCGAGACCACGCCCGAATCGATCACTTCGCTGTTCCGCGTCATGGAATGGCGTCCTGGCGCGCCGAGGCATGCCCCTGCCGCATCACGCCTGGCTCCGCCGGCCGTTGCAGCGCCCGCCCGGCCTGCCGTTCGTCCGCCAGCCGCGATATCCAGGACAAGGCCCGAGGCTGTTCCGGAGGCGCCCGTCGCCCCAGCACCTCAGGCCGTAGTCGTGCCCCAGGTCGTAATCGCGCCCCAGGCCGCAGTCGTGCCGCAGGCGGCCATCGAGCCTCCGCCCCCACCTGCGCCGAGGCCGACACCGCCCGTCGCCGCCGTGCTGCCGTCGCCGCGCTTGGCGAGGCCCGAAAAGGTCGATCCATCTGGCTATGAATTCCCGCCGCGTGCTCTGTTGCAGGAGCCGCCGGAACGTTTCGGCGAGATCATGTCGCAGGAGACGCTGGAGCAGAATGCCGGTCTTCTCGAAAGCGTGCTCGAGGATTTCGGCGTCAAGGGCGAGATCATCCATGTCCGCCCCGGTCCCGTCGTCACCCTCTATGAATTCGAGCCGGCGCCCGGCGTGAAGTCGTCGCGCGTCATCGGCCTTGCCGACGATATCGCCCGCTCGATGTCGGCGCTTTCGGCCCGTGTCGCCGTCGTTCCCGGCCGCAATGTCATCGGCATCGAATTGCCGAACGTGACGCGCGAAACCGTCTATTTCCGCGAGATGATCGAAAGCGACGATTTCGAAAAGAGCGGCTACAAGCTAGCGCTCGGCCTCGGCAAGACGATCGGCGGCGAGCCCGTCATCGCCGAGCTTGCCAAGATGCCGCATCTGCTCGTCGCCGGCACCACCGGCTCGGGCAAATCGGTCGCCATCAACACGATGATCCTGTCGCTGCTTTACCGCATGACACCGGAACAGTGCCGCCTGATCATGGTCGATCCGAAGATGCTCGAACTCTCCGTCTATGACGGCATTCCGCACCTGCTCACCCCCGTCGTCACCGATCCCAAGAAAGCCGTCATGGCGCTGAAATGGGCGGTGCGTGAAATGGAGGAGCGCTATCGCAAGATGTCGCGCCTCGGCGTGCGCAATATTGACGGTTACAACGGTCGCGTCTCCCAGGCCCGTGAAAAGGGCGAGACCATCCATATCATGGTCCAGGTCGGCTTCGACCGGCAGACCGGCGCGCCGGTCGAGGAGAGCCAGGAGCTGGATCTCGCGCCGATGCCCTATATCGTCGTCATCGTCGATGAGATGGCCGACCTGATGATGGTCGCCGGCAAGGATATCGAAGGCGCGATCCAGCGCCTCGCCCAGATGGCGCGTGCCGCCGGCATCCATCTGATCATGGCGACGCAGCGTCCCTCCGTCGACGTCATCACCGGCACGATCAAGGCGAACTTCCCCACCCGCATCTCCTTCCAGGTGACCTCGAAGATCGACAGCCGCACCATCCTCGGCGAACAGGGCGCCGAACAGTTGCTCGGCCAGGGCGACATGCTGCACATGCAGGGCGGCGGGCGTATTGCCCGCGTCCACGGCCCCTTCGTCTCGGATCTCGAAGTCGAGAAGGTCGTCGCCCATCTGAAGACGCAGGGCCGTCCGGAATATCTCGACACCGTCACCGCCGATGAGGAAGAAGAGACCGACGAGGAAGAGGGCGGCGCCGTTTTCGACAAGAGCGCGATGGGCGCGGAGGATGGCGACGAACTCTATCAGCAGGCGGTGAAGGTCGTCATGCGCGACAAGAAATGCTCCACCTCCTATATCCAGCGCCGCCTCGGTATCGGCTATAACAGAGCCGCCTCCCTGGTGGAGCGCATGGAGAAGGAAGGTCTCGTCGGCCCGGCGAACCATGTCGGCAAGCGCGAGATCGTATCGGGACGAAGCGAGGGCGATTGATCGAGACAGCCGGAGCGCGGGATGCACTTCGGCTCATCTTCTCAACGTGGCCAACTGTATCGTCTCGCTGACGAAGGCTGATTTTCCGCCGGTATAGAAATCCCAATCGCCGTCGGCCTCCGCAGCCAGCCGGCGTTTGAGATCGGCATAGGCCTTGGCCCTCTCGGGATGCTCCCTGAGATAATCGCGAAACAGAATGCGCTCCTGATGAGCACGATTGTCGGGACCGCAAAGATAGAGTCTGAACCCATAACCCTCGCGGTTTCGGGTAAAGACCCAGCGGCCGTCTCCATGAGGGTTGCCGTGGAAAACGAAATCGGCGGCTCGCACCATCTCGATCGTCGTCGGTAGAACGTCGTCGGATATCACGACCACATCGAGGTCGATCTTCGGCTTGGCCGCCAGGCCAAGCACCGACGTACTGCCGATATGATCGATGGAAAGCACGAGGTCGCCGAGCAGGATGGAGACTTCGGTGCCGATGTCGGCAAAGAGGCGCGGCCAGGACGGATCGTAGTCGACGACTTTGATGGCGCGCATGCGCTCCAGCCTCTTCAGTCAGCGCACCTCGGCCAGCAGTCCGTCGAGGATCGCGACCATCTTCTGTTCGGCCTCCTTGAGCGAGTCGCTATTGTCGAGCTCCGTCACGTCGTAATCGCCGCGCACCGTCAGCGGTCCGCGGGCGAGCCGCGCCATGATGTCCTCATGCGTCTCGCGTCCGCGCGCTTCCAGCCGGCCGGCCAGCACCTCTGGGCGGGCGGTGACGTTGATGACCTTCAGCCGGGGGAAGGCGGCCTGGAAGCGGTGAAGTGCGGAGCGCGAGCCGTTGGCGACGACGACATGGCCGCGTGACAGCGCCACCGAGACTTCGGCCGGAATGCCGTATTTCAGGCCGTGCGCTTCCCACCAGACGGCGAAGGAGCCTGATTGCTCCATGGCGGCAAAGCCTTCGAGGGAGACGGAAAGATGGTCTTCGCCGCCGGCGTCACGGTGACGGGTGATCACGCGGCGGGTGAAATGAACGTTGGCGCGGCCGGAAAAATGTCGGGCGGCAAGGTTCATCAGCGTGTCCTTGCCGGCGCCGCTCGGCCCGACGACGACGACCATGATGCCGCGTTCGGCTCCGGCTCCGGGATGGGGTTCGTGCGGCGTCATGCGACACGGCGTCCCTGGCGCCAGACGGAGCGTGTCACCGGCACGCCATGCGAGCGGTGGACGCGGACGAGATCGGCGCGCAGCCCGGTTGCGATCCGGCCGCGATCGTCGAGGCTGACGGCGCGGGCGGGCGTCGACGTCACCATCGCGATCGCTTTCGGCAGCGTGATGCTTTCCACCTCGTCGGCGAGGATGAAGGGCGCATGCAGCAGGCTGAGCGGCACGTAATCGGAGGAGAGCACGTCGAGCACGCCCATCTCGGCGAGATCGCGGGCGGCGATGTTGCCGGAGTGGGATTTGCCGCGCACGATGTTCGGTGCCCCCATCAGCACGCTCATGCCATGCTCGTGCGAGGCGCGGGCTGCGTCGAAGCTGGTCGGGAATTCGGCAAGGCGCACGCCGTTGTCGATCGCCTCGTCGACATGAGAAAGCGTCGCGTCGTCATGGCTTGCGACGGTGATGCCGCGCTCGGCGCAGACCTTGGCGATGGCGTTGCGGTGCGGCGTCGAATTGCGCGCCGATTCCGCCTGGCGCTTGGCGACGAAACGGGCGAAGACCTCGTCGCTCAGGCCCCGCTTCTTTTGGTAGTAGAAGATATATTGATCCATCGTCTGGAATTGCCGCTGGCCGGGCGCATGATCCATCAGCGAGACGAGCCGCACATGCGGGTCTTTTTCGAAATCGGCGAAATGTTCGAGCACGTTGTCCGCCGAGACTTCGCAGCGCAGGTGGATGAGGTGCTCGGCACGCAGCCTTCCCTCCTTCTCCGCCGCCTGGATGGCGTCGGCCATCTCACGCATCTCGCCATGTTCGAAGCCGCCGTCCTCGTCCGCGCCCATGCGCAGGCAGTCGAAGACCGTGGTGATGCCCGATGTGACGATCTGGGCGTCATGCGCCTGGACCGCGGCCGTCTTGTTCCAGCGGATGCCGGGGCGCGGCTGGTAGTGGCCTTCGAGATGGTCGGTATGCAATTCCACGAGGCCGGGAATGATGTAGTCGCCTTCAAAATCTTCGCCGGCTACCGAGTTGCCCTCGGAAATATCGGCGATCTTCCCGTCGCGAATGAGGATCGATCCCTTGAGAATATCGTCTTCGAGAACGATGCGGGCGTTGGAAAACACGGTCTCTTTGCTCATGGCGTCAGGTCTTTCAGCTTTTGGCGCCGGCTAGCGGCAGCCAGGAATGAACTTTGAACGGGGCGCCGCGCGTCTCCTCGGTGAAGACGGCAAGGCCGGAAATCAAGAGCGGCCGGCCGGTGAAACCGGCAAAACGCTCGGTCAGGATCGCTCTCATCACGTCGGCGCGCGTCTCCGGCACCTGGCCGCTCAGCGTCATGTGAAAGCCGAAGTCCTCCATGACGTAAGGATAACCCCAGCGCTGCAGGTTGGCGCGCTGGCTCTCGCTGAGCTTTTCCGGGTTGCGCCTGATGATATCGGCCTCGGAGAGCGCCGCGCGAAACGGCTCGAAGGACTTTACCACCTTCGCGGCGAAATCCTGAAGAGGTTGATGAAGAGAACCGGGAACAAGGGCGAAAAAGCGGCCGAGCTGGCCAAGCACGAGTTCGGGAATCTCGAAGGCCGGGGTGCGCGCGGCAAATTCCTCGGCAACGGTCATGAGATCTTTTTCGGTGACGGAGGCGGCGAGCGAAAACGGCGCCTTGATCGTAGCGTGAAAGCCGTAGCGTCGCGGGTCGGCGGTCAGCTCGAATTGCTCAGCCGCGCCGAGCGCCTCATGGTTCGGTGCAGGATAGGTCTCGCCCGTAAAGGCGTCACGTCCAAGCCAGAGCGAGGCCGCGCCGGTCAGGGGATGATCCTTCGGCGGCGAGAAATAGAGAGCGTAGCGCAAGGCTGTTATCCTGGGGATCGTCGAAACGGGGGAGCGCAATGTGCAGTGATTTGGCGGCGAACCGCAAGCAGGTTCCCGGCTAAAAGATTTCCGTGACAGAATGATGATGACGGCAGCGCCGCCATCGCCTTTCGACCGCTGGGTCAGTGCGCTTTCGTGCCCATCAGCCGGTGACGCAGCGCGTTCGAAGCCGTGTCGAACAGGAAGACGACGATCAGGATCAGAATGACCATATAGGCGACGTTTTCCCAGTTGGCGTTGGTGCGCATCGCCTCCCAGAGTTTGAGGCCGATGCCGCCCGCGCCGACGGCGCCGATGATGGTCGCGCCGCGTACGTTGGATTCCCACTGGTAGAGCGTCTGACTGACGATGACGGGAACGATCTGCGGCATAATGCCGTAACGATGGACGAGCACGGTCCGGGCGCCGGTCGATTGGATGCCTTCCCGTGGCTTGTTGTCGATATTCTCCAGCCCCTCGGAATAGAGCTTGCCGAGCGTGCCGGTCTCGGTGAGGAAGATCGCGCCGGAGCCGGCAAGCGGGCCGGGGCCGAAGGCCCGCGTCAGGAACAGCGCCCAGATCAGCATGTCGACCGAACGCAGGAAATCGAAGAAGCGTTTGAGAATCTGGTTCAGGAAGCGGTTCGGCGTGATGTTGCGCGCCGCCATGAAGGCGAGCGGGAAGGCGGCGAGCGAGCCGAGCAGCGTTCCGAGGAACGCCATGACGATCGTCTGGAAAAGCTTGGTCCAGACGTCGCCATGCTGCCATTCGGTGTTGTTCCAGATGTCGTCGAAGGCGAGCGACAGGTTGGACTGGTCGGGTTTGATGCGCGGGCCGGAGACGATGAGGCCGATGACCTCGCCGGCCGGCCTGTCGAAGAAGGACGATTGCGGGTCGAAGAGGAAATTCGCCCAGCCGATGAAACGCTTGCGGATCTTCACGCGGTCGGCGGAAATGCTGACGTCGCCGGCAAAGCCGAGATTTGCGAGCACGTTGTCGTCATAAACGGTCATCCAGCTCGGCGCCGGTCCGACGACCTTGGGCGCGCCGCTCGAAACGTCGACGGGAACGCTGATCCCGTGGGCGGTCACGATCGTCTGGCTTTTCGAAACGGTGATGCTCCGGCTCGTGCCGCTGATGGAAACGGTGATGCTGCCGTCCGGGTTGTTGACCAGCCAATCGGGATGCGGATTGTCGCCGAGCGGCGAGAAACGGGGATAACGCACCTCGATCGAGCCGTCGTCCTGGATACGAAATTCCGGCTGGACGTCGTAGCTTATCCATTGGCTGAGATAGATGCCGACGCGCTTCCAATGGGCCTCGGCGAAGAGCTTGGGCAGGTCGAAGAACCAGACGGCGTAGAGGCCGTAGAGCAGCGTCGCGATCAGGATCGTCAGCCCGCCGAAACGCTGGCGGAACGAGCGTTGGAAGTATTCCGGATAGCGCGCTTCTATCTCGTTCATGCGGTTGGCGTCGATCACCGTCATGGCGGCCTCAATGTTGCAGGAGGAAGGCGTGATCGCCGACGAGCCGGCGGCGCAGCCACGCGGAGAACTGGTCGACGGCGACGATCGTCACGAAGAGCAGGAGAACGAGCGCCATCGTCTTGGCGCCGAAGCCGCGCGAGATCGAAAGCTTCAGCTCCTCGCCGATACCGCCGCCGCCGACGGCGCCGATGATCGTCGAGGCGCGCACGTTGATCTCAAGGCGCAGCAGCGCATAGGAGGTGAAATTCGGCAGCACCTGCGGCAGGGCGGCGAAGCGCACGCGCTCCCACCAGTTGGCGCCGACGGCTTTCATGCCCTCATGCGGCTTCATGTCGATATTCTCGGCCACCTCGTAGAAGAGTTTGCCGAGCGCGCCGATCGTGTGCAGGGTGATGGCGATGATGGCGGCGACCGGTCCGATCGACAGGATCGCCGAAAACAGCCCGGCGATGACGATTTCGGGGAAGGCGCGCAGGAATTCCATCAGGCGCTTGGTGAAGACGCGCAGCGGCCATGAAGCCGTCAGGTTGCGCGCGGCAAAGAAGCTCAAGGGGACGGCAAAGACGAAGGCGATGATGGTCGAGATCAGCGCTACGTTGATCGTGACGATCATCAGCTCGAAATATTCGGGAATGTAGAAGGCGCCCCAGACGTAGACGCGGCCCTTGTCGAAATTGAATTCCTCGCCGCCCTTGTCGTTGACGCTCGCTATGTCGAACAGCGCGCGCCAGACATCGTTCCAATCCTTGGGGATGAGCCAGCTCAGGAAGTCGAAGAGATGCGGCAGGCGGTCGAAGAAATGGCCGGCATTGCTCTCGTCGGCAAAACGGACGGAGCTTACGAAAGCCGCAATGAGGATGACGAGGCCGAGTACGGTGTAGAAGCGGCGCCTGGCGACCATCTGGCCCCAGGCGGTGCCGATCTCCTGCGTGCTCTGCATGTGCGGCTGTGTATCGGCAATAGTCATGGACGCCCCGACCGGTAATAAAGATAAAGGGCGGCCGTTGCCGGCCGCCCCGTATTCGAAAGGCGATCAGCCGCCGATGGCAGCTTTGCGGACGTCGACGACGGCATTGTAGAAGTCGTGCTTGACCGGGGCGTAGCCCTGGTAGTCGCCGCCTTCGACAGCCGTGAAGCACTTGTGATCCTTTGCCGGCAGGGCCGTGAAGAAGGCCGCGAGCTTCGTCTGCCATTCTTCGCCGAGGGCGTTGCGAACGACGAGCGGGCCGTTCGGGATCAGCGGCGAACGCCAGACTTCGACGAGCTTGTTCGGATCGACGGCGCCCTTGTCGACTTCCTTGCGGAAGGTGCCGGAGGTGTAGCCGTCCTTGAAATCGCCGAGGCCAGACGAATCGTCGACGGCGATGTCGACCTTGCCGTCATAAGCGGCGAGCAGGTTGTTCTCGTGGCCGCCGTTGAACTGCGTCGAAGCGAAGAACTTGTCGTTCGGCATGCCCGTGTCCTTCGGGATCTGCGTCAGCGGAACGAGGTAGCCCGAGGTGGAGTCCGGATCGGCGTAGCCGAGCTTTTTGCCCTTGGCGTCCTTGATGGACTTGATGCCGGAGGACTTGAGAGCGAGACCGATCGAGTAGTAGCCGGTCGAACCGTCCTTCTGCTGCGTCGTCAGGATCGGCGTAACGGCCTTCGGGTCCTTGATGTAGACGGCCGCATAGCCGGAAGCGCCGAGTTCGGCGAAGTCGAGCGTGCCGCCGAGCAGGCCCTGGATGACGCCGTCATAATCGGCGGCCGGGAAGAGTGAAACCTTCTCGAAGCCGAATTCCTGCTTCAGGTGGTCGGCGAGGCAGGCATAGTTGCGCAGGCGGTCGGTTTCGTTTTCGCCGCCGAGGATGCCGATGCGGAATTCCTTGAGGTCCGCAGCGTTGGCGCCGCCGGCGAGCGCGAAGAGCGCCGTTGCCGCAAAGAGTGCTTTCTTCAACATGAGTTCTCTCCTATTGACCGGTATCTCCGGCCTTCCCGTTACGAAGAAGTGTGCCCTTGACGCGGGCGCTCGATCGCGGCCGCCTCGCTCAGAGGCCGGCCAGCGCCAGCGGCTGGACGCCGGCGGATGGATTGTCTGCCCGCTCGGGAGCGATATTGATCGACGTTGACGTCATCGTTTCGTCGATGCCGGCGCCGTCCTTGTCCGTCCCGTAGATTTCCTTCACCGCTTCGCCCGTCAGATCCGAGGGTCTGCCGTCGAAGACCACGCGGCCGTGGGCCATGCCGACGATGCGCTCACAATAGCTGCGGGCGGTATCGAGCGTGTGGAGGTTGGTGATGACGGTGATGCCCTCGCGCTCGTTGATATCGCGCAGCGCATCCATGACGATCTTGGCGTTCAGCGGATCGAGCGAGGCGATCGGCTCGTCGGCGAGCACCATCTTCGGGTTCTGCATCAGGGCGCGAGCGATCGCCACACGCTGCTGCTGGCCGCCGGAAAGCGTGCCGGCCGGCTGCAGGGCGGTCTGTTCGATGCCGAGGCGTTCGAGCGCTGCGATCGCATGCACGCGCTCTTCGCGGGTGAAGATGTTGAGCAGGCTGAGAAGCGTCGAGCGGTGATTGAGGCGGCCGAGCATGACATTTGTGAGAACGTCGAGACGCGGCACCAGATTGAACTGCTGGAAGATCATCGCGCAGTCGCGCTGCCAGTTCCGCAACGCTCCGCCGCGAAGCCTGGAGACTTCGATGCCGGCGAAATGAATGGAGCCGGAACTCGGCTCCTGCAGGCGGTTGATCATGCGCAGAAGCGTCGACTTGCCGGCGCCGGAGCGGCCGATGATGCCGACCATTTGGCCCTGGGGAATGGTGAGGGTCACGGAGTCGACGGCGAGCTTGTTTCCGAAACGACGTGTGACATCTTTCAGCTCGAACATCATGCTGGTCCCTTGCATTCCAAGCCTTGGTCCGCATCGCATTAGTCCCGCTTCATGAACCTCCAATGTCATATTTGTGTAAGTCGCGTCACAAATCCCGGCGCCGTGACGGGAGCATCTAGCCCTCGTAGCGCGCCAGAAAATCTTCCGCGCTCAGGTTGCGGAAATCCTGCAAAGCCAGGCGCAGACGATCATGCTCCCAGTCCCACCAGGCAAGCCTGTCCATGCGTTCACCGATCTCTTTCGGGAAGCGCTCTCGGATCAGCTTCGCCGGCACACCGCCGACGATCGTGTAGGGTGCGACGTCTTTCGACACCACGGCGCCGGCACCGATGACGGCGCCGTTGCCGACGCTGACGCCCGGCAGGATGGTCGCCCCGTGCCCGATCCAGACGTCGTGGCCGATCGTCACGCGGTTTGCGCGCCGCCAGGCGAAGAAGTCCGTCTCCATGTCGCCGTCCGGCCAGTAGTCGGCGGCGCGATAGGTGAAATGATGCAGTGTCGCGCGCCATGTCGGATGGTTGGTGGCGTTGATGCGCACGGCGGCGGCGATATTGACGAACTTGCCGATCGTCGCGCACCAGACGGCGCCATCCTGCATGATGTAGGAGTAGTCGCCGAACTCGGCCTCGCTGATGCGGCAGCGCTCGGAGACTTCCGTATAGCGCCCGAAGGTGGAGTGGCTGACATCAGCCGTTTCGTGGAAATAGGGCTCGGTGCCCAGCTTGCGGCTCATGCGGCGATCTTCCTCGGTGAGAACTGCTGGACGTCGAGGATGCGGTCGGCGACCGCCTCGCGAACCTCCTCGTCGTGGAAGATGCCGAGAAGGGCGACACCCGCCTTCTTCTTCTCCGCGATCATATCGACGACGACGGCGCGGTTTTTCGCGTCGAGTGAGGCTGTGGGTTCGTCGAGAAGCAGGATCGTATGCTCGGTGATGAAGCCGCGCGCAATGTTGACGCGCTGCTGCTCGCCGCCGGAGAAGGTGGCGGGCGGAAGCTGCCAGAGCGCTTCCGGCAGGTTGAGCCTGGCGAGCAGGGCGCCTGCCTTTTCCCGAGCCGCGACCGTTTCTTCGCCGCGCGCGACGAGCGGCTCGGCCACCACGTCGATCGCCGCCACGCGCGGCACGGTGCGCAGGAACTGGCTGACATAGCCGAGTGTATCGCGGCGCACATTGAGCACGGTGCGCGGATCGGCGGAAGCGAGGTCGACGATGCGCCCGTCGTGGCGAATGAGGATCTGGCCGGTGTCGACGGCATAATTGCCGTAGATCATCTTGAGCAGCGAACTCTTGCCGATGCCCGAGGGGCCGCCGAGCACGACGCATTCGCCAGCCGCGACCGAGAAGGCGACATCGGAGACGACGGGCAGCCTGATGCCGTCGCGCAGATGCATGGTGAAGCTCTTCGAGACTTCGGAAACGACGAGGGGTGTGGGCATGCTTTCTTCTTTCCTGGCTTTTTAACGAGGCTCAGACCTGCAGGATCGAGGAGACGAGCAGTTGCGTGTAGGGTTCGTGCGGATCGTCGAGCACGCGGTCGGTGAGACCTTGTTCGATGACGCAGCCGTCCTTCATCACCATCATCCGGTGCGAGAGCAGGCGGGCGACGGCAAGATCATGGGTGACGATGATCGCCGAGAGGCCGAGATCGTTGACGAGACCGCGCACGAGATCGAGCAGGCGCGCCTGCACCGAGACGTCGAGGCCGCCTGTGGGTTCGTCCATGAAGACGAGGCGCGGGCCGGTGACGAGATTGCGGGCGATCTGCAGGCGCTGGCGCATGCCGCCGGAAAAGGCGCGGGGCTGGTCGTCGATGCGGTCGGCGTCGATCTCGACGCGTTCGAGCCAGTCGATGGCGGTAGAGCGGATCTTGCCGTAGTGCCGGTCGCCGATCGCCATCAGCCGTTCACCGACATTGGCGCCCGCAGAGACGGTCATGCGCAGCCCGTCGGCCGGGTTCTGGTGCACGAAACCCCAGTCGGTGCGCATCAGGAAGCGGCGCTCTGCCTCGTTCATGCGGTAGAGGTCGCGGTAGCTACCGTCGCGCATATGGTATTCGACGCTGCCGGTGCTCGGCATCAGCCGGGTGGAGATACAGTTGAGCAGCGTCGTCTTGCCCGAACCGGATTCGCCGACGATGGCGAGCACTTCGCCCGGCCAGAGCTCGAAAGAGACGTTCCGGCAGCCGATGCGATTGCCGTAGAATTTCGAGAGGTCGTTGACTTTGAGAAGCGGTGTGTCGGTCATTCTGCAGCCTCCCGGGCCAGCATTTCGCCGGCATGTCCCTGTGCGCGGCGATCTTCGCAGTGGTCGGTATCGGAGCAGACGAACATGCGCCCGCCCTTGTCGTCGAGGATGACCTCATCGAGGTAGACCTCCTCCGCGCCGCAAAGGGCGCAAGGCTTGCCGAAACGCTGGATCTCGAAGGGATGGTCCTCAAAGTCCAGGCTGACGACATCGGTATGGGGCGGCACGGCATAGATACGCTTTTCGCGGCCGGCGCCGAAAAGCTGCAGCGCTTCCGACCTGTGCATCTTCGGATTATCGAATTTCGGCGTCGGCGAGGGGTCCATGACGTAGCGGCCATGCACCTTGACCGGATAGGCGTAGGTCGTGGCGATACGGCCGTTGCGGGCGATATCCTCGTAGAGCTTCACATGCATGAGGCCATATTCCTCGAGCGCATGCATCTTGCGTGTCTCGGTCTCGCGCGGTTCGAGGAAGCGCAGCGGTTCCGGAATCGGCACCTGGTAGACGAGCACCTGGCCTTCACCGAGTTTTTCCTCCGGGATGCGGTGGCGCGTCTGGATGATCGTCGCCTCGCTGGTGCGCGTCGTCACCGCGACATTGGCGACCTTCTGGAAGAAGGCGCGGATCGAAACGGCATTGGTCGTGTCGTCGGCGCCCTGGTCTATCACCTTCAGCACGTCGTCAGGCCCGATGATCGAGGCCGTCACCTGCACGCCGCCGGTGCCCCAGCCATAGGGCATCGGCATTTCTCTGCTGGCGAAGGGCACCTGGTAGCCAGGGATGGCGATCGCCTTCAGGATGGCGCGGCGGATCATCCGCTTGGTCTGTTCGTCGAGATAGGCGAAGTTGTAGCTGGCGAGATCGCTCATTCGGCGGCTTCCTTCATGTCTTCGCCGCTGCTGCGGGCGGCTTCGAATTCGCGGCGCATGCGGCGGACGAGATCGAGTTCGGCCTGGAAGTCCACATAATGCGGAAGCTTCAGGTGCTCGACGAAGCCCGTCGCCTGGACGTTGTCGGAATGGGAGATGACGAATTCCTCGTCCTGTGCCGGCGCGGTAATGTCCTCGCCGAGCTCTTCGGCGCGAAGCGCGCGATCGACAAGCGACATTGCCATCGCCTTGCGCTCGCTCTGGCCGAAGACCAGGCCGTAGCCGCGGGTAAACTGCGGCGGCGCCTTGGCCGAACCCTTGAACTGGTTGACCATCTGGCATTCGGTGACCTGGATGACGCCGAGCGAGACGGCGAAACCGAGCTCCGGCACGTCGAATTCCACTTCGACCTCGCCGATGCGGATTTCGCCGGTGAAGGGATGGTTGCGGCCGTAGCCGCGCTGGGTGGAATAACCGAGCGCCAGCAGGAAGCCCTCGTCGCCGCGGGAAAGCGCCTGCAGGCGCAGGTCGCGGGTCATCGGGAATTCCATCGGCTCGCGTGTGAGGTCGCCGATCTCGTGGTCTTCGGGCATGTCGCCGTCGGCCTCGATCAGGCCTTCTTCGCCGAGGATCTCGGAGACGCGCATGACACGGCCGGTCTCGGCCGGACGCTGGGCCGGCGCCTCCACCGCTTCGTCCTCAAGCAGCGAGGGATCGAGCAGCCGGTGGGTATAATCGAAGGTGGGGCCAAGCAGCTGGCCGCCCGGCAGATCCTTGTAAGTCGCCGAGATGCGGCGTTCGATCGTCATCGCGGCCGTATCGAGCGGCTTGGAATAACCGAAACGCGGCAGCGTCGTGCGGTAAGCGCGCAGCAGAAAGATCGCCTCGATCATGTCGCCGCGCGATTGACGGACGGCGAGTGCGGCGAGCGTGCGGTCGAAAAGCGAGGCCTCGGCCATGACGCGGTCGACGGCGAGGGCGAGCTGTTCGACGATCTGCTCGATGCCGATTGCCGGCACGGAGCGGTCGCCGCGCCGGCGGTCGGCAAGCAGCCGGTGGGCATTGGCGATGGCGGCCTCGCCACCTTTGACGGCAACATACATGAGCTCAGATCTCCGTTGCTGTGATTTTGGTGGTGCGCGGCAGGCAGACGAAGCGCTTGCCGGATGTCAGCACGATGTCGATGCCGCGCGGAAAGAGCACGCGGTTCTCGGTCCAGAGCCTGAGAAAGGTCTCCGGCAGGCCGGACGGCGCGATCTCCGTGACGCTCTGGATACCCGGACCCATCAGCGCCAGCCTGCGTCCGCCTTCGAGTTCGGGAAGTTCGATGACGACAGTCGTCGAGCGGTCGGGGTATTCCTGCGTGCCCGATGCGAAGAGGCCGAAGGAACAAAGCGCGGTGCCGGCTTCGATGAAGGCAAAGCGCGCATCCGCCTTTTCCTGGATCACCGGAGCGCCGGTGTGGAAGCCGAGCCACTCCGGCACGGCGGATTTCGCCAGTCCCGAGGTAAGCCAGACAGGCGTGTCGTGGTCGCAAAGGGTGAGTGCGATCGTGCCGGCGGCAATGCCGAGCGGCGCCGGCGGATCGATATCGGGCTCGACGCTCTGAATGGTGCCGGGGCGGGCCATGCCGTCCATCAGCATCTTGAAGACGCTCTGCGCATGGAAAACCGGGTCGGCAAAGCCGCCGGTCAAGGCTTCCGTCGTGAGGCCCATCAGTTGTCTCCCCGTACCATGGTGAAGAAATCGACGCGGGTCGCGGCCGTCTCGTCCGCCTTGCGGCGCTCGGTGGCGGCGATCCGTTCAGTGATCGGCGAAAGCAGCGCCTGTTCGACGAAGTGCCTTGTCGCATCCTCCTGCCAGAGCGCGTCGAAGATCGCCGCAAGACGGGCCTTCTCTCGGTCGGTGCCGAGCGCCTGCGCATGGCCGATGCAGCCGGACTCGAGCCGCATCGTCGCGCGCGTCACCGTCACCTCGCCGAGATTGAAGGGGGCTCCGCCGCCGCCGATGCGGCCGCGCACCATCACGAGCCCGGTTTCCGGCCCGCGCACCGGAAACGCCACGGGCTTTTGCGGCAATGCATCCCAGGCCGCCTGGAGTTCGCTGCGTTCCGCGCGCGCCAGCAGATCGGCGGCGCGTTTGCGCCCGGATACCGTCTGTGACGCAGCGTCTTTCCTGTCCGCTGATATCATCGCCGCTTTCCTCAAAATGTCTATTGATATATACAACCATACAAGCTATACCTAGCCTTAAATCGGTGTCGTGACAAGCGTGTGACATCCAGCGCATCGTGCGTCCCTCGGACGCGATGCGCAAAACTTGAAAAGACAGGGCAGGCTGAATGGCAGGGCTGAAGCAGGTGCAGAGGCAAACGGGCGTGGCGCTCTGGCGTCAGATCGCCGATCGCATTCGCGAGGCGATCGGCAACGGTGCCTATGATGAAACGGGAATGGTGCCGCCGGAAACGGTGCTGGCGCTGCAATTCGGCGTCAACCGGCATACGGTGCGCAGTGCGCTGGCGGCGCTGGCGCAGGAGGGAATCGTGCGCGCGGTACAGGGTCGCGGCACGCTGATCGAGCGCAAGGAGCGGCTGAATTTCCCGATCAGCCGGCGCACGCGCTTCACCGCCGGCATCGGCGATCAGGCGCGTGAGATGCGCGGTCTTCTGCTCGATGAGGCGCAGGAAGAGGCGAGCGCCGACGTCGCCCGCTGGCTGGGCCTGAAACAGGGCGAGCAGGTAATCCGGCTGGAAACCTTGCGCCATGCCGACAGGCGGCCGGTTTCAAAGGCGACGAGCTGGTTTCCCGCCGAACGCTTCGCCGGGATCGGCCAAGCCTACCGAAAGCACGAATCGATCACCAAGGCTTTCGCCGAACTCGGCCTGTCGGACTATATCAGGGCCACGACCGAGGTGACGGCCGCCCATGCGGGCACGGCGGATCTCGCCGACCTGGAACTCACCCCCGGCGCGATCCTGCTGATCGCCAAGGCGATGAATACCGATCTCGAAGGTGTACCGGTGCAATATTCCATCAGCCGCTTTGCGGCCGACCGGGTGCAATTCACCATCGAGAATTGAAGGCAGCCTTCCCCGTCGGGACAGGGAAGGCCACTGGATTCAATGTGCGCCGGACATGTCCCCGAGCACTTCCTTGGAAGCGACGGTGGAATCGGCCTTCAGCTTGTAAACCATCGGGACGCCGGTCGCGAGGTTGAGGGCAAGGATACCTTCCTTGCTCAGCTTGTCGAGCACCATGACCAGCGAGCGCAGCGAGTTGCCGTGCGCTGCGACCAGCACCTTCTCACCGCGCAGCACGCGCGGCAGGATCTCGGTGAGGTAGTAAGGCCAGACGCGGGCGCCGGTGTCGCGCAGGCTTTCCCCGCCCGGAGGCGGCACGTCGTAGGAACGGCGCCAGATATGCACCTGTTCCTCGCCCCATTTGGCGCGCGCATCGTCCTTGTTGAGGCCGGAGAGGTCGCCGTAGTCACGCTCGTTCAGCGCCTGGTCGCGGATCGTCTCGAGATCGGGCTGGCCGACCTTGTCGAGGATGAGCTTCAGCGTGTGCTGGGCGCGCACGAGTGCGGAGGTGTAGGCGACGTCGAATTTGATCCCGTATTCGGCAAGTGCGGCGCCGCCGGCCTTGGCTTCCTGGATGCCGAGCTCCGTCAGATCCGGGTCCTTCCAGCCGGTGAAGAGATTCTTCAGGTTCCAGTCGCTCTGGCCGTGGCGAACGAGGACGAGGGTACCGCTCATGAATATGCCTCCGATATGTCGTTATTGGGAAGAAAGCCCGAGCACGTCGAGCATGGAATAGAAACCCGGCTTCTTGTCGCGCGCCCAGAGTGCGGCCTTGATGGCGCCGCGCGCGAAGATCGAGCGGTCGGCGGCGCTGTGCGACAGTGTGACGATTTCGCCTTCTCCGGCGAAAAGCACGGAATGTTCGCCGATGACGGAGCCGCCGCGCAGCGTCGCAAAGCCGATCGTGCCCGCCTCGCGGGCGCCGGTATGGCCGTCGCGGACCCTCACCGATTTCGAGGCGAGATCGATATTGCGGCCTTTGGCTGCGGCCTCGCCTAGGAGAAGCGCGGTGCCGGACGGCGCATCCACTTTATGTTTGTGGTGCATTTCCAGGATTTCGATGTCCCAATCAACGGGATCGAGCGCCCGCGCCGCCTGCTCGGCCAGCACGCTGAGCAGATTGACGCCGAGGCTCATATTGCCCGACTTGACGATGCGGGCATGACGGGCCGCCGCAGCGATCCTGGCACTTTCGTCTGCCGAACAGCCGGTCGTGCCGACGACATGGACGATGCGGGCCTGCGCGGCGAGCCCGGAAAATTCCACGGTTGCGGCCGGCGAGGTGAAGTCGAGCACGCCTTCGGCATGCAAAAAGGCCTGGAGCGGATCGTCGCCGATGATGATGCCGGTCGGCCCAAGGCCGGCGATCTCGCCGGCATCCTTGCCGATGAAGGGCGAGCCGGTACGCTCGACCGCGGCATGCAGCGTCACGCCTTCCATGGAATGAATGAGCCGGATCAGCGTCTGGCCCATGCGCCCCGCTGCGCCGACCACCACCAGTTTCATCGCAGCATCGCTCATCTCGGTCTCTCGTATCAGGTCAGTTTGAATCCGAGGCCGAAGGCCTCTGCAGGTTGTTGAGGCGAGCGTAAAGACCGTCGCTCACCTTCGCAAGCGTCTCGTGATTGCCTTCCTCGACGACCCGGCCCTGCTGCATGACGACGATCTTGTCGGCGCGCACCACGGTCGAAAGCCGGTGGGCGATGACGACGACGGTGCGCCCGGTCATCGCCTCGTCGAGCGCTTTCTGCACGGCGGCCTCGGATTCGGTGTCGAGGGCCGACGTCGCCTCGTCGAGAAGCAGGATCGGCGCGTTGCGCACCAGCGCGCGCGCGATCGAGAGCCGCTGGCGCTGGCCGCCCGAAAGCGTCACGCCGTTTTCGCCGACCGGCGTATCGTAACCCTGCGGCTGAGCCGAGATGAAATCATGCGCATAGGCGAGCCGGGCCGCCGCCTCCACCTCGGCATCGGTCGCTTCCGGCCGGCCGTAGCGGATATTGTCGCGGATCGTGCCCTCGAACAGGTAGGGCTGCTGCGAGACGTAGGCGAGCTGCTGGCGCAGTGACTTCTTGGTGATGTGGGCGATATCCTGTCCGTCGATCAGGATCTCGCCTTCGCGCGGATCGTAGAAACGCGGAATGAGGCTGATGACGGTGGATTTGCCAGCGCCCGAGGGGCCGACGAGCGCCGTGGTCGCTCCGCCCTCGGCGACGAAGCTGACGCCGCTGAGCACGCTTTCATTGCCATAGGCGAAGGAAACATTGCGGAATTCGATGCGCGCCTGCGTCACCGTCAGCGGCTGGGCGTCCGGCAGGTCGCGCTGGCGCGGCTCCATGTCGAGCAATTCGTAGATCATCCGCGCATTGACGACGGCGCGTTCCATCTGCACCTGCAGGCGGGCGAGGCGCCGGGCCGGATCGTAGGCAAGCAGCAGCGCCGTCACGAAGGAGAAGAAGGCGCCCGGGGCCACATTGTAATAGATCGAACGATAGGCGGCATAGGCAAGCACGCTGGCGACGGCAAAACCCGCGAAGCTCTCCGTCAGCGGCGAGGTGCGCTCGGAAAGCCGGGCAATCCGGTTCGCCCGGTTTTCGGCGGCCGTGATGAGCTTGTTGACCTTGTTCTCCAGCTCATCTTCCATCGTGAAGGCTTTGACGATGGCAATGCCCTGGATCGTCTCCTGCATGGCCCCGAGCACGTGGCTGTTCAGATGCACGGCCTCGCGGGTCGCCGAGCGCAGCCGCTTGGAAACGTAACGCAGCGCGTAGAGCAGCGGCGGCGCCATGACGAACACGGCGAGGCTCAGCAGCGGGTCCTGGAGGACCATCACGCCGATCAGCGAAACGAAGGTCAGGAGATCGCGCACCGTCGAGGTGATCGTCAGGTTGAGCACGTCGCGGATGCCGCTGACGTTCTGGCTCACCTGCGCCGCGATATGGGCCGAGCGCGCCTCGCTGAAGAAGCCGACCGAAAGCGTCATGAGATGCGCATAGAGCCGGCGCTGGTAACGCGCGACGATATTGTTGCCGACCTTGGAAAGCGCCACGGCCTGGCCGTAGCTTGCAAAGCCGCGCAGCACGAAGGCGACGAAGATTGAAAGACAGATGATCCAGACGACGTCGGCGCGGCGGTTGGCGAAGGCCTCGTCGATGATCGCCCGCATGATCCAGGCGGTAAACGCCGTCGAAAGCGCCACCACGATGAGGCAGGCGATCGCGAAGACATAGCCCCAGAGATGGTCGCGGCCGTTTTCAGCGATGATGCGTTTCAGGATACCGGTCACGGTATCGCTGCTGACGCTCTGCGTTCTGCTTTCCCCGACTTCCAAATATCAAGCTTCCTGTCCGAGACTGAGCGCGTCGTTAACGTGGCGCGCACTTTCGCCGGCTCTATAAAGAGTTGGGACTGGTTTGGCTAGCGCCGCCAGCGGCGGCCTTCCGTCGATACGCCGAAATTGGCGGGCATGCGCGCATAGGAGGAAAGCCCGGCGAGCGCTGCCAGCGGATGCGTCACCACATAGGTCGGGATGGTGCGAAGCAGCGCGCTGTGCGGCGCCTTGTCCTCGAAGGCCTGCCGGAATTCCGGCTTCTTCAGCGCCGGGAGGATCTTCTGCGAGATGCCGCCGGACAGATAGACGCCGCCGCGCGCCATGAACACCATCGCCATGTCGCCGGCCACGCGGCCGAGATAGGTGGCAAACAGCGAAACGGTCTCGACGGCGGCCTTGTCGCTGCCGGCAAGCGCGTGCGAGGTGATGTCGGCCGGATCTTTCATCGTCGGCTGGATGCCGTCGACCACGCAGATGGCATTGTAGAGGTTGACGAGGCCGCGCCCGCACAGGATCTGCTCGGCCGAGACGCGGCCTTCGATCGTCTCGATATGCGGGAAGAGTTCATAGTCGCGTTTGCTGCGCGGCCCGAGATCGATGTGGCCGCCTTCGCCGGGAACCGGAATCCAGCTGTGCTGGGCGTGCACGAGTCCGCCGACGCCGAGGCCGGTGCCAGGCCCGAGCACGACGCGCGAGGCGATCATGTCGCCGGTGGCGCTGCCGATGCGTTCGCGGTTTTCATCCGAAAGGGCGGCGATCGCCAGCGCCTGCGCCTCGAAATCGTTGACGACGAGCACGTCCTCCATGCCGAGGCCTTCGATCATCGTTTTCGGCCGTACCACCCAGTCGCAGTTGGTCAGGGGAATCTCGTCGTCGTTGATCGGGCCGGCGACGGCGAGGATCGCCGAGCGCGGCTGGACCGCCGTCTTGTCGAGCACGCCCTTTTGGATCGCTTCGTCGATCGTGGCGAAATCCGCCGTGCGCACGTTCGGAAACTGCTTCGGCTCGGCATAGGCATCCGTCAGGATGGAGAAGCGGGCATTCGTGCCGCCGATGTCGCCGATGAGGATCGGAAAGGGAAGCGGAGCGGTGCTGTGGTTCGGTTTTGGCATGGCCGGTTCCGTGCTGATCAGGCTTCGAGTGTGGGAAGGAGCTTTATAGCGGTCGCGTGGTTGAGCGCCATCGGAATGTCGTAGACGATAGCGAGCCGCATCAGCGCCTTCACGTCGACATCATGCGGCATCGGCGTCAGCGGATCGACGAAGAAAATCAGGGCGTCGACCTCGCCGGTCGAGATCAGCGCGCCGATCTGCTGGTCGCCGCCGAGCGGCCCGCTTTTCAGTCTGGTGACGCTGAGGTCGGGAGCGGCATCGAGCACGCGTCCGCCTGTTGTGCCGGTAGCGACGATCTTCCAGCGGGAAAGGACGTCCCTGTTGGCGCGGGCGAATTCCGCCATATCGTCCTTCTTCTGGTCATGCGCAATCAATGCAAGGCATTTGCCGCCGGCCATGAAGCCAATCTCCGCCCGAACAATTCAATCGATTTGAACGCTTCTATACCAAGAATTTGCGATTTGAAAGACAGCCAGCCGGCGCCTCATTGGATCGTCGGCTTGTCGTTCGGAAGCGGCCCGACATCCGGCAGCATATCCTCCTCCGCGTCGGCGGCCGGTGCCGTGGCAGGGGATGCGACGAGCGCGCTCGCGGCGGAAGGCGCGCCATAGGTGGCGGCCTGCATGGAGGCGACGGAAGCGGCATCGAGCACGGCGGCGCAGGCCTTCGGCAGGTCGGAGACCATCACCTCGCGCGGTGGCTTTGGCGGCTTGGCGCCGGGCTTGGGCGGTTTCGCCGGCGCCCAGGGGGCCGGCGTAAACCAGTAGGCGAGCGACTTGTCGCAGCCGTCTCCCGAGGCGACCGGGGCTTGCGGCGTGCAGCCGGCAGCACCGGGCGGGCACTTCATGCGGATGTGGAAGTGCGAGTCGTGGCCGTATATCGGCCGAAGCTTGCCGAGGTTGGTGCGATCGCCCGTCCAGGTGTCGCACATCTTCTTCTTGATCGCCGGGTTGACGAAAATGCGCTCAACTTCGGGGTAGCTTGCCGCCAGCATCAAAAGCCGGGCGCGCGATTCCGTCCATACTTTGGGATTGACCGTGAGGAACTTGTTCTTCTGCAGCATGCTGGTGAAGGGTAGATCCTCGCGCTCCTTCGCCGTCATGCTGCGCGCGGGCATCGGGGTGAACCAGATATCGGCATCGAGGCCGATCTGATGCGAAGAGTGACCGTTGAGCATCGGCCCGCCGCGCGGCTGCGCGATATCGCCGACCAGGATGCCCGGCCAGCCGGCATATCTGACGGCATCCTGAGAAAACCGTTCCAAGAGCGCGATCATCGCCGGGTTGCCCCAGCGGCGGTTGCGCGAAAGCCGCATCGCCTGCCAGGTCGGCCCATCCGTCGGCAGCGCCATCGCGCCGGTCATGCAGCCTTTCGCATAGAAGCCGATCGGCTGCGCCGGCCCTTGCGTCGGCAGGCTGGCGCCGCCGAAAAGCGCCTTGGCGCTGCCCGGGCTCGGCGTCTTCTGCTCCGCGCCGACGTCGCCGGCCGCAAGGCTTGCGCCGATCGCGCCGGCGAGCGCCAGTTTGCCGAATGTCCTGAAAGCCTGAGCGAAGCCGAAAGCCATGCCGTTCCCTTGCGAAAGTGATTTGGTCCGAATCTATCGTGAAAAGTGATTTTGGTGAATCGATGTTTTGACGGGCGTGGGATCACCGCGCTGATGCGAGCCGAAAGGTCAAAATTCCGCGAGCCCGGTAAAAACCAAACTCTCTCCTGTTTTTCGCCGGTATTTTCCGTATTGTCGAATCCATCAATATTAAGGGGAAGTGTGAATGGCATTGTGGTCGAAGATCGGTCTGTTTCTGTCACTTGGCTGTGCTCTGGCGCCGTTGATGGCAACGGCTGAGGAGCAGCCGTTCCAGATCGGAAGCTCGGTCATCACGGAGATGAAGTACAAGCCGGGCTTTGCGCATTTCGATTATGTCAATCCCAATGCCCCGAAAGGTGGAGACCTGCGCCTTTCTGCCAGCGGCGCCTTCGACACCTTCAACCCGCTGCTTGCCAAGGGCCAGATCGCGGTTGGCCTGGCGCTCGTATACGACACACTGATGAAGGCGGCGGATGACGAGCTGCTTGTCTCCTACGGCCTGCTTGCCGAAGGGCTGTCCTTTCCCGCCGACGTCTCGAGCGCGACCTTTCGCCTGCGCAAGGAAGCGAAATGGCCGGATGGTCAGCCGGTAACGCCCGAGGACGTCATCTTCAGCCTTGATAAGAGCAAGGAACTCAATCCCGTCAACGCGAACTATTATCGCCACGTGGTAAAGGCCGAAAAGACCGGCGACCGCGATGTCACCTTCACCTTCGACGAAAAGAACAATCGGGAGCTCCCGAATATTCTCGGCCAGTTGGTGGTCGTGCCGAAACATTGGTGGGAGGGACAGGGACCGGACGGCAAGCCGCGCGACATCTCAAAGACGACGCTCGAGCCGGTCATGGGTTCGGGACCTTACAAGATCGCATCCTTTTCGCCCGGCGCGACGATCCGTTATGAACTGCGTGACGACTATTGGGGCAAAGACCTCAACGTGAATGTCGGCCAGAATAATTTCCGCAACGTCCTCTATACCTATTTCGGGGACCGGGACGTCGAGTTCGAAGCGTTTCGCGCCGGCAATAGCGACTACTGGCAGGAGACGACGGCTGCCCGCTGGGCGACGGGATATGATTTCCCCGCCATGAAGGAAGGACGCATCAAGAAGGAAGAGATTGCAAATCCGCTGCGATCCACCGGCATCATGCAGGCTCTCGTGCCGAATATGCGGCGCGACCTCTTTAAGGACGAGCGGGTCCGTGAGGCGCTGAACTACGGTTTCGACTTCGAGGAACTGAACCGCACGGTCGCTTTCAACAGCTACAAGCGCATCGACAGCTACTTCTGGAACACCGAACTCGCCTCCTCCGGCCTGCCGCAGGGGCGCGAGCTGGAAATACTGCAGGGCATGAAGGACAAGGTTCCGCCCGAGGTCTTCACGACGCCGTACACCAACCCCGTCGGCGGCGACCCTCAGAAAAGCCGCGACAACCTCCGCAAGGCGATTGCGCTGCTGAAAGAAGCGGGCTGGGAGATCAAGAACAATCGCATGGTCAATACCAAGACCGGCCAGCCGATGAGCTTCGAGATCCTGTTGTCGAGCCCGATGCTGGAGCGCTGGGCGGTGCCCTATGCCAATAATCTCAGGAAAATCGGCATAGATGCGCGGGTGCGCACGGTCGATGCATCGCAAGCTGTCAATCGCGAACGCAGCTTCGACTATGACATGATCTGGAATGTCTGGGCGCAGAGCATGAATCCTGGCAACGAACAGGGCGATTATTGGGGATCCGGTTCGGTCAACCAGCAGGGGTCCCACAATTATGCCGGCATTGCCAATCCGGCCGTCGACGAACTCATCCGCATGATCATCTTCGCGCCGAACCGCGATGAACAGGTCGCTGCGATCAAGGCGATGGACCGGGTATTGCTTGCAAACCACTACGTCATCCCGCTGTTCTATCGCGGTACGTACAACATCGTCTATTGGAACACGGTCACGCATCAACCCGAATTCCCCGCCTATAGCCTCGGCTTTCCGGAAACCTGGTGGTCGACCTCGGTGAAATGAGCGGGCTTGCATTGCAGGGGGCCTCGGCTCCAAATGGCACAAGCGAATCACGACAAGCCGGCAAGGCCGGCAAGGGAAGGCTGACGGATTGAGCGGCATTGGACTGGACGGCAGGCAGACGAGAAGAAGATTTCCGGAGGCTGAAGGCTGATGGGCGCCTATGTCATTCGCCGCCTGCTTCTGATGATCCCGACCATCGTCGGCATCATGGCGATTTCCTTCATCGTCATTCAATTCGCCCCGGGTGGTCCCGTCGAGCAGGTGATCGCCCAATTGACCGGCCAGGCCGATGGCGCTGACCAGCGCCTGTCGGGCGGCGGCGACCTGCTGGGTGATGGAGGAGGGGACGAAGGTTCGAAATATCGTGGCGCCCAGGGCCTTGATCCGGAGCTGATCGCAAAGCTCGAAAAGCAGTTCGGCTTTGACAAGCCGCCACTGACGCGTTTCGGCGAGATGATGTGGAATTACATCCGCTTCGATTTCGGCGAGAGCTTCTTCCGCAACACCTCCGTGCTCGACCTCATCAAGGAAAAACTGCCGGTCTCGATCTCGCTCGGCATCTGGATCCTGATCTTCTCCTACGCCATCTCCATTCCGCTCGGCATCCGCAAGGCGGTGAAGGACGGATCGACCTTCGACGTCTGGACATCAGGCGTCATCATCGTCGGTTACGCCGTCCCGAGCTTCCTCTTCGGCATTCTGCTGATCGTGCTGTTCGCCGGCGGCTCCTTTTACGACTGGTTTCCGCTGCGCGGCCTCGTCTCCGATAATTTCGACCAACTCGCCTGGTGGCAGAAGCCGCTCGATTATTTCTGGCATCTCACTTTGCCGCTGATCTCGCTTTCTCTCGCCGCCTTCGCGACGACGACGCTGCTGACCAAGAATTCCTTCATCGAGGAGATCAAGAAGCAATATGTCGTCACTGCGCGCGCCAAGGGCCTGAACGAGCGGCAGGTGCTCTACGGCCATGTCTTCCGCAACGCCATGCTGATCATCATCGCCGGTTTTCCCGGCGCGTTCATCTCCGCTTTCTTCACCGGCTCGCTGCTGATCGAGAACATCTTCTCGCTCGATGGCCTCGGCCGCCTCGGCTATCTCTCGGTCGTCAACCGGGATTACCCGATCGTCTTTGCGACCCTCTACATCTTCTCGCTGCTCGGCCTCGTCGTCAGCCTGGTCTCCGACCTGATCTACACCTGGATCGATCCGCGCATCGATTTCGAGCGGAGGGATGTCTGATGGACACCGCCGCAAATCCCGTCACCGCAACCCCCGTCAAGCCGCCGCGCAAGGGACTGCTGTCACCGACCAACATCCGCCGCTGGAAGAATTTCCGGGCGAACGGCCGTGGTTACTGGTCCTTGTGGCTGTTCCTGCTGCTCTTCGTGCTCAGCCTGTTTGCCGAGTTCCTCGCCAATGACCGGCCGATCATCGCCTCCTACAAGGGCGAGATCCTGTTTCCCGTGCTGATCGATTATCCCGAGGAAAAGTTCGGCGGCTTTCTCGCCGAAACCGACTACCGCTCCTCGGTGATATCGGATGAGATCAATGCCAATGGCTGGATGGTCTGGCCGCCGATCCGCTATTCCTACCGCTCGGTCAACTCCAACATCCCGCATTCGGCGCCGACCGCCCCCTTCTGGCTGATGACCAAGGAGGAGCGCTGCTCCGGTTATCCGCAAGGGGCGAACGATCCCGCCTGTACGCTCGGCAATCTCAACTGGCTCGGCACCGACGACCAGGCCCGCGACGTGCTGGCGCGCGTCATCTACGGCTTTCGCATATCGGTGCTCTTCGGCCTGGCGCTCACCATCTGCTCGGCGATCATCGGCGTCACGGCAGGCGCCGTGCAGGGCTATTTCGGCGGCTGGACCGATCTGCTGCTGCAGCGCTTCATCGAGATCTGGTCGTCGATGCCGGTGCTTTACATCCTCTTGATCATCGCCGCGATCCTGCCGCCGGGCTTCTTCGTGCTGCTCGGCATCATGCTGCTTTTTTCCTGGGTCGGCTTCGTCGGCGTCGTGCGCGCCGAGTTCCTGCGCGCCCGCAATTTCGAATATGTCCGGGCCGCCCGCGCACTCGGCGTCAACAACCGCACCATCATGTGGCGCCACCTTCTGCCGAACGCCATGGTGGCGACATTGACCTTCCTGCCCTTCATCCTTTCGGGCTCGATCACCACGCTGACTTCACTCGATTTCCTCGGCTTCGGCATGCCGCCGGGCTCCCCCTCGCTCGGCGAGATGATCGCCCAGGGCAAGTCCAACCTGCAGGCGCCTTGGCTCGGGCTGACGGCCTTCTTCGCCATGTCGATCATGCTGTCCCTTTTGATCTTCATCGGCGAAGCGGTGCGCGACGCCTTCGATCCGAGGAAGACGTTTCAATGAGTGATATGACAGAACCGCTCCTTTCCGTCCGCGATCTCTCGGTTGCCTTTCATCAGGGCGGCGAAACCTCGCTCGCCGTCGATCGCATCTCCTTCGATATCGCCAAGGGCGAAGTCGTGGCGCTCGTCGGCGAATCCGGTTCCGGCAAGTCGGTTTCGGCGAACTCGATCCTGCGGCTTCTGCCCTATCCCTCCGCGAGCCATCCCTCCGGCGAAATCCTGTTCAAGGGCAAGGATCTTCTGAAGGCGTCGGAGCGGGCGTTGCGGGAAGTGCGCGGCAACGACGTCACCATGATCTTCCAGGAGCCGATGACTTCGCTCAATCCGCTCCATACGATCGAAAAGCAGATTGCCGAGATTCTCGCCCTGCACCAGGGCATCTCCGGCCAAGCAGCGCGTGAGCGCGTACTGGAATTGTTGAACCAGGTCGGCATCCGCGAGCCGGAGAAGCGGTTGAAAGCCTATCCGCACGAACTGTCAGGCGGCCAGCGCCAGCGTGTCATGATCGCCATGGCGCTCGCCAACCGGCCGGAACTGCTGATCGCCGACGAGCCGACCACGGCGCTCGACGTCACCGTGCAGGCGCAGATCCTCGAACTGCTCAGGCAGTTGAAGACGGCGCACGGCATGTCGCTGCTGTTCATCACCCATGATCTCGGCATCGTGCGCAAATTCGCCGATCGTGTCTGCGTCATGACCAAGGGCAGGATCGTCGAAACGGGCACCGTCGCGGACGTCTTTGCCAACCCGAAGCACGAATATACCCGACACCTCCTCGCCTCCGAGCCGCGCGGCGAGCCGCCGGTTGCCGATCCCTCGAAACCGGTGGTGATGGAAGGTTCCGATATCCGCGTCTGGTTCCCGATCAAGGCGGGGCTGATGCGCCGCGTCGTCGATCACGTGAAGGCGGTGGACGGTATCGATCTTTCGCTGCGCGCCGGGCAGACGCTCGGCGTCGTCGGCGAATCCGGTTCCGGCAAGACCACGCTGGGTCTCGCGCTCACCCGGCTGATCTCCTCGCAAGGCAAGATCGCTTTTGTCGGCAAAGATATAGCAGGCTATTCGTTCAGCGAGATGCGGCCGCTGCGCAACCAGTTGCAGATCGTCTTCCAGGATCCCTACGGTTCGCTCAGCCCGCGCATGTCGGTCGGCGATATCATCGCCGAAGGGCTGAAGGTGCACGAGCGATCCCTGACGGCAGAGGAGCGCGATCAGCGCGTCTGCTGGGCGCTGGAGGAAGTCGGCCTCGATCCGCTGACCCGCTGGCGTTATCCGCACGAATTTTCCGGCGGCCAGCGTCAGCGCATCGCCATTGCCCGCGCCATGGTGCTGAAACCGCGCTTTGTCATGCTCGACGAGCCGACCTCCGCGCTCGACATGAGCGTCCAGGCCCAGGTGGTCGATCTCCTGCGCGACCTGCAGAAGAAGCACGACCTCGCCTATCTCTTCATCAGCCATGACCTGAAGGTGGTGAAGGCGCTCGCCAACGACGTCATCGTCATGCGTTTCGGCAAGGTAGTCGAGCAGGGCCCGTCCTCTGAAATCTTCCGCGCGCCGAAGGACGATTACACCAAGGCGCTCATGGCCGCCGCGTTCAACATCGAGGCGGTGCCGACGCCCGCCGTGAAGCAGTAAAGAAGATCATGTCCGCACGTCCTCCCGTTCTCGTCGACATCAAGTTCAACCCCGAAGGCGTCGCCCGCATCCTGAAGACGGCCTTTGCCGATCGCGGCAGCATCAATCTTGCCGATCCCGCCAATCGCGGGCGTGATCTCGGCGAAATGGAATACGCGCTTCTCTGGAAGCCGGACGCCGATCTTTTCCAGCGGGCGCCGAACCTCAAGGTGATCTTTTCGGGCGGCGCCGGCGTCGACCACATCATCGGCATGGACGGTCTGCCCGAAATCCCGATCGTCCGCTTCGTCGATCGCAGCCTGACGACCCGCATGAGCGAATGGGTCGTCATGCAGTGCCTGATGCATCTGCGCGGGCAATACGCCCATGACATCCACCAGCGCCGGCGCGAATGGGGGAAATCGATCGCGCCCGAGGCGGCGGAAGTCACGGTCGGCGTCATGGGCCTCGGCATTCTCGGCCAGGATGCGGTCGCCAAGCTGAAGGTGATGGGTTTCAACGTCATCGGCTGGTCGCGCACCCGCAAGGAGATCGACGGCGTCGAAACCTTCGACGCCGGCGAACTGGACGGCTTCCTCGCCAGAACCGATATCCTCGTCGGTCTTCTGCCGCTGACGCCGCAGACGACAGGCTTTTATGATAGCGGGCTATTTAAAAAGCTCCGCCGCGACGGCGCGCTGGGCCGGCCAGTCTTCATCAATGCCGGCCGCGGCAAGAGCCAGGTCGAGGCCGATATTGTCTCAGCCGTCCGCGACGGCACCCTCGGCGGCGCTTCCCTCGATGTCTTCGAGGTGGAGCCGCTTGCTTCGGACAGCCCGTTGTGGGAGCTGGAGAACGTCTTCATCACGCCGCACGATGCGGCCGTTTCCGAAGAGAACGCGCTGTTCCGTCATGTCGAGGCGCAGATTGCCCGTTTCGAGCGCGGCGAGCCGCTGCAATTCGTGGTCGACCGCGCCGTCGGCTACTGATCCTCCGGAACCTTCCAGACGGCCACCCGTTTCCTTTGCGGAATTCTTCGCGGCAGGAATTGTCGCCAGAACAGCGGAAGGAGACGATGATGGCGCATCAGACGGAAACACGCTGGGAAAAGTCCGATGGCAAGCTTCACAAGGAAGAACAGATCGCGCCGGTGAAGGCAAGGCAGGGGCGGATGGGCTATCGCATCCTGATGGTGCTGCTCGCCGCTTTGGTGCTTGCTTTCGTGGTCTGGATTCCCGTCGAGATCTGGGGCAACCGCGAGGCGGAGGAAGTGGCGCCGCAACAGCCCGGTCAGCAGCTCCAGTCGCAGCAGCCTGAGGCAGCGCCCGCGCCGAGCCTGCAGAACGGCAATGCGATTCCGACCGAGACGCAGAACACGACGCCAGCCGCTCCGAATGTCGCGCCGGCGCCTGCCCAACCTGCCCAATGAGCGTTCGGCCGATGACCTCTCGCATCCCGCCGGCGTGCCGCGGCGGGATGCTTATTGTTTTGTCTGGACTTTCTCTGCCGATTTTTCGATAAGAAGGCGCACGAGCCGGTTTCGTGCGCCCGGCCGGAGCTTAAGCACCTCGGAACTTGGCAGCGCCTGACCGGAGTGGACAGGGGCAGGAATCTCATGGCCAAGACGGATATCGCAAGACGCGTCTACAATCACGCTTGGAAACTCGATCCGATCATCCGCAGCCTGATCGATACCGACTTCTACAAGCTCCTGATGCTGCAGATGATCTGGAAGCTCTATCCCGATGTGAACGCTTCCTTCACGCTGATCAACCGCACCAAGCGCGTGCGCCTGGCCGAGGAGATCGACGAAGGGGAGTTGCGCGAACAGCTCGATCATGCCCGCACGCTCAGGCTCTCCAAGAAGGAGATGATCTGGCTTGCGGGTAACAGCTTCTACGGCCGCGCGCAGATCTTCGAGCCGGAATTCCTGGCCTGGCTTTCCAACTTCCAGCTCCCGGAATACGAGCTGTCGAAGAAAGACGGGCAATATGTCCTGGATTTCCATGGGTCCTGGAAGGAAACTACCATGTGGGAAATCCCGGCGCTCGCCATCGTCAACGAGCTGCGTTCGCGCTCGGCGATGAAGGCGCTCGGCCCCTTCACCCTCGATGTGCTTTATGCCCGCGCCAAGGCGAAGATGTGGTCCAAGGTCGAGCGGCTGAAGGAGTTGCCTGGCTTGCGCATCTCCGATTTCGGCACCCGCCGCCGCCACAGCTTCCTCTGGCAGCGCTGGTGCGTCGAGGCGCTGAAGGAAGGCATCGGCCCGGCCTTCACCGGCACCAGCAACGTATTGCTGGCGATGGATTCCGATCTCGAGGCCGTCGGCACCAATGCCCACGAGCTGCCGATGGTGGCGGCCGCGCTGGCGGAAACCGACGAGCAACTCCGCAACGCGCCCTACAAGATCCTGCGCGACTGGAACAAACTCTATGGCGGCAATCTTCTGATCGTCCTGCCGGATGCCTTCGGCACCGCCGCCTTCCTGCGCGACGCGCCGGAATGGGTGGCCGACTGGACCGGCTTCCGCCCGGACAGCGCGCCGCCGATCGAAGGCGGCGAGAAGATCATCGACTGGTGGAAGAAGATGGGCCGCGATCCGCGCCAGAAGCTCTTGATCTTTTCCGATGGCCTCGATGTCGACGCCATCATCGACACCTACCGGCATTTCGAAGGCCGCGTTCGCATGAGCTTCGGCTGGGGCACGAACCTGACGAATGATTTTGCCGGCTGCGCGCCGACCGAAATATCGGGCCTCAATCCGATCTCCGTCGTCTGCAAGGTCAGCGACGCCAACGGCCGACCGGCGGTAAAACTCTCCGACAACCCGCAGAAGGCGACCGGTGAACCGGCCGAAGTCGAACGCTACCTGAAATTCTTCGGCGCCGAAGATAGGGTCGATCAGACCGTCCTGGTATAGGCTCGAGGTGAGGTGCGGCCATCCCGGGGTACGTCGATATGCCCTGCCATGGCGTCCTCGATCGACCAGCCGAAGCGCCAGGCGTCGAACATCGAATACCATTCCTGGAAGTCGGTAATCGGCAGCACATCCGGTTTCGACATCGGATTGTCGGCTAGGCTGCGGCCACGAGCACGGTCGCGCACGCCGCGCTCCTGCATCTCAAGCAGATTCTCGAACATCATGACCCCGGCCTCCCGTTCCATGGGTTTATGCAATCATGCTAATGAAGCATTGTCGAGTCCGGATGTGAGCAATCCGGTTTTTCACAGGATTAGCCCCAATTCGCTATTTCGAAACGATTGCGGCTCCGCCTGGGATCGATTTGACGAAACGGATTGAGCGTGACGGGGAGGCCCGGCTTCCTGGCTGGGGTTCGCCCCCGAGCCTCCCGGCTGGCCGAATCTTCTGAAGGCCGGCAGCGCCGGCAAAGTGCCGCTTTCCGGCCATGTCGATCCAATTGTGATGGCCGCGATAGTTAACCAACGGTCAATATCCACCGGCTTCGTCTCAATCCGACGCAATTCACAGCGCGGCTGGCGGCTATCCCCTGGCTCAGGCCGCCAGTCTGCGAAACCGCGTCCTGATCCGGTCGAGATAATAATGGCCCGGGGACGGTGCCGCCGTCATCGCATGGGCTTCCGAGGAGGGAACGCCCTCGAACAGACGCTCCTCGCCGTTCTTGAAACAAATCCTCAGCCGCCCGTCGTCCTGGCTGAAATAAACGGATTTGATGATCTTCGACTTCACCGAAAGTTCTTCCACCTGTTTTACCTCTGCTTTTTTGTTTGACAGAACCTAAACCCAAACGTGCAAAGACGCGGTGAAGCGGCATGGTAAAAATTCAGGAATTTTCCATGTGTTATGGTGTCGACAAGATCCCTGCCTTGTTCACCACGCTCCGATGCTCTCGCTTCGCCTTCGGATAGCTTGCGAAAATTGACAAGGCTTGCCAAACCCTGCCATGCTGGCAGCCAGGAGGTCGATATGGCGACTATGAACGTGTCATTACCCGATCCCATGAAAGACTGGGTAGAAGCGCAAACCCGGACAGGCCGCTACGCCAATGCAAGCGATTATGTCCGTGACCTGATCCGCAGGGATCAAGAGCGGAACGACAAGATCGCCGCTATGCAACGCTTTGTTGATGAAGGCTTGAAGAGCGGCGTCGGGTCGCGGTCGAAAGACGATCTGTTTGAGGCGGCGCGTGCGCGCGTGGAAGCTTCTCGCGGCAAGTGACGATGGGCTTTCGCCTTACGGAAGAAGCGGAAGAAGACTTGGTCGGCATTGCCGAAACAGGCATGCGTCTGTTCGGCTCAGTGCAGGCACGGCGCTATCACAACGAACTTTATGCCATTTCGATCTGATTGCCGCCAACCCACGTATGGCGCCTGAACGGCATGAAATCTCTCCTCGCATGCGCATTCATCCGTTCGAGGCCCATCTCGTCGTCTATATGATCGAAGACGACGGGGGCATCCTGATTGTTCGTATTCGCCATGGGCACGAGGATTGGGCCGGCGACTCCTAAGCTTCACGGGGAGAAGGAAACTTTGCACGAAATGGCGGACAGGGTGGGATTCGAACCCACGGTACGCTTTCACGTACACACGCGTTCCAGGCGTGCGCCTTAAACCACTCGGCCACCTGTCCTTTTTTGGCGTTCGCGCCCGGAGAGGAGCAAATCGTCGGAACGGCGCGATATATACCGATGAATTTTTCCTGATCAACCCAAATCTAACAGTTTTTTGACTTCTTCAGATAAAACTCCGCTCGGCCCATCCCATTGTGCTTCACCTCATCGACGACTATGTAATTCTCAAGGTGGAGAATGGCGCGGGTTTGCCGGAATTGTCCGGCATGTCGAAGCGTCGGAGGGATTGATGCGTTTCCTGTTGCGTCTGGCGAGTCTTGTCGCGCTTGCGGCAGCCGTTATTGCCGGGACCATCGATTCGATACAGTCGGTTGCGGCCTCCGCCGTGGTGATGACGCCGATCTCCGACGCCTGGCAGGATGTGAGCCCGGCGACGCTGACCTCGCTGCAATCCTCTCTTTCCTACTACGTTCACCCGCGTTTCTATGCTTTCATCTTCCAATGGCTGATGCTGCAGCCGGCCTTTGCCGTTTTCCTGGTGATCGCGCTGCTTCTCTGGATGGTCGGCTATAAGAAGCCGCAGGTCTCCGGTCGCTTCATCGCATAGAAGGGCGTTTTGCCGGGACGATCCGATGAAAAAATCGGAGCATCGTCAGCGCCTTTCCAACCTCGACATCGACCGCCGGATTGGCTAGAAAATCTGCATTCCGCCGGACAAGATGTCCAAAAATCGGTCTCGAAGAACCGATTTTCGGCAATCGCCGCAAATCTTTACCAACCGAAAAATTTCTGGTGAATTTTTCCGTGAGCCATGCAAGGATGCGCGCAGCCAGGCCTCCGGGGGGAGGTCGGTGGTTCCGCAGACATGTCCGAAAAGGGCTTGCGGGAGGACCCCTAACAAATAGCAACAACAGGGCTGCACAATGAAAAAATCCCTTCTCACCCTCCTTGCCGTGGCTGCCATGTCGACGACGGCGCTTGCCGCCGATGTCAAGCCGGCGCTGGTTTACGGCACCGGCGGGAAGTTCGATAAGTCTTTCAACGAAGCGGCCTATAACGGCGCGGAGAAGTTCAAGGCCGAGACGGGCATCGCCTATCGTGACTTCGAGCCGACCGGCGACACCCAGGGCGAACAGGCCATCCGCAACTTCGCAAGCCGCGGTTTCAATCCTGTGGTTGCCGTTTCCTTCGCCTGGACCTCGGCGATCGAGAAGGTCGCGGCCGAATTCCCTGACACCAAGTTCATCATTGTCGACTCCGTCGTCGACAAGCCGAACGTCCGCTCCGTCGTCTACAAGGAAGAAGAAGGCTCCTATCTCGTCGGCATTCTCGCCGGCATGGCCTCCAAGACCGGCAAGGTCGGTTTCGTCGGCGGCATGGACATTCCGCTGATCCGGAAGTTCGAATGCGGCTATGAGCAGGGCGCGCGCGCCGCCAAGGCCGATATCGAAGTGTTCCAGAACATGACCGGTACCACGGGTGCCGCCTGGAACGACCCGGTTCGCGGCGGTGAACTCACCAAGAACCAGATCGACCAGGGCGCCGACGTGATTTACGCGGCAGCCGGCGCTACCGGCCTCGGCGTTCTGCAGACTGCCGCCGACAACAAGAAGCTTTCGATCGGCGTCGATTCCAACCAGAACCACCTGCACCCGGGCTCGGTCCTGACCTCGATGGTCAAGCGCGTCGATCTCGCCGTCTATAACGCCTATACCGACACCAAGAACGACAAGTTCACCGGTGGCGTCCAGGCGCTCGGCGTCAAGGAAGACGGCGTCGGCGCCGCGATCGACGACAACAACAAGTCGCTGATCACGCCGGAAATGCAGGCTGCCGTCGACAAGGCCAAGGCCGACATCATTGCAGGAACCGTCAAGGTTCACGATTATACCTCGGACAACGCGTGCCCGAAGTGATCCGCGCCCTGATGTAATCGACGATTGAGATCGGGCGTATGGCGGAGGGGATTTTCGCCATACGCCCTTTTCTTATTTGGAGCCTGCAGTGACAGATAAGCCCGCTATCGAGCTTGTCGGCATCGATAAGAAGTTCGGTGCCGTCCACGCCAACAAGGACATCAACCTCACCGTTGCCAAGGGGACGATCCACGGCATCATCGGTGAAAACGGCGCCGGCAAATCGACCCTGATGTCGATCATTTACGGTTTTTACCACGCCGACAGCGGTGAAATCCGCGTCAACGGCAATCCGGTCGCCATCCGCGACAGCCAGGCGGCGATCGCCACCGGCATCGGCATGGTGCACCAGCATTTCATGCTGGTCGATAATTTCACGGTGCTCGAGAACATCATGCTCGGCGCCGAAGGCGGTATGCTGCTTGCCCGAGGCGTCGCATCGGCCCGCGCCGAGCTCAAGCGCCTCGAAACCGAATACGGCCTGGAGGTCGATCCCGATGCGCTCATCGAAGAGCTGCCGGTCGGCCTGCAGCAGCGCGTCGAAATCCTGAAAGCCATGTATCGCGGCGCCGAGATCCTGATCCTCGACGAGCCCACGGGCGTGCTGACGCCGGCTGAAGCCGATCACCTTTTCCGCATCCTCAAGGTGCTGCGCGACCAGGGCAAGACGATCATTCTCATCACCCACAAGCTGCGCGAGATCATGGCGATCACCGATACGGTGTCGGTCATGCGCCGCGGCGAGATGGTCGCGACCCGCAAGACGGCGGAAACGACGGTGGAAGAGCTTGCCGAGCTGATGGTCGGCCGCCGCGTGCTGCTGCGCGTTCAGAAGGGTGAGGCGAACCCGGGGGCTGCGGTGCTTACGGTCCGCAACCTCACGGTCAAGGACAATCGCGGCGTCACCATGGTCGATAACGTCTCCTTCGACGTGCGCGCCGGCGAGATCGTCGGCATCGCCGGTGTCGCCGGCAACGGCCAGTCCGAATTGCTGGAAGCGATCGCCGGCATCCGCAAGCCCACTTCCGGCGAGATCCTTCTCGATGGCCAGACGATCGACAAGGCCGATCCCGCCCGCCTGCGCGAACTCGGCCTTGCTCATATCCCCGAGGACCGCCACCACATGGGGCTGGTGTTGAAGTTCGAGGAATACGAAAATTCCGTCCTCGGCTATCACCGCCGCCCGGGCTACAGCAAAGGCCCGCTGCTCGATCTCGAAGCCATCCGCAGGGACGCGATGGAGAAGATCGAAAAATACGACATCCGCCCGCCGAATCCGCGGCTGAAAACGGCGAATTTCTCCGGCGGCAATCAGCAGAAGATCGTCGTCGCCCGCGAAATCGAACGCGATCCGAAAATGCTGATCATCGGTCAGCCGACGCGCGGCGTCGATATCGGCGCCATCGAATTCATTCACCGCCGGATCATCGAGATGCGCGACGCGGGCAAGGCGATCCTGCTCGTCTCCGTCGAACTCGATGAGATCCGCGCCCTTTCAGACCGTATCCTTGTCATGTTCGCCGGCCATGTCGTCGGCGAGAAGACGCCCGATGCCGGTGAACAGACCCTCGGCCTGATGATGGCCGGCATTGCCGCGTGAGGCCTTTATGAGCACTGCTTCCGTTCCGTTGCCCAATTGGATCAGTTACGGCCTGATCCCGCTGTTGAACCTCCTCGTCGCTTTCCTGATATCGGGCTTCGTCGTCTGGCTGATCGGCGAGAGCCCGCTTGCCGCTCTTTCGCTGCTGATCGAAGGCGCCTTCGGCAGCGGCGAAGGCATTGGCTTCACGCTCTATTATGCGACGAGTTTCATCTTCACCGGCCTTTCCGTGGCGGTCGCCATCCATGCCGGCCTCTTCAACATCGGCTCCGAAGGGCAGGCCTACATCGGGGGTCTCGGCTGTGCGCTCGTAGCGCTGGCGCTCGACAAATACGTGCCCTGGTATGTGACGATGCCGATTGCGGTCATTGGGGCCGGTATTTTTGGTGCGGCCTGGGCTTTCATTCCCGCATTCCTTCAGGCCAAGCGCGGCAGCCATATCGTCATTACGACGATCATGTTCAACTACATCGCCGCCGCCCTCATGGTGTACTTGCTGGTGCACGTGCTGATCGTGCCGGGCAAGATGGCGCCGGAAACCCGCACCTTCCTCGAGGGCGGGCAGTTGCCGAAGCTTGGCTGGGTCATGAGCATCTTCGGCAGTAAGCTGGGTGCCGCACCCTTCAACGTCTCCTTCATCATCGCCCTTTTTGCCGCCTGGTTTGTCTGGATCCTCATCTGGCGCACCAAGCTTGGCTTCGAGATGCGAACGCTGGGCGTGAGTTCGACGGCTGCCGCCTATGCCGGCATTCCCTATGCGCGCATCGTCATCATCGCCATGCTGCTTTCCGGCGCGCTCGCCGGCATGATGGCGCTCAATCCGGTCATGGGTTCCTCCGCCCGTCTGCAGGTGGAGTTCGTCGGCGGCGCCGGCTTCGTCGGCATCGCGGTATCCCTCATGGGCCGCAATCATCCGCTCGGCATCATCTTCGCCGCGATCCTGTTCGGCGTCCTTTATCAGGGAGGCGATTGGATCTCTTTCGAAATGCCGAACATCACCCGTGAGATGATCCTCGTCATCCAGGGTCTGGTCATCCTGTTCGCCGGCGCGCTCGAATACATGTTCCGGCCAGCGATGGTCCGCGCCTATCAACAGTTCAAGCGAGCCTGAGGAGCGGACGATGGATTATTATGACATCTTCATCAGCGTTCTGAGCTCGACGATCCGGCTGTCGATCCCGCTGATCTTCACCGCGCTCGCCGGCCTGTTTTCGGAACGCGCCGGCATCTTCGATATCGGTCTCGAAGGAAAGATGCTGGGCTCGGCCTTCGCCGCCGCCTGCATCGCCTATCTCACCGGTTCGGCCTGGCTGGGCCTCGGCGCCGGCATCGTCTGCTCGGTGGCGCTCAGCCTGGTGCACGGTTTTGCCTCGATCACCAATCGCGGCAACCAGATCGTCTCAGGTGTGGCCATCAACTTCTTCATTGCCGGTATCACCATCGTGCTCGGCCAGGCCTGGTTCGGCCAGGGCGGCCGCACGCCGCAGCTGTCGGCGGATGCGCGCTTCGCGCCGATCATCCTGCCGGGAGCCGATGCCGCCCGCGATATACCGATCCTCGGGCCGCTCTACGCCAACGTCATTTCAGGCAACAATATCCTCACCTATCTCGCTTTCCTCGCCGTGCCCTTCTCCTGGTGGGTGCTTTACCGTACGCGCTTCGGCTTGCGGATGCGCGCGGTTGGCGAAAACCCGGGCGCGGTCGATACGGCAGGCATTTCGGTCGCCTGGCTGCGCTATCGCGCCGTCATGTGCGCCGGCATTCTCTGCGGCTTTTCCGGCACTTATCTTGCGATCGCCCAGTCCGCCGCCTTCATCAAGGACATGTCGGCCGGCAAGGGCTATATCGCGCTCGCCGCCCTCGTCTTCGCCAAGTGGAAGCCGGTGCCGGTGATGTTTGCCTGCCTGCTTTTCGGCTTCCTCGATGCGCTGGCGAACTTCATGCAGGGCAAGCAGGTGCCGCTGATCGGTGAAGTGCCGGTCCAGGTCTTCCAGGCGCTGCCCTATATCCTGACCTGCGTCCTGCTTGCCGGATTCATCGGTGTCGCAATCCCGCCGAAGGCCGGCGGCGTGCCTTATACGAAGGAGCGTTGATCATGTCTCACGACCTGTTCGAAGCCGCCCGCGGCGCCATGGCCTTTGCCCATGCGCCCTATTCGAAATTCCCGGTCGGCGCGGCGATCCGCGCCGAAGACGGCAAGGTCTATACCGGTGCCAACATCGAGAACCTGTCCTTTCCGCAAGGCTGGTGCGCCGAACCGACGGCGATCGGCGCCATGATCATGGGCGGGGCGAAGAAGATCGTGGAAATGGCCGTCATCGCGGAGAAGCTGCCGCTCTGCCCGCCCTGCGGCGGCTGCCGGCAAAAGATCTCCGAATTCGCCTCCAAGGACACCAAGATCTATCTCTGTGACGAAGCCGGCGTGAAGAAGACGATGACGATGGAAGAGCTTCTTCCCTTCAGCTTCGAGACGGAACTCGGATGAAGGCGACGGTCAGCCTGCTCGCCGCATTGCTTGGTGGCATCAAGCCGCGCCACGGTATCGTGCTCGGCTCCGGCCTCGGCTCGCTCGTCGGGGAGCTGGAGGGCGCCGTCCGCGTCCCCTACAAGGATCTGCCGGGCTTTCCCGTCAGCGCCGTCTCTGGCCATGCCGGTGAAGTCGTCGCCGGCCGGCTTGGCGGCGTGCCTGTCATCATGCTCTCCGGCCGCGTTCACTATTACGAAAAGGGCGATGCCGGCGCCATGCGCCTGCCGATAGAGGTGCTGAAGGCGCTCGGTGTCGAGATGCTGATCCTGACCAATTCGGCCGGGTCGCTGCGCGACGACATGCCGCCCGGTTCGGTGATGCAGATTACCGACCACATCAACTATTCCGGCATGAACCCGCTGATCGGCGAGGAAAGCGACCGCCGTTTCGTCGGCATGACGAATGCCTATGATGCCGGCCTTGCAGCGGCGATGCAGAAGGCTGCGGCAAAGCTCGAGATCGAGCTGGCGCAGGGTGTCTACATGTGGCTCTCCGGCCCGAGCTTCGAAACGCCGGCCGAAATCCGCATGGCGCGCATTCTCGGCGCCGATGCCGTCGGCATGTCGACGGTGCCCGAGGTCATCATTGCAAGAATGCTGGGTCTGAGGGTTGCAGCCGCTTCCGTTATCACCAACTATGGGGCAGGCATGACCGGCAATGAGCTCAGCCATGAGGAAACCAAGGACATGGCGCCCATCGGCGGCGCCCGTCTTGCCGCCATATTGAAAGACATGATTGCGGCTGGAGCAATTCCAGGAAAAGTGCGAAGCGGTTTTCCGTCCGGAATTGCGTAAAAACAAAAAGTTAGAGCGGTTCTGCGTTTCCGTGAAAACCTGAACCGCTCTAGAACAGGATGATTTTAGGCCGGGTCGGCCTAAAATCTGAATCTTGTTCTACATTAAATAGTGAGAGCATGATGTTGTCCGAAAACCGCTCACACTTTTCGGCATCATGCTCTAGAGGAAGTGAAAATGAATAGCCATTCCATCCGGGAAACGGCGGCTGTTGCCCTTTCCCTGCTCGATCTCACCAATCTGAAGGACGATTGCACGGAAGCCCAGATCGATGCGCTTTGTGCCCGCGCGCAGACGCCCTACGGCAACAGCGCCGCGATCTGCATCTGGCCGCGTTTCGTCGCCCATGCCCGCAATATTCTCGGCACCGCCCATGCCGTGCGCATCGCGACCGTCGTCAACTTCCCCTCCGGCGATATGGAGGTTGCCGATGTCGCCGCCGAAACACGCGAAGCCATCGCCGACGGCGCCGATGAAATCGATCTGGTCATTCCCTACCGCAAGCTGCTTGCCGGCAATGAAAAGGCAGTGACCGACATGGTGAGGGCCGTTCGCGCCGAGTGCGCCGGTCCCGTTCTCCTCAAGGTCATCATCGAGACAGGCGAGCTCAAGGATGCGGCCCTGATCCGCCGCGCCTCGGAACTCGCCATCGAAGCCGGTGCCGATTTCATCAAGACCTCCACAGGCAAGGTCGCCGTCAACGCGACGCTCGAAGCCGCCGACATCATGATCCGCTCCATTCGCGAAAGTGGGCGCAAGGTGGGCTTCAAGCCGGCAGGCGGCATCGGCTCGGTCGCCGATGCGGCGCTCTACCTGAGCCTTGCCGAAACCATCATGGCACCGGACTGGGCGATGCCGTCGACCTTCCGCTTCGGCGCCTCCAGCCTGCTCGACGATATACTGGCGGTTCTCGGCGGAGCACAGTCGGTATCGGCTGCGGCATCGAGCTATTGAAATGATCCCGCAGGAGATCATCCGGCGGAAGCGCAATGGCGAGGAGCTTAGCTCCGCCGATATCAGCTCCTTCATCGGCGCGCTCGCCGCCGGGCAGCTATCGGAAGGCCAGATCGGCGCCTTTGCCATGGCCGTCTGGTTCAAGGGCATGTCACGAGAGGAAATCGTCGCCCTGACGCTGGCGATGGCCAATTCCGGCGACCGGCTGGAATGGGCCGATATCGATCGTCCGATCGCCGATAAACATTCGACCGGAGGCGTCGGCGACAATGTTTCGCTGATGCTGGCGCCGATCGCCGCCGCCTGCGGCCTCGCCGTTCCGATGATATCGGGGCGCGGTCTCGGCCATACCGGCGGCACGCTGGATAAGCTCGAATCCATTCCAGGCTATACGATCACCCCGGATGCCGGCCTGTTCCGCAGGGCGGTGAAGGAGGCGGGGTGCGCCATCATCGGCCAGACCGGAGCCTTGGCGCCCGCCGATGGCAGGCTCTATGCCGTGCGTGATGTGACCGCCACGGTCGATTCCATTCCGCTGATCACGGCTTCCATCCTGTCGAAGAAGCTCGCGGCCGGGCTTCAGACGCTGGTGCTCGACGTCAAGGTCGGCAACGGCGCTTTCATGGCCGATCGCCATCAGGCGGAGATCCTGGCGCGCTCCTTGGTCGAAGTGGCTAATGGTGCAGGGGTGAAGACCTCGGCGCTGATCACCGACATGAATGAGCCCCTTGCCGATAGCGCCGGCAATGCCGTCGAAATGCGCAACTGCCTGGATTTCCTGGCAGGCAGGAAAGAGAATACGCGGCTCGATACCGTCGTTCTCGCCTTTGCCGCCGAAATGCTGGTGAAATCGGGAATTGCCGCTTCGCCCGACGAAGGTGAGCGGATGGCGCGTCAGGCTCTGTCGTCGGGAAAGGCGGCTGAGGTTTTTGCGCGCATGGTCTCCATGCTCGGCGGCCCCGGCGATCTGATCGAGAACCCCGATAAATACCTGGCCAGAGCCCCCGTCGAAAAGCCCGTCATGGCCGTCCGGTCGGGCTGGCTTGCTGCCTGCGACGCCCGCGGTATCGGCGTCAGCGTCATCGATCTCGGCGGTGGAAGACGCCATCCGGCGGACCGCATCGATCACCGTGTCGGCTTCTCCGAACTCCTGCCGCTCGGCACCCGCGTGAATGCCGGCGAGCCGATCGCCCTCGTTCATGCCGCCGACGAAGCCGCAGCCGAGCGGGCAGCCGCAGCACTCGCCGCGCATTACCGCATTAGTGAGGACGAGCCGGCGCTCGGCCCTGTCATTGCGGGCCTTGTCTGACGCAGATTATTGCTTGAGGCTGAGCGAGCCGTCGGCGACGGAATAGGAGGCGAGCTTCTGCAGGAAGCTCATGCCGACCAGCGTCGTCGTCAGGGCTTCATCCCTGAGGACGAAGGCTTCGACGTCGCGAACGCGAATGCCACCGATTTCAATCCGGTCGAGCGTCACATGCGCGGCCTTCGTCTGGCCGTTCGCGGTGTTCACGCCGTAGCGGAAATCGAGCTGGTTGGCCGTGAAACCGAGGCGTCGGGCAAGCGTCTCGTTGAGTGCGACATAGGTGGCGCCGGTGTCGATCAGACCCTGCACCGGCTTGCCGTTCATTTTGAAGCTGCCTGTATAGTGGCCCTGCGCATCTGCCTGCAGGCGGATCATATTGCTGCCGGAGACGGGCGCGGCTGCTGCGGGCTTGTCGCTGTCGGTCGAGACATAGTTGGCGGAGAGGGCTTCGGCAGGCTGCTGGCCGGCGCCGCCGAAGAAGGAAGGCACCTGTGTGGCGAGCACCGCGGCGATGCTGGCGAATATGACGGTACGCACGAGCATGAAACAGAAATCCTTCCTGTATAAACCCCGCTTCATGCGGGGCCTCATGCTTCAAGCTTGCTACGCCTCAAGTGCTGACAAGTTGCTAATATCGGCAGCAAAAAAGGCCCGGAGCGAACCGCCGGGCCTCGAAGTCTTTCGATTTGGTAAAGAAAACTGAAATTACTTGGTGCCGTACATGCGGTCGCCGGCGTCGCCGAGGCCGGGCACGATATAGCCCTTCTCGTTGAGATGGCTGTCGATCGCTGCGGTGAAGACGGGAACGTCGGGATGCGCCGCGCGGAAATTACGGATGCCTTCCGGAGCGGCAAGCAGGCAGAGGAAGCGGATATTGTGGGCGCCGCGCTCCTTGAGCTTGTCGATCGCCGCGATCGAGGAGTTGCCGGTTGCCAGCATCGGGTCGACGACGATGATCAGACGCTCGGCCACATCTTCCGGCGCCTTGAAATAATACTCGACCGGCTGCAGCGTTTCGTGATCGCGGTAGACGCCGATATGCGACACGCGGGCGGAAGGCACGAGATCGAGCATGCCTTCGAGCAGCCCGTTGCCGGCGCGCAGGATCGAGGCGAAGACCAGCTTCTTGCCTTCCAGGATCGGCGACTCGATCGTCTGCAGCGGCGTCTCGATCGTTTCCATCGTCAGTTCGAGATCGCGGGTCACTTCGTAACAGAGCAGCGTGGAAATTTCGCGCAGCAGCCGCCGGAAACTTCCCGTCGATGTCTCCTTGCGCCGCATGATGGTGAGCTTGTGCTGCACAAGCGGATGATCGATGACCGTGACGCCGTCCATGGGGAAGCCTTTCATTCTTTCTATCGAATGTTTCTTTCACGGAAATCGGCCCGACCGCAAGAGTGAAGCCGAATTTGCGCCGATCTTCCCCAGCCTCTCGCCTTACAGGCGGGCGAGCAGCGCCTTCCGCGTCTCGTCGTCGACGAAGGCCGCTTCGATTGCGGTGCGCGTCATGGCGTTGATTTCCGCGTCGTCGAAGCCGAAAACGTCGGCGGCAAGCTCGTATTCCCGCTTCAGCGACGTATGGAAGAAGGGCGGATCGTCCGAACTGATCGTCACCTGCACGCCGGCCTCCTTCAGCCGGCGCAGCGGATGCGAAACAAAGTCGGGAAAGACTTTGAGCGCGATATTGGAGCCCGGGCAGACCTCGAGCACGGTGCCGAGATCGGCAAGACGCTTCACCAGATCGAGATCCTCGATGGCGCGCACCCCATGGCCGATGCGCGAGGGGCGCACGGCATCGAGCGCATCGGCAACGCTGAAGGCGCCGCACACCTCGCCGGCATGAATGGTGAGCCCCAGACCGGCATCGCGGGCGATATCGAAAGCTCTGATATAATCGGCGACGCGGCCCATGCGTTCCTCGCCGGCAAGGTTGAAGCCGGTGATCAACGGATTGCCGGCCTTTGCCGCATATTCGGCCGCACCGATCACGCTCTCCGGGCCGAAATGCCGCTCGCCGGTCACGATCAGCCGGGCCTCGATGCCGCTCTTTTCCCGAGCGCGCCGGATGCCTTCGCAGACGCCTGCAATATAGGCATCGGCGCCGAGCCCGATCCGCTTGCCATGATCGGGTGACACGATGAGTTCGCTGTAGATCGTGTTGATGCCGGCGAGTTCGTCGAGATAGGTTTCGGTCAGAAGCGCATAGTCTTCCTCGGTCTTGTAGACCTCGGAAACCTTGTCGTAACACTGCAGGAAGCTTGCGAAATCATGCCAGACATAGGCGCCGTCACGAAGTTCTCCGCTGATGTCGACGCCGTATTTCCGCGCCTGCGCCTCGGTCAATGCAGGCGGCGCCGCACCCTCCAGATGGCAGTGCAGTTCGACCTTCTTCAAATGCGATGTCACAGAAAACTCCTTCCGTGCGGTCCGGCCGGAATGCCGAGATGCCGCGCAATGCTTTCGCCGATGTCGGCATAGGTGCGGCGCACGCCGATCGAACGCGATCGTATGCCGGGGCCGTAGGCAATGATCGGCACGCGTTCGCGCGTATGGTCCGTGCCGCGCCAGGTCGGATCGCAGCCATGGTCGGCGGTGAGCACGACGAGATCGCCTGACTTCAGCTTCTTGTGGACTTCCGGCAGGCGCGCGTCGAAGGCTTCGAGGGCGGCGGCATAACCCGGAACATCGCGGCGATGGCCGTAATTCATGTCGAAATCGACGAAATTGGTGAAGACGAGATCGCCGTCCTCAGCATCGTCGATTGCCGAAAGCGACGCATCCATCAGCGCTGCGTTGCCGTTCGCCTTGATGACCCTCGAAATGCCCTGATGGGCGAAGATATCGCCGATCTTTCCCACGGCATGCACATGTCGTCCATGCTGGACAAGCCGGTCGAGCAACGTCGGCTCCGGCGGCAGCACGGAGAAGTCGCGCCGGTTTCCGGTGCGCTCAAACGTCGAAGCCGATTGGCCAATGAAGGGCCGGGCGATGACGCGGCCGATATTGTAGGGATCGAGCAGTCCGCGGGCGACCCGGCAAAAGGTGAGCAGGCGTTCGAGGCCGAAATGCGCCTCATGCGCCGCAACCTGGAAGACCGAATCCGAGGAGGTGTAGCAGATCGGCTTGCCGGTACGGATATGCTCTTCGCCGAGCCGGGCGATGATATCCGTTCCCGAGGCATGGCAATTGCCGAGAATGCCGGGCACATCCCCTTCTCTGCACAACGTTTCTATGAGCTCCGGCGCAAAGGCGTCGCCCTCTGTCGGGAAATAGCCCCAATCGAAGTTGACGGGCGTTCCGGCGATCTCCCAATGGCCCGATGGCGTATCCTTGCCGCGGGAGATTTCGGTGGCGGCCCCATAGACGCCATAGGCCTTCTCCGGGAGAGGCATGCCGGCCGGAAACTGGCCGGACGCGGCCCGTGCGATATGCATCAGCCCGAGCTCGGACATATTTGGCAGGGAAAGCGGCCCGCTGCGCAGACCAGCACGATCTCCGGCTCCGGCTGCGCAGAATTCGGCGATATGGCCGAGCGTATCGGCGCCCTCGTCGCCATAGGCCGCAGCATCCGGCGCGCCGCCGACGCCGAAGGAATCCAGAACGAAAAGAAAGGCACGCGCCATTTTACACCCGAAAGAACCGATCGCCGACCCCTGAGAGATCGGGAGACGGCACAGGCTCAGCCATATAATGCCGCGGTCGGCTTGGCAAATTCGGGAAGAGGGGAAAAGGCTGCTCAGCAGTCGCCGCAGGGGATCGAGTCGCCTTGCCGCTGGCGATAGAAATAGCTCCGGCTGATGGTGATCGTCCGGACGCCATCCGGCATGAAGTTCGGCGCGAACAGGAACATCGTGTAGGGAATGCTGAGCTCGGTGCGGACTAGGAAGCTGTTTGCCGTCTTCATGTCCGAAGGCACGTCGGCCACGGTGGCGTTCTTGGCGTAGGGCACCGTCCCGTCCTGCGCCCAGGACCAGAGCACTTTCGCGTTGGCGCCGGCATCGATGGTAATCCCCGTGATCTTCAGCTTCAGCGACGTCGTGTTGTAGGGTACGAACATCGCGGTGGCGACCGACGGCATCTGCGCAAGCGCGCTCTTCGTGACCGATTGCTGCTGGGTGACGATATCGGCGATCGTTCCTGCGGCGCGGGTCACGCGCTTGCTGACGCTGAGGCCGATCGTAATCTCGAAAGCGCCGATATAGAGCATGACGAGCACGGGAAAGAGGATCGCGAATTCGATCGCGCCGGCGCCCTTGCGCTCTCGTGCCAGCCGTCGCGCCGTCAGTACAAGTCTGGTGAACGGATTGCGCAAGGCCATCATGGATACTGCTCGTTCTGGAAAGCCGTGGTCGCGACGATCAGATATTGCGTCGGCATCGAACCGTCCGACGGCCTTATCGTCGTAATGTAAGGCCGGACCAGATCGGTGATGATTTCCCAGCGATAATAGGCGCGCAGCATGTTGATGGTGCCGGCGCCGCCCGGCGTATATTTGAAGGCTGCGGTGTTGATGTCGGCATATTTGTCGGTAGAGAGCTTGGGGATCGTCGTCGGGATGGCCGAAAAACTGCTGAAGGTCTGTACATCCAGGTAGAGTTTGCTGGGTGTGGCGACCTCGGTCGCCGAGCAGCTGATCAGGATCGAGATCTCGTTGCAGAAAGCCTGGCGGAACTGTGCCTGGTTCATATCGGTCGTGCGGCCGAGATTGTAGGTGATCTGCCCGGTTCGCATCCGTCGGCCCATCGTATCGACGGCGTTGGAGACGAGTTCCTCGGCCGCGAAGGCGACGAATGTTTCGAGGATTGCGAAGATCACCATGAAATACGGAATGGCGAGCAGCGCGAATTCGATTGCCGCCGCGCCGTCGCGCGAACGGGCAAGCGAGCGCAATCGTGAGAAACGGAACGGCGCGAAGGCGCGCGGCTTATCCGTCTTCTGATCAATGACCGTCATTGCCTGGACCCGTGCGACATTTTACAGCCGTCACACTAAAGTCCGTTCGTTGATTTTCCGTTTCAGCCTGATACGACGATTTTAACGAATGGCCGAAGAAGCCTGAAGGTGAGCCAATCAGGGAGAGGCGGCGGCGGTAGCTTCCTGAGCATGCTGCTCGCAGTTCGGCGTGCAGGAAAGCACCGAGCGCTCCGTCTGCCGGTAGACGCGCACCGTATTGCCCTCGTCGATCGACACCAGGATGCGTTCGTCGAGGATCGCATTGCCGTCGGCATCGAGCAGGACGAGATTGGTGGTGCCGAAGCTGCGTCCCGTGAGCACGATGGTCTTGGCATCGGCCACGGTCGCATCGGCGACCTTGGCGTTGCCGACGATCACCTTGCTGACCGGGCGGTCGAGCTTCAGGACGCGCGCGTGATCCATATAGACCCGCAGCATGTCATCGTCTTCGGCCGAGGAAACGCCCGAAATACCGAAAACGGCGATCATGCCGGCAAAGAAAATGATTTTGCCGCTCGATGACATCTGGTCCTCTTTCACGATCACAGCGCAATACGCGTATAGAATGGAAAAAAATGGTGAACGAAGCCTTAAGCTCGATAGCCTATGTTTTGGAATGAAGCGAAGCGGTTCGGTTTGAGACGGTCACAATCGGTAGCTGTCACAAGAAGGTACGGCGATCGCTCCATTCCAGGACGATGGCACGGGCGTCGGTGCGGCATGGCGCGGGATATTCGTAGATATTTAGGGAAGCGGGTAAGAAAATGCTTACCTTACAAGGGCCTGTTGTCCCATTTACATATCGTTAACTCTCCTCCTTAAGCGGATGGAAACGCCCATTCGCTAGGTTGCAGTCATCCGATCAACGGCAACAGTTGGCGGACGTGCTGAACATCAACTGGAGTTAGGAGTAACCATGACCAAGCTTTTTAGCCGTTTTCTGAAGGACGAATCCGGCGCGACCGCAATCGAATACGGCCTGATCGCAGCCCTCATTTCCGTAGCGCTCATCGCCGGCGCAACGTCGCTTGGCAACAATATCGGCAATACGTTCAACGCCCTGAGCGGCCGGATGGACGACGCCGCTACCAGTGCGGCGAAGTAAGATAGACCCTATTAAGGGCATCTGACAATGTTGGCCGGATTGCTCCAGCCAAACTATAGAGCAGGCTCACAGGCTGAACGGCCGTGAGCCTTTTCGCATCTGAGTATGATCGGATATACGCATGATCGCAGCTGCAGTCTTCGTGATACTGCCACTCTGCCTGGCCATGGCGGCGTTTTCGGATCTGTTCACCATGACGATCCCGAATCGCATTTCCCTGATCCTCATCGCCTCCTTCTTCGTTCTCGCGCCGCTCTCCGGCCTTGGCCTGCAAGCGATCGGCATGCATCTTGCCGCGGGCGCCGTCGTCTTTACCGCCTGTTTTGCCCTTTTCGCCTTCAATGTGATGGGCGGCGGAGACGCCAAGCTGCTGAGCGCCACCGCGTTCTGGTTCGGCCTGAACGAATCTCTTCTTTTCCTGATGATCGATGTCGCCATCATCGGCGGCTTCATCACCTTGCTCATCCTGCTGGTGAGGGCGCGATCGAACACCATCCTCGCCATCGGCCTGCCGGTTCCGAACTCGGTCCTGCTCGCCAAGAAGATTCCCTATGGCATCGCCATCGCTATCGGCGGCTTCATGGCCTTTCCATCGTCGCCGCTCTTCCTCGCCGCGCTGGAAAGCCTGAAATGACGGCATTTTAAATGCCCGTTAACTTAAAATGTAAGCGTTCCATTAACCATAATTATACCAATTCCTGAGCATTCTGCAGGGCGAACATATCGTGCCCTGAGGAATGATCGATGAAACCGGCCCGCGTTATAATCCTAGGTGTCGCCGTGGTGGCAGCCGGCCTCGCCGGCTTGCTGGCGATGCGCATGGCGGGCAATCCCGATGTCGTCACCCAGGTCCAGTCGGTCGTCGAGAAGGAACCGACCGTCAACATCCTCGTATCGAGCGGCAACCTGCCGGTCGGCGCAAGGCTGGACGAGAAGTCGGTTCACTGGATGGCCTGGCCGCAGGACGGCGTTGTCCAGGGCCTGATCACCGAAGCTGACAAGCCGGATGCGATCAAGGATCTGCAGGGCGCCGTCGTGCGTCTTCCGATTTTCGAGGGTGAACCGATCCGGCCGGAAAAGGTCGCCGATTCCAACAGCCGCATCCTGTCTTCGCTGTTGCCGGCCGGCAAGCGCGCGGTGGCAACCGAGATCTCGGTGGCAACGGGCGCCGGCGGTTTCATTCTGCCGAACGACCGCGTCGACGTCATCATGGTCCGCAAAGGCACCGAAGCCAACAAGCTCATTACCGAAACCGTGCTGAGCAATGTCCGCGTTCTCGCCATCGACCAGCAGATCCAGGAAAAGGACGACGGCTCGAAGGCAGTGGTCGGCACGACCGCGACGCTCGAGCTGACCCCGGATCAGACCAAGGTTCTCGCCGTCGCCCAGCAGATGGCGGACCGGTTGTCGCTAGCGTTGCGCTCGGTCGCCGATGCGCAGGAGCAGGATACCAGCGCGGCGGACTATCTCCTGAGCGGCGATAACGGCAGTGCGATCATTCAGGTCATCAAATCAGGCGCCATCGTCACGGATGCCAGCGGCGCGGCGAAGGCGGAGTAAAAGGACGTGCAAATGGGCAATTCAACGCGGCGCGCCAGGCTTCTGCTGACAGGCGGTCTCTCGCTGGCAATCGGCGCCTCCGGCATGGCGCCGGCCCCCCTCGCGCCGCTTTTCGGTGCAGACGAGGCGCGTGCCGATTCCGACAGCCTGGTGCGTATCTCGCAGACCGGCCCCAATGCCCACCGCCGGCTGAAGCTCGGGCTCAACAAGGCCGTCGTCGTCGACCTGCCGGAGGATGCGCATGATATCCTCGTCTCCGATCCGACCATGGCCGATGCCGTGACCCGCACCTCGCGGCGCATCTACCTGTTCGGCAAGAAGGTCGGCCAGACGAATATCTTCGTCTTCGGCGGCGATGGGCAGGAGATCGTCAATCTCGATATCGAGATCGAGCGCGACGTTTCCGGTCTCGAAGTCAATCTCCGCCGCTTTATTCCCGATTCCAACATCAACGTCGAAATCGTCTCAGACAATATCGTGCTGACCGGCACCGTGCGCACCCCGCAGGCCGCGACGCAGGCGGCCGATCTGGCGCAGGTCTTCCTGAAGGGCGGCGAAGCGACGACACGAACCGAGACGGCATCCGGCACCGGCGGCGACAGCTCGGTGGCCCTCTTTGCCGAAGGCCGTCAGGCCTCGCAGGTCGTCAACCTGCTGCAGATCCAGGGCGAGGACCAGGTCACGCTCAAGGTGACCATCGCCGAGGTCCGTCGCGAGGTGCTGAAGCAGCTCGGCTTCGACAATCTCGTCTCCAATTCCTCCGGCATGACGGTCGCCCAACTCGGCACTCCCAACGCCGACGGTGCGACGGCGACGGTCGGCGGCGGCCTGGCGGCGCTCTTCAAGAGCTCGATCGGCAAATACGACATCTCCACCTATCTGAACGCGTTGGAACAGGCCAAGGTCGTCAAGACGCTCGCCGAACCGACGCTGACGGCGATATCGGGCCAGGCCGCGACCTTCAATTCCGGTGGCCAGCAGCTTTATTCCACGACCGACAATGACGGCAACGTCACCGTCGTACCGTTCAACTACGGTATCAACCTCGCCTTCAAGCCGGTCGTGCTGTCATCGGGCCGCATCAGCCTGGAGATCAAGACGAACGTCTCCGAACCGGTTTCCGGCAGCGGCAACGCCACCTACCAGCGCCGTTCGGCCGAGACCTCGGTGGAGCTGCCCTCGGGCGGTTCGATCGCGCTGGCCGGTCTCATCCGCGACAACGTTTCCCAGACGATGGGCGGCACGCCTGGCGTCTCGAAAATCCCGCTGCTCGGCACGCTCTTCCGCCAGAAGGGTTTCGAGCGTCAGGAAACCGAACTCGTCATCATCGCGACACCCTATCTGGTGCGCCCGGTGGCGCGTAACCAACTCAACCGGCCGGACGACAATTTCAGCCCTGAGAATGACGGTGCAACCTTCTTCCTCAACCGTGTGAACAAAGTCTATGGCCGCCGCGAGGCGCCCGTCGCCGATGCGCAGTTCCACGGCTCGATCGGGTTCATCTACAAATGAGCGGGGCGCGATCGGCAGCAATGGACGAGAACAGAGATCAGGCGATGGCCCATATGAATGCGACGACACCCCGCCTCGGAATCTCCAAGGCGCTTTTTGCCACCGCCGTCATTTCGGTGGCGGTCCTTTCCGGATGCGCCGGTCCGCACGACCAGCTGACGACGGGCGGCATTCCCGACGATTACCGCGCCCGCCATCCGATCATCGTGACGGAGGCGGAGCAGACGGTGGATATACCCGTCGCCTCGACCGACCGCCGCCTGACCATCGCCCAACGCGATCTCATCCGGGGCTTTGCCGCAAACTACATCTCACGCGCGTCGGGCCCCGTTTACGTCCTGTCGCCGGAAGGCTCGCCCAATTCGGCGGCGGCTCATCAGCTGCGCAACCAGGTCCGCGCCGAACTGGCGGCGAGGGGGATCGCAAGCTCGAAGATCGTCAACACCTCCTATGCCGCCGCCGGTGCCGGCGATGCGGCGCCGATCCGGCTGAGCTTTACCGGAACGACCGCGGTCACTACGCAGTGCGGCCAATGGCCGAAGGATATCTCGAACGATTTCACCAACCAGAATTATTATAATTTCGGCTGCGCCTCCCAGAACAACCTTGCCGCCCAGATTGCCAATCCGGAGGACCTGGTTGCACCTCGCGGCATGACGCCGATCGATGCACAGCGACGCAACAATGCCATCCAGGAATACCGGACGACGACGTCGACGATCGAAGACATCGGCGACAGCAGCAGCGGCTTCTGAGGCGGAACGGAACGATGAGCGCGATCGAATACGAAATCAGGAACCCCAGCGAGCTTCGCCACGCCGAAGAGGCGGTGCGCATGGCGGATCTGGAAAACATGCGGCCGCTGCCGCGCATCTCCGTTCACGCCTTCTGCGAGAGCGAGGCCCTGCAGCATGTCATGGAGCGCTGCGCCAACGATCGGCGCATGGCGAAGGTCAGCATGCGCATCACCAGCGGCGGCATAGCTGCCGCGGCCAATATGTTTTCCGGCGCTCCGACGCCGAACCTCATCATCCTGGAGACCAAAGCCAATTCCGGCAGCCTGCTTGGAGAACTCGCTCCGCTCGCCGCCGTCTGCGACCCGACGACGAAGGTCGTGATCGTCGGCTACTACAATGATATCGGTCTCTATCGCGAACTCATCCGCAACGGCATTTCCGAATATATGGTCCAGCCGGTCGCCATGCCCGATATCCTGACGGCGATGGCTTCGATCTTCGTCGATCCGGAGGCCGAGCCGCTCGGCCGCAGCATCGCCTTCATCGGCTCGAAAGGCGGCACCGGCGCCTCGACCGTTGCGCATAATTGCGCCTTCGGCATTTCCAATCTCTTCTCCACAGAGACGATCCTCGCCGATCTCGACCTGCCCTACGGCACGGCGAATATCGACTTCGACCAGGATCCGGCTCAGGGGATCGCCGAGGCGGTCTTCGCGCCGGATCGTCTCGACGAAGTCTTCCTCGACCGCCTGCTGACGAAATGCTCCGAGCATCTTTCGCTGCTTGCAGCACCCTCGCTGCTCGACCGCGCTTATGATTTCGACGGCCAGGCCTTCCAGCCGGTGCTCGACGTCCTGCAGCGCAGCGCGCCGGTCACGGTGCTCGATGTTCCGCATGCATGGTCGGAATGGACGCGCTCGGTGCTGTCGAGCGTCGACGAGGTGGTTTTGTGCGCGGTTCCCGATCTCGCCAATCTGCGCAACGCGAAGAACATGCTGGACGCGCTGCGCAAGATGCGGCCGAACGACAAGCCGCCGCATCTCGTCCTCAATCAGGTCGGCATGCCGAAGCGTCCGGAGATCTCGCCCTCGGACTTCTGCGAACCGCTGGAAATCGATCCGATCGCCATCATTCCCTTTGACATCAATCTTTTCGGCAACGCCGCCAACAGCGGCCGGATGATCTCGGAAGTCGATCCGAAATCGCCGACGGCGGAAACCTTTTCGCAGATATCGCATATCGTTACCGGCCGTGTCGCGATCAAGAAGGCGAAGAAGGGCGGGCTGATGGGCCTCCTGAAGCGTAAGTAGACGATGAGCAATTCCAGCAAAACTGCGCAGCGGAATTGCGTGAAAACAAAAAGATAGAGCAGATTGGATTAAGCGGCATGTTTGGAAAACGCGGAAACGAAGGTTTCGGAAAGGCCGGAGGCGCGATTGCTCCCCCGCCGCCGGCTCCGGCCGCCGCCCCCGCGGCCTCCTCTCCTGCCGTCCTGGTCGAACCTTCGCGCGAATCCGCGCGTCAGCAGGTGACGCCCCCGCCGATGCACGCGCCGCAGCGCAAGCGTCCTGTCCGCACCGACGAATATTACGACACCAAGGCGCAGGTCTTTTCTGCGCTGATCGACACGATCGATCTCTCGCAGCTTTCCAAGCTCGACGGCGAAAGCGCGCGCGAGGAAATCCGCGACATCGTCAACGACATCATCACCATCAAGAATTTCGCGATGTCGATCTCCGAGCAGGAAGAGCTGCTTGAGGATATCTGTAACGACGTCCTGGGCTATGGCCCGCTGGAACCGTTGCTGGCGCGCGACGATATCGCCGATATCATGGTCAACGGCGCCGGGCAGACCTTCATCGAAGTCGGCGGCAAGACGATCGAATCGGAGATCCGCTTCCGTGACAATGCGCAGCTTCTCTCCATCTGCCAGCGCATCGTCAGCCAGGTCGGCCGCCGTGTCGACGAGTCGAGCCCGATCTGCGACGCCCGCCTTCCGGACGGTTCGCGCGTCAACGTCATCGCGCCGCCGCTGTCGATCGACGGGCCGGCGCTCACCATCCGCAAATTCAAGAAGGACAAGCTGACGCTCGACCAGCTCGTCCGTTTCGGCGCGATCACGCCGGAAGGCGCCACCGTCCTGCAGGTCATCGGGCGCGTGCGCTGCAATGTCGTCATTTCAGGCGGCACGGGCTCGGGTAAGACGACGCTCCTGAACTGCCTGACCAATTACATCGACAGGGACGAACGCGTCATCACCTGCGAGGATACGGCCGAACTGCAGCTGCAGCAGCCGCATGTCGTGCGTTTGGAAACGCGCCCGCCGAATATCGAAGGCGAGGGCGAAATCACCATGCGCGACCTCGTCAAGAACTGTCTGCGTATGCGTCCCGAGCGCATCATCGTCGGCGAAGTGCGCGGACCTGAGGTCTTCGACCTCCTGCAGGCGATGAACACCGGTCACGATGGCTCGATGGGCACGATCCACGCCAACACGCCGCGCGAATGCCTGAGCCGTATCGAATCGATGATCGCCATGGGCGGCTTCACGCTGCCGGCAAAGACGGTGCGCGAGATCATCTCCAGCTCCGTCGACGTCATCATCCAGGCCGCGCGCCTTCGCGACGGTTCGCGCCGTATCACCCAGATCACCGAGGTGATCGGCATGGAAGGCGACGTCATCATCACCCAGGACCTGATGCGCTACGAGATCGAAGGCGAGGATGCGGGCGGCCGTCTGATCGGCCGGCACATGTCGACCGGCGTCGGCAAGCCGCATTTCTGGGATCGGGCCCGTTATTTCAACGAGGAAAAGCGCCTTGCCGCGGCCCTCGATGCGATGGAAGCGAAATCGAAGGAATAGGGTGATGTTCGGGTTCGATCCGGTAGTCCTGGCAATCGTCGTGCTCGCCGCCGTCTCGGCGGCGGCGGTCGCCTATGCCCTGATGTTTTCCCGGATCGAGGCCGATAAGAAATCGGCAAGCCGCATCAACCGCGTCAAATCGGCCGAAGTCGACAGGGCCAAGGTCAAGGCTGCCCGCGACCGGGTGCAGGAATTGTCGAAGCGCCGCAAGTCGGTGCAGGACAATCTGAAGGATCTGGAAAAGCGCCAGAACGAAAAGACCAAGAAGAACCTGTCGATGAAGTCTAGGCTGGTGCAGGCCGGCCTGGCGGTCACGGTGACGCAGTTCTATCTCTTCAGCGCCATCTTCGCCTCCGTGCTGCTGCTCATGGCTTTCGTCATCGGTGCGTCTTGGATGGTCATGGTCGGCATCGCCGTCGTGGCCGGGCTCGGCCTGCCGCGTTGGATCCTCGGCTTCCTCATCAAGCGCCGCCAGAACAAGTTCCTCAACGAGCTTCCGAATGCGCTCGACGTCATCACACGCTCGATCAAATCGGGCCTGCCGCTCAACGATGCGATCCGTCTCATTGCAACCGAAGGCACCGAGCCCGTTAAAAGTGAATTCCGGCGCGTGATCGAGGCGCAGCAGGTGGGGCTCAGCATTCCCGATGCCTGCGCCCGCATGACGATCCACATGCCGCTCCAGGAGGTCAACTTCTTCGCCATCGTCATCGCCATCCAGTCGCAGGCCGGCGGCAACCTGTCGGAGGCGATCGGCAACCTCTCCAAGGTTCTGCGCGACCGCAGGAAGATGAAGGCCAAGGTGTCGGCGCTTTCGATGGAAGCCAAGGCCTCCGCCGTCATCATCGGCGCTCTGCCCTTCATCGTCGCGACCCTCGTCTACCTCACGTCGCCGAATTACATGATGGTCCTTTTCACCGATCCGCGCGGCCATGTCATCATGGGTTTCTCGGCGATCTGGATGTCGATCGGCATCTTCGTCATGCGCAACATGGTCAATTTCGACATTTAGCGGGAGAAAAGCACCATGTCGCAGGATCTTGCCGCAACGCTGACCAATCCGGGCATGCTGATCGCCGTCTTCGTCGCGATCGCCGTCTTCGCCACTTTCTATACGATCGCCATCCCCTTCTTCGAGCGCGGCGATCTCAGCAAGCGCATGAAAGCCGTTTCGACCGAGCGCGAGCAGATCCGCGCCCGCGAACGTGCCCGCATGAACACGGAGCCCGGTGCCGGCAGGGCCTCGCTGAGGAGCCAGAACAACCGCCCGGTTCGCCAGATCGTCGAGCGCTTCAACCTGCGCAAGGCGCTCGTTGACGAAAATACGGTCAACAAGCTGCGGGCCGCCGGTTTTCGCTCGGAGAATGCGCTGAATACCTTCCTCGCGGCGCGTTTCCTGTTGCCATTCCTTTTCCTTGCCCTTGCCGCCTTCTGGGTCTTCGGCCTCGGCGGTCTTGCCGAACGCGGCATGCCCATGCGCATGCTCGCCGTCATCGGCATCGGATATCTCGGCTTTTACGCGCCGAACATCTACATCTCGAATCGCATGACCAAGCGTCAGCACTCGATCAAGCGCGCCTGGCCGGATGCGCTGGACCTGATGCTGATCTGCGTCGAATCAGGCATTTCGATCGAGGCCGCGATGCGTCGCGTGTCCGAAGAGCTCGGCGAGCAGTCGCCGCCGTTGGCCGAGGAAATGGTGCTGACCACCGCCGAACTCTCCTTTCTGCCGGATCGCCGTGTGGCGCTCGAAAATCTCGCCACACGCACGCAGATCGAGCTGGTGCGCTCTGTGACCCAGGCGCTGATCCAGGCGGATCGTTACGGCACGCCGGTTGCGCAGGCCCTGCGCGTCCTCGCCCAGGAAGGACGCGACGAGCGGATGAACGAAGCGGAAAAGAAGGCGGCCGCCCTGCCGCCGAAATTGACGGTGCCGATGATCCTTTTCTTCCTGCCGGTGCTGATCGCCGTCATTCTCGGTCCGGCCGGTATCCAGGTGGCCGACAAGTTCTGAGGGTTGCTCCGGCGCCGGAAAGCGGATGCCTTTCATCGCAGCCTCAACCGGCGTGACTGGCGCCGGCATAGCTGGTAAACGGAATGGAAGGCCATCGGGAAGTGCGGAAGCGACCGCCGCTTTCCCCAGCGTTATCGATCCCGAAAGAGAGGTTCCGATGTCTTCCGCGGGCGTTTTCATCAGCATCATGGCAGCCTTGATGGTCGGCGCGATGAGCCCCGGCCCGAGCTTCGTCGTCGTCTCCAGGATCGCCATTTCGCGTTCGCGGCTGGATGGACTCGCGGCCGCACTCGGCATGGGCGCCGGCGGCGTCGTTTTTGCTGCGCTGGCGCTTGCCGGTCTGACGGCGCTGCTGTCGCAGTTCGAATGGCTCTATGTGCTGCTGAAGGTCGCGGGCGGCGCCTATCTTCTCTATATCGCCGTAATATCTGGAAAGGAGCCGGAGAGCCGCTCGAGGTTTCCGATGCCGCCAATGACCATCGCGCACCTCTGCGCAGCTTCATGACGGCATTGCTGACGCAACTCAGCAACCCCAAGACCATCATCGTCTATGCCAGCCTCTTTGCGGCGCTTCTGCCGAGGACGGTGCCGCTCGATCTCATTGTGGCGCTGCCGGTCGGTGTCTTCGCGGTGGAGGCGGGGTGGTATTCGATCGTGGCGCTCGCCTTTTCGGCCCGCCACCCCAGGCGGCTCTATCTCCATGCCAAAGGCTGGATCGATCGGGCCGCCGGCGCCGTGATGGGCGGCCTTGGTCTGCGTCTCATTCTTTCGGGCTTGAGCGTCCGTTAAAGCGCGTCGCGATCTTTCAGATTCGCTCCTCGCGCTTTAGATCTTTGTTTTACGCATGTCGTTATCGCAAAGCCGCTGCACACTTTTGCGCGACATGCTCTAGAGGGCCCAGTCATTCGGCAAGTGATCCGCTCAGTTGGTATTGCCGCCATCCGCCGCACCCGGCGTCTTGTCCTTCGCCGCGAGCTTCTGCCAGGAGTTCTGCTGCGAGAGCATGCCTCTGAGATAGGCGACGTTGGCATCGGCCTGTTGCGGCGAGAGTTCGCGTCGCGCGATCTGCTCGGCTTCCGGGAAACGTCCCTGCAGCCCGACGACGAGGGCAAGGTTCTGCCTGACGCGGCTGTCGGCGGTCGGCTTGCTGGCGGCGGAGCGCAGATAGGTTTCGGCCGTGCGCAGGTCGCCGGTCAGCACATAGGACATGCCGAGATTGGAAAGGATGGAAGGCTCGTTCGGCTGGATGTCGAGCGCGTCGCGGTAGCGCTTTCTGGCGTCTGTCGCCCTGCCCATCTGGTCGAGGATCGCGCCTTGAGCCGAGATCAGCTTCCAGTCCGGACGGTCCGGCGTCTGGGCGCGGCCGATCGTGTCGAGCGCCTGCTCGAACTGGCCGGCCGCCGCCTGCGCCTTGCCGTAGGCGGCCAGCACGTTGCGGTCGCCGGGATTGGCAATCGCCACCTGCTGCATGACGGCGAGCGCCTGGGCATCGCGTCCGTTCATGCGCAGCAGATTGGCATAATTGACGCCGTTGACGGGATCGCGCGGGTTTTTTGCATAGGCCTGGCCGAGCCGGTCGGTCGCTAAGCGCAACTCGGTCGCGTCCATCTCCTCGACAGGCTTGGTGATCTTCGGCACCGATCCCGTCGTCATCCGGTCCTTGGTCGTCGAGCAACCGGCAAGCGCCAGGACGATCAGCGATGCCGCGGCGCCCTGCAGGATACGATTGGTGAATATGGTGGTGAGCGAGGCAGGCATGACGCGTTCCTGGATTCCGAAATCGGCGCCTGACCTCGAACGCGGAACAGGAAAGGTTTGACGCAATCTTCGCTCCAGCAATAGTCTGTTAACCCTAACAGACCGTTAAGGAACGATTCCTGACGACCGCCGAAGGACGATCATGGCCCCCTATCAGTTTATCGAGAGACCGACCCCTTTCAACACGAAGGGCGGTTCGACGCTGCCGATCTTTGCCGTCACCCCTGCCCATATCGAGACCGGTACGATCGACCCGATCGCGCTCGATTGGGCGCAGAAGGCGGGCTACAAGGCTGAAAGCGGATCGCTGCTGCTGATCCCGACGGCCGATGGCCATCTCGGCGGCGCGCTTTACGGCCTCGGCACCAATCCGTCCGAACAGCCCTACATCACCGGCAGGCTCGCCCGCGCATTGCCGGCCGGCGACTGGCACATCGAGACCGCGCCGCTGACGGCGAATCGCCTGGCCCTCGGCTTCGGGCTCGGCAGCTATCGTTTCGACCGCTACAAATCCGAAAAATCGCCGGCCGCGACGCTGATGATTCCGAGGGATGCCGATGCTGCCGATATCAAGCGCCAGCTCGCCGGCGTCTTTCTCGCCCGCGACCTCATCAACACGCCGACCAACGATATGGGACCGGAACAGCTCGAAGCCGCTTTCCGCGGCCTGGCTCAGCATTACAAGGCAGAACTATCGATTATTACGGGCGACGAGCTGCTCGAGCAAAACTTCCCTCTCGTCCATACCGTCGGCCGCGCCAGCGCCGATGCGCCGCGCCTTCTCGAACTGCGCTGGGGCAAGAAGGGCCATCGCAAGGTGACGCTCGTCGGCAAGGGCGTCTGCTTCGATACCGGCGGCCTCGACATCAAGCCCGCCGCCTCGATGCTGCTGATGAAGAAGGACATGGGTGGAGCTGCGAATGTCATGGGCCTTGCCCTGATGATCATGGACGCCAAGCTGAAGGTCGACCTGCGCGTCATCATCCCCGTCGTCGAAAACGCGATCTCGTCCAATGCTTTCCGTCCCGGCGACATCTATCGGAGCCGTAAAGGACTGACCGTCCAGATCGATAATACCGATGCCGAAGGCCGCCTGATCCTTGCCGATGCGCTCGCCTATGCCGACGAGGAGGAGCCCGACCTGCTGATCGACATGGCGACGCTGACGGGCGCTGCCCGCGTCGCGCTCGGCCCCGATCTTCCGCCCTTCTTCACCGACGACGCCAATCTGGCGCACGATCTCACCGAAGCGAGCCTCGAAACGGACGATCCGATCTGGCGTCTGCCGCTTTATGCCGGCTATGAAAAGGATGTCCGCACCAAATTCGCCGACCTCACCAATGCCCCGGCCGGCGGCATGGCGGGGGCGATCACCGCCGCGCTCTTCCTCAAGCGCTTCGTCAGCAAGACGAAGAGCTGGGCCCACTTCGACATTTACGGCTGGGCCCAGTCCGAGCGGCCGCATTCGCCGGGTGGTGGTGAGGCGCAGGCGATCCGCGCGCTCTTTCACCATATTCGCGAGAGCGTTCGCTAAGCCGATCATTAAAATTTTATTCACCCTGCCGGGCGGCAGTTCCTGCCGCCCCTTGCGTATGCGCAGCAACTGCCGGAAAATGAAACGCTAGCGTAACGATTTTCCGGAGGAGCCGTGCCGATCGAACTGACCGCCTCGCAGGCGCTGGGGCTCTGGCATGGCGTGGCGCTCGATCAGGTCCGCCACGACGACCGCGATTTGACGTTGCGCCAGATGGCGATCCTGCTGCATATTTATCTGGTGCCGCCGCCCCATACGGTACGCGGGCTTGCCGCCACGCTTGGCGTCACCAAGCCGGTCATCACGCGCGCCCTGGATACGATGGGTGAGATGGGTCTGGTCGACCGCGTGCGCGACGATGCCGACCGCCGCAACGTGATCATCAAGCGCACCGTCGGCGGAGCGCTTTACCTGGAAAAGCTCGGCGATCTCGTACGCGATCAGGGCCGCCGGCTGCCGATCTGAAAGGATGCCAATGACGATGCTCGACCGCCGCCTGCATGCCTACCGGCCTGATCTCGCGGAAGCGGGGCTCGAAGGCAAGGTGGAGGCATCGCGCTTCGTGAAAGGCGCTCCGGCGCGTGTTGCCGTCCCCGTCGTGGCCTTGCGGCCGGAACCGGATCTTGCGCGCGGCATCGATACTGAGTTGCTGCTGGGCGAAGACCTGACGGTTTTCGATCGTGCCGACGGCTGGTGCTGGGTGAAGGCCGCCTCCGATGGCTATGTCGGCTATCTCCCGGCGGAGGCGCTCTCGGAGGGCAAGCCGGCGCCGACCCATATCGTCACCGCACAGCGCAGCTTCGTCTATCCAGAACCCGAACTGCGCAAGCCTCACCAGGCCATTCTGTCGATGGGAAGCCGCGTTCATGTCATGGGTGAAGCGGAAGCGCGCGGCAATCACTATGTCGTGCTGGAGGACGGAACGGCGCTCTTTTCCAGGCACGTCCAGCCGATCGGCGCGCTTGATGGCGCTGATTATGTCGAAATCGTCGCCCGTTTCCTCGAAACACCCTATCTCTGGGGCGGCCGCTCCGGTCTCGGCATTGATTGTTCCGGTCTCGTCCAGCTCGCGATGCTGATGACGGGCAGACATGCGCCGCGCGATACCGACATGCAGGCGGCAGGCCTCGGTCAGCCGATCGACCGCTCCGAAATCCGCCGCGGCGATCTGGTGTTCTGGAAGGGGCACGTCGCCGTCTTCGAAGATCCGGAAACGATCCTTCACGCCAACGGCTACAGCATGACCGTCGCCCGCGAGAATTTCGAAGGTGCCGTCAAGCGCATCGGCTTGCTTTATGAGCAGCCGACCGGCTACCGCCGCCCGATTGCTGATTAGCGGCGTGTTTCGCGTGGATCGAGAAGATCGCGCAATCCGTCGCCGAGCATGTTGAAGCCGAGAACGGCAAGCGCGATGGCAAGGCCCGGCAGGATCGCCAGCCAGGGAGCCAGCGCCAGATAGGTTTGCGCATCGGCAAGCATCCGGCCCCATGTCGGCGCCGGCGGCGCCATGCCGAGCCCGAGGAAGCTGAGGCCGGCTTCGGTCAGGATTGCGAGCCCGAGTTGGATCGTCGCATGCACGATGATCTGGCTCAAGATGTTCGGCAGCACGTGACGCAGCGAAATGGTCAGGCGGGTGTTGCCGATCGCGCGGGCCGCCATGACATAATCGCGGCTCCAGGCCTGCAGCGAGGTCGCAAGCGTGATACGGGCAAAGACCGGGATCATGAAAACGCCGATCGCGGTGATGGCGGTGAACCGTCCGGGGCCGAGGAAGGCGCCGAGCACCATGGCGGAAAGGATCGGCGGCAACGCGAAGATGACGTCGCAGAGGCGCATCAGCAGCGCTTCGAAGGGGCCGCGGATCGCGGCCGCCGAAATGCCGGCGATTGAACCGAAGGTTCCGCCGATCGCAACCGCGGCAACCGCGATCGAAAGCGAGTTCCAGCACCCGGCCATCAGCATCGAAAGAACATCGCGGCCGAATTGATCCGTGCCGAGCACGCCGAAGGCAAGCGGCGGCTGCAGTTTATGGATGATCTGCATCTTCGCCGGCGGCAGCGGCGTCCAGACGAGAGACAACAATGCGATGGCGATCAGCACGCCGATGATCGTCGCTCCTGAAATGAGGTTCATTCGCCGGCTAAATTTGAAGGCCTGGCGGCGATGGATGCTGGCGGGGGATGTGATGGGCGCCATGCCTCAGGCCGCCTTTCTCATCCGGGGATCGATCGCGAGATAAGAAAGATCGACGATGAAATTCATGACGATGACCAGGACAGCAAAAAACAGCACGACGTCCTGCATCACGATGATATCGCGCTGGGAGAGTGCCTGAAGCGCAAGCCGCCCGAGGCCGGGCAGGTTGAAGACATTTTCCACCAGCACCGCGCCGGCGACGAGAAAGGTGAATTGCAGCCCGATCACGGTAAGGATCGGAATCAGCGCATTCGGCAGGATATGCCGCCAGAGCACGGCGCCGCGCGAAAGGCCCTTGGCCGCCGCGGTGCGGGCGAAATCCTCATGCATGGTCTCCAGCACCGCCGCGCGTGCCACGCGCGTCAACACGCCCGCCTGCGGCATCGCCAGCGCGACGGCCGGCATGACAAGCGCCTGCAATGCCGGCAGAAGGCCGGCGCTCCAGCCCGGGAAGCCGCCGGCGGGCATCAGCCCGAGCACGGTTGAAAACAGCATGATCAGCAGCAGCGCCACCCAGAAGGCGGGCACGGCGATGCTGACCTGCGAAAAGAGTGTTGCGACGGCGTCGAGGAGACCGCCCCGGCGCGAGGCCGCCAGTGCGCCGAGGGGCAGGGCGACCACTACCGAAAGCAGGATCGCCATCAGCGCCAGCGGCAACGTCACAGCAAGCCGCTCGAGGATCAGCCCCGCGACGGGCACGCCATAGGTGAGGGAATTGCCGAGATTGCCTGACAATACACCGATCAGCCATTGCCCGTAACGGAGGATGAGCGGCTGGTCGAGGCCGAGTTCATGCCGCAGCGCCGCCAGCGTCTCCGGGCTTGCGGAAGTGCCGAGCATGATCGAGGCGGGATCTCCCGGCAGAAGGTCCGTGACGGCGAAGATCAGCAGCGAGACGACGAGAAGCGTGATGAGGAGGCCAGCGAAGCGGCGGGCGAGGAGGGTGATCATGTCGGGCCGAGCAGTGCGGCAATCGAATGGAGCACACCCTCTCCTCCCTCATTCCTGTGCTTGTCACAGGAATCCAGCCACGGCGCGTCCGCGCCGTGAGTGACTCTATGATAGGGGAGGCGGTTTCCCGCGCCCAAGGACTTGGGCGCACTGGATTCCTGTGACATCCCTTGGGCGAAGCCCTGAGGGCACAGGAATGAGGGAAGGAGAGGGCTGCGCACCTTATCGGCCATCTGTATTCGGATCTCCAAAGCCTGCGCCATACCCACCAAGAACCTGCCGCTTATTCCTCCCAGGAAACCCCAGACAACACATTGGAAGGAATCGGCTCGTTCTCCCACAGCCCCTTCAACTTCCTGTCCCAGACGCCGAGTTTCGGCATGACGAAGAAGTAGAGCGCCGGCACGTCCTCGGCGAGGATCTTTTGTGCTTGTCCATAGATCGCATTCTGCGCATCCGGATCGGTCGTCTCCTGGACCTTCTTCATCAGTGCGTCGAAGTCTGCGTTCCTGTAATTGAAGTAATAGGGATCGCGGGCGTAGATATCGATGTCGAGCGGTTCGGCATGGGCGACGATGGTCATGTCGAAGTTGCGGTCCTTCATGATGTCCTGGACCCATTTCGCCGGAAATTCCGTCGGTTCGATATTCATCGTCACGCCGATTTCGGCAAACATCGCCTGCATCACCTGGGCACTGCGCGGCGCATAGGCCATTTGCGGCGTCTTGATGGTGAAGGTGAAGCCGTTGGGGTAGCCTGCCTCGGCAAGCAGGGCCTTCGCCTTCTCGACGTCGTAGGGAAGCACGCTGGTCATATCCCGATAGCCCGGATCGTTCGGCGTGTAGTGGCTGCCGATCGGCGTGCCGAGGCCCGACCATGCGCCGTCGATCACCGTCTTCCGGTCGATCGCCATCATCAGCGCCTGGCGGACGCGCTTGTCGTCGAAAGGCTTTTTGGCATTGTTCATGCCGGCGACGACCTTGAGTTCGGTATTGCCGACCTTGGTGGCGAGCCGCGCATCGCCGTCGAATGAGCTCATCAGTTCGGGAGCGGCAAATTCGGGGAAGGCATCGAGATCGCCGGACTTCAGCGCTGCGGCTTGGGCCTGCGGATCCGCGATGAAGCGAAAGATCACCTTGTCGAGCTTGGCGGCCGCGTCCTTGTTCCAGTAATCGGCATTCCTGGCGAGCTCGACCTTGTCGCCTTTCGCCCAGCCGGCGAATTTGAAGGGGCCGGTGCCGATCGGCGTCACCTTGTCGTCAGCCGCCGTCTTCGGCCCGACCATCACCGAGGCCGGCCAGCCGAGCCAGTAGATCAGGCTGCCGGTCGGCGCCGAGAGATGCAGGACCAGCGTCTCGGCATCGGGCGTGTCGATCGAGGCGATCGAGGCGAAGAAGCGTTTCTGCGGATTGACCGAATCCGGTCCGCGGGCGCGGTCCAGCGAAAACCTGGCGGCGGCGGCATCGAAGACCTCGCCGTCATGGAATTTGACGCCCGCCTGCAGCTTGAACGTATAGGTCAGGCCGTCTGGTGAAATCTGCCAGCTTTTTGCCAATTGCGGCTGAACCTTGCCGGCCTGGTCGATCGTCACGAGGCCCTCGAACACGTTCTGCCAAGTCACCTGGCCGATCGCCACCGGTGCCGCGATCGTCGGGTCGAGGCCGGTCGGCTCGACGCTCATGCCGAGATTGAGGGTGGTCTTCGCCGCTTCGGCCGGGGTCGCCGCAATCATGAGCGCCGCCGAAAGCACGGCACTGAGGGAAAGCTGCCTGATGAAACGCGCCGAAGGCATGAAGGAAAGCTTGATCATCATGTCCCTGTCTGGCCACGCTCACGGCGAAGGCCTTCGATGAATAGCGGTGCACACATTATGGAGATTTTTTACGCTCAGTGTAGCCGAAATAGCTACACAGCAAATCCGCTGCAAATGCAAGCGCCGGCGTTAGCCTTTGGTCTTCGCCCGGCGGCTCGTGCCTTCGCGCATGAAGTTTTCGATGAAGTCGACCAGTGTCGCCGCAGCAAAAGATAATTGCCGGTCCGGCGAGACACAGAGATCGACATGGGTGCGGATGCCGGTCTTGCCCGCAAGCGGGATCGCACGCAGCTGCCCAGCTTCGATCTCACGGCGAACGGCAAGCGCCGGGAGTAACGTGGCCGCGGCACCGCTGAGCACGAGCTCCTTCAGCATCTCGAGCGAGCTCGTGACGAAGACGGGATCGAGCTCCAGCCCTTCCTTCTCGATCAGCGCGTCGAAGGCCTGACGGAAGCCGAAGGAATGCTCGGGCAGCGCCAATGCGTAGTCGGCGAGCTTCCTCAAGGAGATATCGGCCTGGGCGGCGGCCGGATGCTGCGGCGTGACGATGAGATCATAGGCGATCTCCGACCGCAGCCGTATCTTCGTGCCCGAGAGCGGCGGTGAAAACAGCGTCACCGCGATATCCGCCGCGGCGCTGCTGACGGCGTCGACCGCCTGCCGTGCGCTGGTGATCGTCACGCTGAAGCGCAGCCGCGGGTACTTCAGGCTGAATTCCGCAAGCGCCGGCGCCAGCAGGCTGGTGACGGTGGCGCCATTGGCATAGATGCTGACATGGCCGCGCTGCAGCCCCTTCAGGTCCTCGATCAGCTGCTGCACATGATCGAGTTCGCGTAGCGTCCGCCCGGCGCGGGCGGCAAGCAGCTCACCTGCGGCCGTCAGCTTGACGCCGCGGAAGCTGCGCTCGACGAGCGGCGCGCCGAAATGCGTTTCGAGGTTTTCGATCTGCCGGCTGATCGCCGTCGGCGCGACGTTGAGGTTCTCGGCTGCCTGGCGCATGGAATTGGTCCTGACCAATTCGTCGAAATACATCAGCGCCCGGATCTGCATTCACGTCTCTCCGCCATTCGGCATATTCGGGATGCGACCTTATTCAATCAGCTTCCGTTCGGATAGCGGTCGCGCCACGCCTTCTGCGCGCCCTCGACCGGAAGGGCGCTCGCCTCATAGACGCCGCGGGCGATCGCCCGCGCCATGACGATAGTGGCAAGATGGCAAAGCTCCATCAGGCTCGCCATGTCGTCTCTCGGACGCCTCGCCGTCGAGGCGGCGAAGACGGTGTCGCCGTCAAGCGGCAGGTGCGCCGGCAAGAGCGCCCGGGCAAGGCCGTCGTGGCCGGCGAGCGAAAGCCGGTGCGCTTCCGCCTTCGTCAGCTGTGCGTCGGTCACCACCGCGCCGATCGTCGTCGCCGGTGTGCTCATCCCTTTGAGCCGCATCCGATGGTCGGCCAGCGCAGGCATGCCGAGGCCGCCGAATTCATCGTCTTTTTCGAAGGGCGCCGCCCAGAAATGCGGCCCGTCGCCGATCGTTGCCGAGCCGAGCGCATTGACGGCGACGATCGCCGCGATGCGATATCCGGTGCTGCTGACGGCGCTCGCCGAGCCGAGCCCGCCCTTGAAGGTTGCCGTCGTCGCCCCCGTGCCGGCGCCGGCGGTGCCGAGCGCGAAGACGCCCTTGGCCGCGGCCTTCAATGCGGTGTAACCCATCTCACGATAAGGGGAATGCAGGCCCCAATCCTTGTCGCCGCCGTTCAGCAGGTCCATCAGGATCGCTTGCGGCACGATCGGAATCTTGACCGGCCCGACTGCAAAGCCCCGGCCGAGTTCGCGCAGCCCGGCCTGCACGCCGCCGGCGGCATCCAGTCCGAAGGCGGAACCGCCCGAGAGCACGAAGGCATCCACGGCACTGACGGTCATGGACGGGTCGAGCAGGTCCGTGTCGCGCCCGCCCGGCGCGCCGCCGAGCACCGTGCCGGATGCGACGGCCGGTTCATCGAAAACGATGGCGGTGACGCCGGAGCCGAGCGCGAGGTCGGTCGCATGGCCGACGGAAACGCCTTCGATGTCGGTGATGAGGTTGAGAAGATCGGGCAAGGGCTGATCCTGGTGGTGCTAGAGCCTGTCGCGCAAAAGTGTTCAGCGGTTTTGCGACAACGACATGCGTCAAAACAAAGATCTAAAGCGCGCGAAGCGAATCTGAAAGATCGCGATGCGCTTTAGGTCGGCCGATAGGACTGCAATTGCCCTCAAAAGACAAGACCGGCCCCTTTGGCAGGACCGGTCACATCAGGAAAGCCGCGAAAGTCGGCGGCGGCCGCATGCCGTCAGGCATGAAGCGGCTTCGGATGACGGCGGGTCATCAGGTCGTGAATGGCCAGCCGCACCTCATCGGGTGAGCGGAACCGCTGCTCATCGAGGTCGTGAACGTGGAACTTCACGGCGATGAACTTCAACCGGTCTTCATCCGGGATGACGATCCCGACGGGGACGCCTGCATATTCGATAACTTGCTTCTTCATAGATAGAACTCCTGCCGCGCGAAATACGCAGCCATGGCGAATTGACTTGTCTGGTACCGTTGAAAGGAGGACGAACGTCACATTCGACAGTTCGGGCGGGAGAGGGCGCCCGGACGGTCATTGCCAAGCACGGAGCGCCCAAGGACATTGGCGAGAATATCGATGTCTATCATGTCTCGTTCCTTGTTGGCGTTGCGCTTGAATGGTCCCGAAAGAGCCCGGGACCGGTGAAGGCTGTCTTCAATATCTACTAACTTGGTAGAGATTACCCGATAGCCTGTCAGAAACATATTCCGAAACGTGTCAAAATATCGACGATCCGAAAAAATTAATTCCGCACCAGCCAAACTTACGGAAAGAAACATATCAGCTCTTCGTAAAATTCGCATGACAGAATCGCAATCGATCGATCGTCGCAGCAGAAATAGGAAGCCCATCTGATTCAGGCAATGGGCCTGATCATTAAAAATCGGAATGCCGCGAAATGACCGATTTGATGAACGCCAAAAGCCCTGTGTCACCAGCCTTCGTCGAGCACCTTTTCCAGCATGTCGGCGAAGAAATCCGCGCTTTCCATGCTGAGGCAGAGAGGCGGTTTGATCTTCAGCACATTTTGGTGATCGCCCGTCGGCTGCATGATGACGCCGAGTTCGAGAAGCCGGTCGCAGATCGCAGCCGTTTCTTCCGTCGCGGGCTCCAGCGTCGTTCTGTCGCGCACGAATTCGAGACCGAGATAAAGTCCGATGCCGTGTACGGCGCCGGCGATCGGATGGCGGTCGATCAGCGCGGCAAGCCGCCCCTTCAGATGATCGCCGACCGTTCGGGCGTTTTCCTGCAGCTCCTCCTCGGCCATGATGTCGAGCACCGCCATGCCGGCGGCGCAGCTGACCGGGCTGCCACCGGTCGAGGAAAAGAAACTGCCTTCCTTCTCCAGTGATTCGGCGATTTCGCGCGTGGTGATGACGGCGCCGAGCGGATGGCCGTTGCCCATGCCCTTGGCGATGGTGATGATATCGGGCGCTACCCCTTGCTGCTCGAAGCCCCAGAAATAATGGCCGAGCCTGGCATAACCGACCTGCACTTCGTCGGCGATGCAGAGGCCGCCGCGGGCGCGAACCTCAGCGTAGAGATCCCTGAGATAACCGTCCGGCAGCGGAATGCCGCCCGCATTGCCGTAGACCGATTCGCAGATGAAGCCCGCAAGGCCTTCGCCGCCGGCGTCGATCGCCTCGAGCACGGGCGCGACCGCGCCGAGATACCTTGCTGCCGTATCGGGGCCGCGGAAGGCGCCGCGATAGGTGTTCGGCGACACGACGGCGTGTACCCAGTCCGGCCGGGTGGTCAGCGCTTGCGGATTGTCGGCGATCGAGGTCGAGACGGCATCGCTCGCCGCCGACCAGCCGTGATAGGCCTCGAGCAGGCAGAGCATGTTGCGGGCGCCGCTATGGGCCTGCGCCAGCCGGATTGCCAGATCGTTCGCCTCCGAGCCGCTGTTGACGAGGAAGACCGTGTCGAGCCCGTCCGGGGCGAGCGCCACGAGACGTTCGGAAAACTCGGTGATCGCGGCATAGTGGAAGCGTGAATTGGTGTTGAGCCGCAGCCACTGGGAATTGATCGCCGCCGCGAATTTGGGGTGGCCGTGGCCAAGGATGGTGACGTTGTTGACCATGTCGAGATAGGCACGGCCCTCGATATCGAACAGATGCTCCTTCCAGCCGCGCTCGATCTGCGGCGGCGCCGCATAATAGTTCTTCTGCGGCTTTGCGAGATGAGCCTGCCGCCTGGCCAGCAGCTCCGCGTTTTCCAGACGCGGCGCATCCGCTTCCCGGCCGAGAAGCAGCGAAGGCGAAGGGCAGAGCACCGACCAGGCCGGAGCTTCGCGCGGCGCGGCAAAGAGCGGCGGTTCGAGGCCCGCGACGCTGCAAAGCTGCACGCGGAGCCCGCCGAGCGACGGCGCCTCTCCGAAAACCACGCCGAGCGGATCGCCGGCGGCTACCTCGGCTCCGTCCACGACCGCGGCGTCGAGCCCGTCGAGATGCAAGGTTACGTTTTCGCCGGCGAGCGTCAGATGCTGGTCCTTCCAGCCGATGCGGCCGGCAAAGGGTGCGGCAATCGCGCTTCCCGCGGCAAGGCATATGTCGACATGCAGGGCGCAGGTCGCCTGGCCCTTGGCGCTTCCGAGGCTCGCGCGCGACAGCCGGTATTCGCCGTAGCGTGTCGCCGCCGCGCCGTTTTCTGTCGCCGCGCGGGCGAGCAGCCGCCAGTCCATATCGGTGTTCAGCCAGTTGCCGGCGGAAAAATGCGGGCTTCGCACGCCGAGATCGACATAGGCGATGCCCTCGGGATCGATACCTGGCAGCAGCGGCAGCCATCCCGACGCTTCCGGGGCGGCGATATCCGCGCCGGCCGCCTTGAGGATCGCCGCTTCCATGAGTTCGAAGGGAACCGACATTGCCGTGTCGAAGATCGCCCATTCGCGCTTGAGATTGCCGCGCACATACTCATTCTCGGGATCGATCGAAATCTGCTGTTCGCTGCTGGCGACGAGGATGACCGCGCGTGCGACGATCAACGGCCAGAGCGCTTTCAGCTCTTCGTCAGTCAGCGGATAGATCGCCTGATAGGCGGTGACGGCGGGCAGGATATGAAAAGGATCGCCCTCCGCCTGATGCAGCAGCGAAGCGCAGGTGACGGCGAGATCGCCGACCAGCCAGCCGCGGATGATGTCGCCGAAATCGATCACCCCATCGGGGATCATGTGGCCGCGGACGTCTCGATGGCCGACGACATTGTCGCCGGTGACGTCGTGATGCACGGCCTGCAGCCGAAGCGACGGTGCCAGGGGCTGGAGGCGGCGAACAGCCATCACCATGGTCTTGGCGATCCGGTCGCGCGCGGCGCTGTCGGTGATGACGGAAAGCAGTTGCACGGCGACCGGGCCGGCACGCCTGAGATCCCATTGCAGGCTGCGGTCGAGGCCGGGATGACTGAAATCGGCAAGCGCCTCTGCCAGCCGCGCACAGAGCGCGCCGAGCGCGGCAACGGAGGCCGGCGCCAGATATGTCAGCTCCGTCAGCCCCTGGCCTTCCAGATATTCCAGCAGCCGGACCTGATAGACTTGTTCGCGCAGCGTGACGGTGACGATCTCCTGCCCGTCATTGGCGGCGATCACGTCAGGAACGCGCGGCGCGTCCTGCTTGCCTTTCAGGTGATGGATCGCCGCATTCTGCGCTTCGAGTTCGCGGGCCTCGTAGGCGGCATGGCAGATTTTCAGGACGTAGCGGCCGCCATCGGTATCGACGCGGTAGTTTCGGTCCTGCTGGCTGCCGAGTTCGGCAGCCACGCCGGAAAGGCCGTAATGGGCTAGCAGGATTTCTTCTGCGTCTGCGACGGTGACATCGGGACGCGGCAGCGCCATGCGATCAACAAGCACCTCGTCGGTCATGGCACCCCTCCCGCAGCATGATTCGATTACCTATTGAACGAGATAATCAAATACTTGCCGCTGGGAGGCAACGGGGGATCGCCTTTCGCCGGCAAAAGAGATGCAGGACTTCGCCTTTGCTCAACCCATGCGTTCGGAGGCGTAGCTTCCGGGGCTAGCCGGGAAGACGACCGTACGATTGCCGTTGATGAAGGTGCGGTGGTGGATATGGGCGTGGATGGCCCGCGCCAGCACCTGGCTTTCGACATCGCGGCCGATCGAGACATAGTCGTCGGGCGACTGCGCGTGGGTGATGCGGGCCGTGTCCTGCTCGATGATCGGGCCTTCGTCGAGGTCGGCTGTGACGTAATGGGCGGTTGCCCCGATCAGCTTCACGCCGCGCTGGTAAGCCTGCTTGTAAGGGTTGGCGCCCTTGAAGCTCGGCAGGAAGGAGTGGTGGATGTTGATGATCTTGCCCGACATCTGCTTGCAAAGCTGGTCGGAGAGGACCTGCATGTAGCGGGCGAGCACGATCAGCTCGGTGCCGGTCTGCTCGACGAGGTCGACGAGCTGGGCTTCGGCCTGCGGCTTGTTCTCCTTCGTCACCTTGATGTGGTGGAAGGGGATGTCGTGATTGACCACGACCTTCTGGTAGTCGAAATGGTTGGAGACGACGCCGACGATATCGATCGGCAGGGCGCCGATCTTCCAGCGGTAGAGCAGGTCGTTGAGACAATGGCCGAAACGCGACACCATCAGCAGCACCTTCATGCGGCTTTCGCTGTCGTGGAAATCATATTCCATCTTGAAGGGCGCGGCGACGGCAGCGAAATCCGCGCCGATCTCGGTGCCGGACAGGCCCTCTTCGGAAATGAAGCTGACGCGCATGAAGAACCTGCCGGTGTCGAGATCGTCGAACTGCGAGCTGTCGATGATGTTGCAGCCCTTCTCGGCCAGATAGCTCGAAATCGCCGCGACGATGCCGCGCGTCGACTTGCAGGATACCGTCAATACATAGCTTGTCATGTCTCTCTTCCCTCTTGGAGGCCGCAGCCCGTGCTTAGATCAAAGCCCGAACCGCGAATAGGCCGGCACGCTTTCATTCATGCGACAAATTGCAAGATAAACCATCACGTTCCTGCAAGTTCTCTCATCGCCGGCTCAGCTTAGGAGAAGTTGCTCGAAACGCTGTGCCGCCAGCGCCGCCCGGATGTGTATTCTCGCCTTCTATGACTGAAATTAGAGCATGTCGCTCAAAGCTGATGAGCAATTTGCGACATCGAGAGGCGGGAAACCAAGGATATGAACCGCGGCAACTGAATCCGAAGCATCTACGCTGGTGGACGGCTTACCGCCACTTTCCGGCGGGGCGTGGTGATTTCGTGGATGATTGCGCCCCCGATCGACGAGAGCACCAGCGAAAGGATCACGAAGAGCACCGGCTGCTTGAGGATGCCGATCGGCAGGCGGTCGGCGACGACCCTGAGAAAGGCGAGCGTGAAGGCGTGGGTGATGTAGATGCTGTAGGAGCAGTCGCCGAGATAGTTCAGCCAGCCGATGACGGGCAGACGGGAAAAGTCGATGGAAACAGCGCCGTAGATGATGAAGATCGCCGGGATGCCCCAGGCGTAGAACCGGCTCTCTGGCCGCATCAGGGCCTCGTTGACGAAGAGGAACGCAAAGCCGATCGCCAGCGCCGCCCAGGCCCAGCGGTTCGGCAGAAGGAGCTTCTGCCCGTAGAGCCAGCCGAGCACGACGCCGGCGAGAAACTCCAGCATGATCGGCTCGCCGTAGAACCGGGTGGCGGTTGTATCAGGCAGCATGCGGCAGGCGATCAGGATGACGGCAAAGACGGCAAACATCGCCGGGATGCGCCGGACTTCCGAGAGCGGCAGCAGCAGCGCGAAGACGAAGTAGAAGAACATTTCGTAATTCAGCGTCCAGCCCGGAATGACCACCGGCGTGATCGTGCCGGGATCGGCGGGATTGGTCCATGGCAGGAAAAACAGCGAGGCGATGAGATGCGGCAGATCGAACACCGTCGATTTCAGCAGTGAAGGGGCCAGCAGCGCCACGGCAGCCGAAAACAGCGTTGCCAGCCAATAGAGCGGAACGATCCTTTTGATGCGGCGGCGGGCGAAATCGACGGGGCTCATCGCCCGCCCGTTCGTCGTCAGCCACATCACGAAGCCGCTGAGCACGAAGAAGATGTCGACGCCGGTTTCACCGTAAAGAAAAGCCGTGGCGTCGATGGCGGGATTGACCTTGGCAAGCTGCAATATCGCATGGAAATAAACGACCATCAGCGCCGCGACGGCGCGCAGGTATTGAAGCTGGACAAGCATCTGATGTCTTGCTCCTCGGGCTCGCGCGATCGCCGGTTTCCACCGTGCCGCTGCGGTCAACTCAGTACATCTGCCGCACGACCCTGTCGGATGCGTGGGCTGTCGTGGAAGCGCATATATCCGACGACGAACCACAAGAGACCGGCGATCTTCATCGAGAAAACGGCGGTGCCCCCGATCATCATATTCAGAAAAATGAAAAGAGAAAGTGAATGGGCGCAACGCCGCTGCGCTGCGGTGCGCCCGGCGGGGAAGAGGCAGACGAACAGCCAGAGGGCGACGACGCCGAAGATCGTCGCCGCGTAGATCAGGTAGACATAGCCGCTGTCGGCGAACTCGGCGACCCTGTCGACCGAAAGCCCGAGAACTGCGAGCGGATCGAGCTCCATGATCTTCTTCATCGTCAGGTTGATGCGGCCGGTGAAATTGTCACCGGTGGCATTCGGTTTCAGCGTATAGACGACGAACCCGGCGGCGACGATCAGCGGCATCAGCGCCAGATTGAAATTCCGCGGGATCTTCGGAAAGACGAAATAGCCGGCGATGCAGGCAAAACAAAAGATCAGCATGGTGCGTGTGTCGTTCGTCACCAGGATCAGCACCGCCGTGCTGATGAAAAGCAGCCGGTCCCAGCGCCCCAATCTTTCCCACATGGAAATCAGGTAGATCGCGATCACGCCGCAGAAATTGGCAAGCGACACCTGTTCGAGGAAAATCGACGACGAGCGATGGTCGATGATGCCGAAGGAAAAGCGCTCGGGAAAACCGAGCGCGTTCTGGAACAGGCCCGTCTTGTTGTAGCTCAGCGGCAGCAGCCCGCGCGTATTGGCGAAATAATCGGACGGATGCACGATGCTGACATAGAACGGCACGCTGATGATCTCGAAGATCAGGAAGATCAGCACGGCGAGGCTTGCCCAGCGAAAGGCAAGCTTCATCGTTCTCTCGTTGCTCCAGCCGCCGAGCCCGGTAAAGCAGAAAATGATCAGCACGTTGCGGAAATGGTCGACGAACGGCATGCGGTTGAGCACGCTGACATAGATGGTTACGACAAGCGTGAACAGCAGGAACAGGAAAGCCGGCAGGTCCGTCTCGTAGATGCCTTTGTGCAGGATGTAGATGATGGCGCTTGCCAGGATCAGGCCTTCGCTGGCGGCGACATGCGTCATCGAGAGCGGCACGATGTTGTGATTGATGAAGGCGAGAATGCCGTTGTAGAGCACGGAGAGCAGGCCGAGCCAGAGCACGACATGATCGATGCGCGACGCCTCGCCGGCGGCATCGAGCCGGTTGCGGGCAACAATGCCGGTTAAAGGGAAACTCGCAGCCCTTTGGTCACTGACCGCCATGTTCAGTTCCCCACCGGCTTGACGGCCATGCAGGCGCCGGCACCGGCTTTGGCTTTCGCCGCCTCGGCGAGAAGCCGCATCTGCGGCCGCTCGGCGCCGCCCTGGCGCGGCTGGACGTTGAAGGGTTCGTCCGCCGGCCACCATTCGCCCGCGGCCCAATAGGACCAGCCGAGCCAGACGTCGCCATTCCCGGACATGGTGGCGTAAATCTCAGTCAGCCCGTCCATGCAGTCCTTGTCGGTGGAGGCGCCGAATTCTCCGAGAAAGCCGCGCTTGTGGTTGCGTTTCAGCCAGGCCGTGACCCCGGCGATCGCCTCGACCGCGGCGTCCGCACCTTCGCAGGTCGGGTGGGTTCCGGAGGAATCGACGTCGAGATACTGGTGGACCTCATAGGCGTAGAAGTCGAGCGGATCGCGCACGCCGAGCATGACCGTGCCGTTGGCGCCGCCGATCACGTCCTTCTCCCAGCTGTGAGCGCCGCTCCACGCCGTACCCGGCACCAAGATGAGATTGCGGGCGCCGACGGCGCGGATGCTGCGGATCGCCGCATTGGCGGCGGTGAGCCAGTCCGTCGCCTTGATGTCGTGCGGCTCGTTCATCAGGCCGAAGAGGACGCCGTCCTGATTGGCGAATTCGACTGCGAGCCTTGCCCAGAAATCGGCAAAGGCGGCATCCGTCGCCGGCGCGGTGCCGACCTGCACCTTGTCGTAATAGCCGAAATTATGCGGGTCGAGCAGCACGGCCATGCCGTGCTTGCGGATCAGGCCGACAGTATCCTTGATCCGCTTGAACTCGTCCTCGTCGAGCCGCCCGCCGAGCGCCGGTTGCAGCCGCTCCCAGCGAAAGGGCAGCCGGATGATCGTCATGCCCTTTTTGGCGAAATAGCGGATCGTCTCTTCGCTGGGATAGGTATAGTTCGTGCCGTAAGTGCCGCCGCGCTCGCCATATTCGCCGCCGGAAAGATTGACCCCGCGATAGCAGGGCGCGTCGGCCGCAAGGGCCGGCGAGGGGACGAGAGCGGCGGCAAGCAGCAGCGCTGTCAGATGTCGTCTCGCCTTCATCGCTACTCCTCGCAATCGCGTCAAATCGCAACATTGCGTCGCTGGAATTATTTTAACGGTCCGTTAGCTAAGAATTTCTAAAGTCTCGGCACCTCGGCTTCAGTCTTTCACGCTGGGCGGGACACGAGTGCGCGTATGAACCAGTATGACAGGAACAGGGTAAGCCGGCTCCCCGGCTGGCGCAGTTTTGAGCCGTCTCAGACTGCGCCTGAAGGCGTGCGCATGCGCAGCCCTGTCGTGCGCCCGGATGATTTCGTCCCTCCGCGGCCTGACCCCGCTCCTCCTGCCCCCCCTCCTGCCTTTGTGCCGCCGCCGGCAAGGGTTGCGCAAATCCGGCAATCCGAGCGTCCGGCGCCGCCATACTCAAAACAGCCTGTCGCCGACGTGCCGTCGAACGCTGCACCTGTGCCTGACGCGCCACTTCTCGATCTCCGCTCCAGTATCGCCGCGATCTGGAGCCGACGGCTGGTCGTGCTCGGTCTGGCTCTTCTCGGCGCCGTTGCCGGCGGGGCGGTGGCGCCGTTCATCGGACAGAAATTCACTGCCGTCAGCAGCCTCTATTTCGATCCGCGCCAGATCGGCCTTGCCGATGCGGGCGCCCAGTCTTCGGGTCCCTCGCCGGAAATGATCTCGACGCTGATCGACAGCCAGGTGCAGATCCTGACCTCGGGCAATGTGCTGCGCCGCGTCGTCGACGCCATGAAGCTTGATCAGGATCCGGAATTCACCGGCGGCCGCACCGATGGCGCCGCCGTGATCGGGACCCTGCAGAAGGCGCTTGTTATCACCCGCGAGGCCAGCACCTATGTCGTCTCGCTTGCCGCGACGACGAACGATCCGGAAAAATCCGCAAGGCTTGCCAACCAGGTCGTCACCTCGTTCACCGAGGAAGAAAACAGCGCCTCGAACGGCATCTACGAAAACACCTCCTCGACGCTCGACGGACGCCTCGACGATCTGCGCCGGAAGGTGCTGGAGGCCGAGCAGGCCGTCGAAACCTTCCGCGCCGACCACGACATGGCCGCGACCGAGGGCAATTTGATCTCCGATCAGCGGCTCGTCTCGTTGAATACGCTGCTGGTGACGGCGCAGGAAAAGACCATCCAGGCCAAGGCCCGCGCCGATGCCGTCGCCAATCTCCGCGTCGAGGATATCGTCGCCGGCAACCAGGCGGAAGGCGGCGTCACTTCGCCGCTGGTCAGCCTGCGCCAGCAATATGCCACCCAGGCGGCTGCCGTCGGCAGTCTTGAAAGCCAGATGGGCGCTCGTCATCCGCGCCTGCAGGCGGCCCGCTCCTCGCTCCAGAGCATATCAGGCGAAATCAAGGGCGAATTGCAGCGTCTCGCCACTTCGGCAAGAGGCGAATACGAGCAGGCCAAGGCCGCCGAAGACAGCGTCGCCAAGGAACTCGCCGTGCAGAAGGCGCTGCAGGCGAGTACCTCCGACAAGCAGGTGGAACTGAACGAATTGCAGCGCAAGGCGACGGCGGCACGCGATATCTACGAGACGGTTCTGAAGCGCTCCAGCCAGACGAGCGAAGAGCAGAACCTCAACCAGAGCAACATTCGCGTCATCTCGCCGGCCGAGCCGCCGGTCAAGGCCGATGGTCCGGGCAAGAAGATCCTGCTGGTCGCGGGCATCATCGGCGGTCTTCTTGCCGGTTTCGTCGTCGGTGCGGGTTTTGCGATCCTCGCCGGCCTCTTCGGCCACCCCGTCATCAGAAGTTATTTCAGGAAGCCGCCTGCTGCGGCGGCTTGATGCGGGCCGTCAGCTTTCCTACATCCGGGAGAGGCGATTTGTCGCCGGCAGGAGAGCTCCCATGCGGCTGTTGACGATGGTTCTGATATCGCTCGGCGTCCTGTCCAGCCTCGCCCCGGCGTCCGCTTTCGCCGTCGACTGGACGAAACCCGTCAAATCGGATGTCCAACCCCTCTACCCCTACAAGGGCCTTCCCGGCGTCAAGGCGCAGCCGGACAAGAAGGAAGAGGAATCCTATAATTGCCGCACCGAAACCGTCCAGGTCCGTCGCCGCTATGACGAGATCTTCCGCTCGGGCGGCATGCCGACGCTGATGTATGTCTGCGACCGCGACGGTTTCGTCACCATGGGCGAAAAGGTTCCGCTGCGCGGCCATTATCAGCCGGTGCGGTGAAGGCCGGAGCTCCTCAAAAGCGTCTGCGGATGCGATCCTCGAAACGCTCGACGGGAAGCTCCATCCTAAGATAGTCGAAGCCTGCATTTGCTTGCGATTGATCGACGACCGAATATTTGACCACGCCCTTTTCCTCGGTCCGCCGTAGCGGCAAGCTTTCGGTCGACGTAAAGCCCAGCCGATTGTAGAGGCCGATCGCTTTTTCATTATGGGAGAAAACATGCAGCTCGGCCGTCTTGGCCCCGAGCCCCGAAAACATCCACTCCAGCAATGTCTCACCGCAGTGGAACATCAGGTTACGGATATCGCTCATTCGGCCGCGGATGACATTGTCAAATTCGGCTGCGCCGGGCCGGATATTGCAAACGCCGAAATTGCCGAGCCGGCTGCCGTCGGGATCGCAAATGACGAATAGGATACGGTCGGCGGCGGGCAGCGAAATGCCTTCGAGCCAGCTGCGCGTGCGCTCCTCGGTGGCGGTAAACTGCGTGAGGAAGAACGGCATCGACTGGTTTCGCCACGCAGTCAGGTCACCGATAAGTCCGGGCTCGTCGAGCATCGACCTGTCGATGCATTGCAGATCGCCCAGGTGTATGCCGCTATCGTTCCTGATCGGGAGCCGGAGCCGTCTGGCCGGATCCGCATTGTTCTTCAGGCTGGCGATATCGACTTGCGACATGATGATTATTCCCGATTGTCCGCTCAAGGCTCGCGGCAGATGCAGTAGCCGTCCGGCGAGGAAGACGGCCCGAGTTTGCCGCTTAGGACCGGATCGACTTCGAAGCCGTGCTGTTGTGATAGATCCGCCCGGCCGCCACATCGAGCAGCGTTGCCGCCACTCGGTCGATATCGGCTTCGCTCATATCGTGGTAGCTCGGCAGGTTGATCGCGCGATCCGGAATGCCCCAGGCGTTCACGTTCTCGGGCCGATCCTCGAACATTGAGAGGCTGGAAAGGGGATAGAAGAAGACGCGCGCGTCGATATTGGCGGCCTCAAAAGCTTGTTGCATCATCTCGCGGGTAATGCCCGTCGACTGATGAAAGACCGCGGTAGGCATCCACGCGCCGTTGATCGTGCCGCTATATTCCGGATTCATCGAGATGCCGGGCAGGGTGGAAAGCCGGACCATGTAGGCAGCTAGTATTTCCCGTTTGCGGGCCACGAGCTCTTCGATGCGCTCGAGTTGTGCGCAGCCGATGGCCGCCTGGATGTTGGACATCTTATATTTGAAGCCGATCTCGTCGGGCCAGAACTGCTTGGTCTGGCCGCGTGCACGGCCGTGATTGCTCAGCGTCAACACGCGCTCATAGAGCGCGGCGTCGTTGGTGACGAACATGCCGCCTTCACCTGTTGTCAGGGTTTTGGTGCCGTGGAAGGAGAAGGTGCCGAAGGCGCCCATCGAGCCGGCGCGGCGGCCGTGGTAAACGGAGCCGATTGCTTCTGCCGCATCCTCGATGACAGGAATGCCGGTGCGCTTGCCGATGTCGAGCAGCGCATCCATGTCGCAGAGATTGCCGTAAATGTGGGTCGCGATGATCGCCTTGGTCTTCGGGGTGATGTGCCGCTCGACCTCGCGGGGATCGATGCACCAGGAATCCGGCAGCACGTCGACGAAGACCGGCTTGGCTCCCAGGTGGAAGATCGGTGAAACGGTGGCGACCCAGTTGGTGTCGGCAAGGATCACTTCGTCGCCGGCGCCAACGCCAAGTGCGGCCAAGCCCATGTGCATCGCGCCCGTGCAACTCGATGTGGCAATGGCAAAGTCGCTACCCAGGTGGGTTTTGAAGTCGCGTTCGAAGCGATTGATGTAGTCGTAACAACGTGCGCCCCATCCGGTCGCCGCCGCGTCCGTGGCGTAATCGGTTTCAAGCTGAGTGATGGAAGGCTTAGTGTAGAAGATCCTGTTTGTCATTCCGCTAATTTCTGTTCAATGGAAATCAAGACGCGGGCGCCCGCCACGACTCTCGTTTTTGAGACTGGCGCGAGGCTCACATTAGAATATGCCGGGCAAGGTCGTGCTCGTGGAACACGAGATTGGGTAGGTAGCCGAGTGCTACGAAATATTCTCGGTCTCTTTCGACGCTGACGAAGACGGCAGTGCATTCCAGCGGGCTGTCGCTGAGTTCCTTTGTCACCTTCACCCTTTCACTGAGCCCGAGTTCCCGCATTAGATTCTCGAGCGCGGTGATCTCGGTGAAACCGGCGAGAAGCAGCGTGTTGATCCCGATTGCCGCATTCACTTCGCTGACCAGCGTCTGGATGGCGACCATCAGGGGCAGCCTTTCACGGAAGGGGCGGATTTCTGGGTGGTCGAGCATCCCGCCCCATACGATGCGGGTATAGAGTTCATAGGCCTTGATGAAGTTCTTGCGCGCCGCCCAGAAGCGGAAAGCGACCGCCATGCGGTTGAGCGTGAAAATCTTGCACATCTCGTCATACTTGAGACGCGCCTCGGGCGTGAGGTTCAGCGCCCCGCGCTTGGCGCCTGTATAGAGGAAATATTCAAGCCCGCCACGATAGCGATCCCAGCTGGTCATGACATCGTTGGTGCCTTCCTGCTGGCGGTCGCGAACGATCGCTGAATTAGCGATGGAGCGGTAGAACGGCTGCTGCAGGAAGGCGATCGCACCCTGATCGAGGAAGTGCGCAAGGAATGGAAACGGGTAAAAGCAGAATTCTCGCGGGGTCCAGGCCGACCGCAGGGGCGACGAGCGATAGATCGCGATTTCCGGAAAAATGTGGCGCTCGAACATATACTGGAAGACTTCGCCAAAGCTGCCATGCGCGAACTTCCGATCCTCCTCGACATTATAGAATTTCGCGATGTCGTTTTTGGCGACTTCGTCGTAGAAGAACCAGGGCGCATGGGCGCAGGTTACTTCCGGATTGTTATCGAGATATCTGATGGTGTCAGCCACCGCATCGGCGATCAGGATGTCGTCGTCGGCGAGGTAGATGAGGTATTCGCCCCTACCGAGGCGCAGCGTGCTCGTGACGTTTGCCAGGGCGCCGGCATTACTTTCACGCTTGAAGTATCGGATCGGCAGCCCCCGGCCGATAAATTCCTCGACCACCTGCTGCGTGCCGTCCGTGGAAGCATTGTCGCAGATGACGATTTCGAAGGGGAAGTCGAACTTGTAGTCGTTCTCACAGTAGGTCAGCGAGTTTCTGAGAAAGGCTTCGCGATTATAAGTCGGGATGCAGATGCTGAGTTTGATGCCGCTCAAAGGCTTGTCTCCTGGCTATAGCTTTCAAGCGCGGCGTCGCGCTCGCTGATGACGCTCGGCATGAAGGGCCAGGCGATGGAAAAGGCGGGGTCGTCCCAGCGGACGCCGCGGGCGAGCTCCGGCACATAGACTTCCGACATCTGGTAGAAGAGCTCGCAGTCGTCCTCGAGCGTCAGGAAGCCGTGCGCGCAGCCGGCGGGAATGTAGAAGGCATTGTGTCGGGACGCATCGAGTTCGGCGGAGGCCCATTTGAGATAGGTCGGGGAATCCCGCCTCAGATCGAGCGCCACGTCGAAGACCCTGCCGCGCGTGGCGCGCACCAGTTTGATTTCCGGCCTGGGATCGGCCTGATAATGCATGCCGCGCAACGTACCGCGCTTGTGGTTTTGCGAGACGTTGCACTGCGGATAGATTGGAACGAGACCGTGGTCGGCAAAGCTCCTGGCATCGAAAGTCCGCGCGAACAGCCCTCGCTCGTCCGAGCGCGCGTCGACTTCCACGACAAAGGCACCCAAAACCGCGGTCGGAGCGAATCTCATCCGATCACCGTCAGTTCCGGTACGGCGACGGCGAAGCGGCCGCCCCAGTCGCCGACCCTGCCGTTGGCCGCAACGACTTCGTTTTTGATGTTCCACGGCAGGATGAGAATGTAGTCCGGCTTCGTCTCGTCCATCTTTTCCGGAGCGTAGATCGGCAGCTTGCTGCCTGGCAGGTAATGCCCCTGCTTGTGCGGGTTTCGGTCGACCACGTAGTCGATGAGGTCAGTGCCTACGCCGCAGAAGTTCAGGAGCGTATTGCCCTTGGCGGCGGCCCCGTAGGCGGCGACCGTCTTGCCGTCACGCTTGGCTTCCTTAAGGAAGGTCGGCAGTCCATCCTTGATCGGCGCCACGCGGTTTTGGAAGGCCTCGTAAGTTTCGACCTTGTCGAAGCCGGCGGCCGCTTCGTCGGCGCGCACTTTGGCGACGCCGGGGCCGGTCGGATGAGCGGTCGATGTCGTGCGGCATGCGAGCACGCGGAGGCTCCCCCCGTGGGTCGATAGTTCTTCCACGTCGAATACGGTAAGGCCGTGGGCCGCGAAGGCTTTCTCGACCGCCAGCAACGACAGATAATAGAAATGCTCGTGGTAGACGGTATCGAACTGGATGTTTTCCATCAGCCGCAGCAGATGCGGGAATTCGACGCTGACGACGCCATCCGGCTTCAGAACGTCGGAGAGCCCGCCGACGAAGTCGTTGATGTCAGGCACGTGCGCCAGCACGTTGTTGCCGATGACGATATCGGCGGCAAGGCCGCGGGAGACGAGATCGCCAGCCGTTTCCTTGCCGAAGAACCGCGCCTCCGTGGGAACACCGGTCTGCCGCGCCACCTCCGCGACGTTTTCGGCCGGTTCGATGCCGAGCACCGGCACGCCGGCCTCGACGAAATGCTTCAGCAGGTAGCCGTCATTGCTCGCCACCTCGATGACCTGCGATGTCTCGTTGAGGCCGAAACGCTTGCGCGCCATGATGGTGAACTGGCGGGCATGCTCCACCCAGCTGTCGCTGTAGGAAGAGAAATAAGCATAGTGGCTGAAGATGTCTTCCGGCGGCACGAAGGCGTCGGCTTGCACCAGCCAGCAATCGGAGCAGACGAAGGCGCGCAGCGGGTAGGAAGGTTCCGGCTGCTTCAGCTGTTCTTCCGTCAGATAGGCGTTGGCGAGCGGCGTCGAACCGAGATCGACGAAACGATGTTTCAAGGGAGCGCCGCAAAACCGGCAATTATGCGCTGTCATGATATTGCTTCCTCATAGGCCGCGATCTGGCTGAGCGAGAAGGCGCGCATGTCGGCTCCTTCGCGATTGGCCTTGTACCAGGCGGCTGTCCAGTCGATTGTCTGCTGCAGGCTCAGGCGCGGTCGCCAGCCGATGGCGGAAAGCGCCAAAGCCGAACTCAGTGTCAGAGCGGGCGCTTCCGGCAGATGCGTGCCCGGCGCTTGTCGCCAGACGTCGTTGACACCATGGGCGAGGCCAAGCGCATCGGCAAGCTCCGCAACGGTCGCGAAACTTTCCGGGTCGGGTCCGAAATTGAGCGCTTCGGGCAGCTTCTTTTCGTCTGCATGTGTCAGCGCCTCGGCAAAGGCGAGATAGCCGCCGAGCGGTTCCAGCACATGCTGCCATGGGCGGATCGCCTCGGGATAACGAAGCTGAATCGGCTGGTTGTTTTCGAAAGCGCGGATGAAATCCGGTATTAGCCGGTCCTTCGACCAGTCGCCGCCGCCGATGACATTGCCGGCGCGCACGGTCGCAACCCTGATGTCGCGCCCCTTGAAGAAGCTGTCGCGATAGCTCTGTACGACGAGTTCGGTACAGGCCTTGGAATTGGAGTAGGGATCCTTGCCGCCGAGCGTATCGCTTTCAACGAAGGGAACGCCGGTGCCGTTGTTGGCATAGACCTTGTCAGAGGTAACGACGAGAACCGTCTTGACGCAGGGCGCTTCTCGAACTGCTTCCAGAACGTTTGCAGTGCCCATCACATTGGTTGCGAAAGTCTCGGTCGGGTTTTCGTATGAGCGTCGTACCAGTGCTTGTGCAGCCAGGTGGATGACGATTTCTGGTTCGAAATTGATGAGACCTTGGCTGAACGCTGACGCGTCTCTGATATCGGCGATGTGATGGCTCTGCCCGCTCCAAGGCGAAAGCCGGACATAGAGGGAAGGAGTGGTTTCCGGTTCCAGCGAAACCGCCGCGACGTCCGCGCCGAGCTTTTCCAGCCACAGCGAAAGCCAGGATCCCTTGAACCCGGTATGCCCGGTCAGGAAAACGCGTCTGCCATTCCAGAAGTTCGTCAGGCCCATATTTTCCACGGTGCCTTTCCGGAGCTCCAGAGTTCTTCGAGCTGATGGCGTTCGCGAAGCGTGTCCATAGGCTGCCAGAAGCCGTCATGGCGGAAGGCTGCAAGCTGCTTGTTCGCCGCCAGCCATTCCAGCGGGCCGGCCTCCCAGATCGTGTCGTCTCCGTCGACGAGATCGAGGACGGAAGGATCGAGAACGAAGAAGCCGCCATTGATGCGCTGGCCATCGCCCTTCGGCTTCTCGACAAAGGCGGTGATCACGTCGTTCTCGATATTGGTGGCGCCGAAGCGCCCGGGCGGCGTCACCGCGCACATCGTCGCCTTGAGGCCGTGGCTGCGATGGAAGGCGACTTCGGCGGCAATGTCGATGTCGCCGACGCCGTCTCCATAGGTCATGCAGAAGGGTTCGCCCGGTGTCAGGTGGTCGCGAACGCGCCCGATACGGCCGCCGGTCATCGAGTTCACGCCGGTATCGACTACGGTCACGCGCCAGTTCGGGCGTTTGCCGCCGTGATAGTCGATGCTGTTGGCGCCGAGGTCGACGGTGATATCGCTATGATGCAGAACAAGGTTTACGAAGTATTCCTTGATCATATAGCCCTTGTAGCCGGCGCAGACGATGAAATCGTTGAGCCCGTGATGGGCGTAGATGTTCATGATGTGCCAGAGGATCGGCATGCCGCCGACTTCGACCAGAGGCTTGGGGCGAATACTGGTTTCCTCGGCAAGACGAGAGCCAAGGCCACCGGCGAGAATTACGACTTTCATCCCAAGCGAACTCCAGAGTGTCTAGTCAAGCTTCCGGCAATCCACCCGGGTGAGCCGTCCGGGCTCTCTGCAGGCGGAACGGCCGTATGCTCATCCCTGTCCTCGTATCCGATTTCGTTCTTGTGCGAGGCTTGCGGGGTTGCTGGCGAGGCGGCCTGAGCTTTTCGCCAGTCATGCGTCGAATAATGGGACCGTTTCAGCATCAGTCATCCATCCGTTGCCAGCATCTCTCAAAGAAGCGGCTCTGCCTGGCAACGAAACCGCCCCCACCGGTTGACGGCACGCTTCTTGCGTTGTTACTAATATTCTAACCCTTGGGGAGAAAGTGCCATGCAATGGAACACATCGGCGGATTTTGCGCCTCTTGTTCTCTTTCTCGGCGGCCGGCACAAGCGCAGGATCGTCAGGACGCTCCGCGATGCCGCCGAAGTTCTGATGGTGGACTGGCCATTTGAAGACGGAGAGGAGTACGTCGCGGCCGTCAAGGCCTGCGCCGATGCCGTCACCGGGCAGGGCGGCATGGACGAGTTGAGGGAATTGCTTCTCAGCGCCGCCAGGGAAGCCGGCATTGCGGTTTTGTCGGTTATATCAGACAGCAGAAAAACGACGCCTCACATGGCCGCGTGACAGGCGTTGGACCGGCGCTGACAAGCCTTCCGGCAGCGGCATCTCGGATGCTGGGCTTCCAGATAAACACGTCATCCTGGCCTCTGTTAAGAGAGCCAAATGCGTAGCTTTTGGAAAGGCTTGAATATTTGATCTTGGCAGGGATCAAAAGGAAATGGTGCCCAGAAGAGGACTCGAACCTCCACGCCTCGCGGCACAGGTACCTGAAACCTGCGCGTCTACCAATTCCGCCATCTGGGCGACGGAGAGCGATGTAAGGGGGCTGCTCCTGACTGTCAACTGGGTTTTTGAAGTTTTCCTGACAGTTGGCAAAAAACTGGGGTCACATCGGGAAGAGTGCCGCCGGGCGGGCATAGCGCTGTGGCCGGCACGCCCTATATAAAGGCAGCATCGAAAGGAATTGCGTCATGCCCGCTCTTCGCACCCTCCTGCTCGCCGGCTTTCTCGCCGTTCTTTCGCCCGCAATCGCGTCGGCTGATTCGCTCAAGGTGGGCAGACCAGGGCTGGGGCCGGTCAATACGGGATCGACGCTTTGCGATTTTCGCGGCTGCTTCGGTTTCGGGCCGCAGCAGTGGCATCGTCCCGCCTATGTCCAGCCGAACTACCGCCCGAGAGGCGCGGGGCCGACCTATTATCTGCCGGGAGCGGCCGGGCGGCCGCAACTGACCTATGATCCGCCGCCGGTGCGCCGCGTAGAGCCGAAGCAGGTGAACAAGCACATCGCCTGGTGCACCAATGAATACCGCTCCTACAATCCGCGGACGGATCACTTTCTCACCTATGAGGGCGTCTACAGGGTCTGCCGTTCCCCTTATCGGTGAATTGCCGCCGTCAGCTTTCGTGCGAGACGCGATCGACATGGCCGAGATCGCGGCCGGGCTCGATGATGTCGCGTACCCGCTGCTTCAATTCCTTCGGCCCGGGAAAGCCGCCATCGCGCTTGCGCTCCCAGATGAGGTCGCCGTTGACGCGGATTTCGAAATTGCCGCCTGTGCCGGGGATCAGCGCCACTTCGCCGAGACTGTCGGAAAAAGTGTGCAGCAACTCCTGCGCCATCCAGGCGGCGCGCAGCAGCCAGTTGCATTGGGTGCAGTAGAGGATAGAGACGCGGGCTTTTTCGGTCATGGCGGTTTCCTTTCGCTCAGCTTGGTTTAAGTCCTGCCGCGTGCCCGCGCAATCGGCTTCGCACAAGCGTCTTGCGCGCCGCCCGCCGGCATGGTCTCTTCCCTCCTATCGGCCATCTCGGGAAAAGCCCATGCGAGTCGCAGTCGTCGAAAACATGAGGAACACCGGCCTCGGCGCGCTTGCCAAGGCGCTTGATGAGGCGGGCGCGGAGATCGACTGGTTCCGGGTGTGGCAGGATGGCATTCTGCCACGCGACGTATCCGGCCACGACGCGCTCGTCGTTCTCGGCGGCGAGCAGAGCGCTCGGGATGACGAGACGCATCCCTATCTGCCGGAACTCGTGCGGCTAACGCGCCGCTTCGGCGATGCAGGCAAGGCCGTGCTCGGCATCTGCCTCGGCAGCCAGATCCTTGCCCGCGCCTATGGTGCCGACAATCTGCTGGGGGCCGCCCGCGAATTCGGCTGGCACAGCATCGGCGTCACCGGCGAAGGCAGGGCCGATCCGCTGCTGTCTGCTGTCGGCGGGGAATTCACCATCTTTCAATGGCACGCCGATACCTTTTCCCTGCCTGCAGGCGCCGTTCGTCTCGCGACGAGCCCTATCGCCGAGAACCAAGCCTTTCGCATCGGCCGCGCCGTCTATGGCACCCAATTCCATTTCGAGGCCGATAGAGTGGTGGTCGAGCAGTGGAAGGCGGAATTCCCCGACACGATCGAACGGATCGCGCCCGGCTGGCTGGAAGGCTATGCCGAGCTGGCTGCGCGGCATGCCGATGCCGCCGATGCCGCGGGCCTTGCCATAGCACGTGCCTGGGTCAGCCTCATCGAGCGGCAAGAGGCCAAAATGCTGTCACAGGCACCCGCTTGAGAGGGGATGCGATGACGGCAAGCGAACGCGAAAAGATGGCGACGGGTCAATGGTATTGCTGCCTTGATGACGAACTCGATCTTCTGCGCCAGCAGGCGCGTCGGGCGGTCCATGCGCACAATACCTTGCCGCCGGACGAGCGCGGCGGCGCAGCGCCCGTCCTGAGGGCGCTCTTTGCCGAGGCTGCGGACGATATCTTCATCGAAGCGCCGTTCCATTGCTCCTACGGCATCAATATCGCTCTCGGCGAGCGCGTCTATTTCAATTCCGGCTGCACCATCCTCGATTCCGGCAGCGTCGTGATCGGCAATCGCACCATGTTCGGGCCGGGCGTGCAGATCTATTGCGCCGAGCATCACAAGGATCTCACCCTTCGCCGCGCGGGCATCGAGATCGCCCGGCCGGTCGAGATCGGCAGCGACGTCTGGATCGGCGGCGGCGCCATCATCCTTGGCGGGGTGGCGATCGGCGATGGCGCGATCGTCGGCGCCGGTGCCGTCGTGACGAAGGACGTACCGGCGGGCGCGACCGTCGTCGGTAACCCGGCCCGCATCCGATAAGCCGGTGTGTCACCCGTCCCCAATAACCTTCCCATCTCGACAGTGAGAATCACTCCGCTAGATGAGAAAGCGAAACGGGAGGACATCATGAGCGAGCGAACTTTACCCATGGAAGGCGGCTGCCGTTGCGGTCGGGTACGGCTGAAGATCAGCGCGCCGCCGCTGCTTACCATGGCTTGCCATTGCACCGGCTGCCAGAAGATGACCGCGAGTGCCTATTCGCTGAGTGCCGCCATCCCCAGCGAAGGCTTCGAAGTCACCAAAGGCGAGCCCGTCATCGGCGGCCTGCATGGCGTCACCAAACACTATTTCTGCCCGCATTGCATGAGCTGGATGTTCACCCGGCCGGAAGGCATGGACTGGTTCGTCAACCTGCGTGTCACCATGCTCGACGACCCCAGCTGGTTCACGCCCTTCATCGAGACATGGACGAGCGAGAAGCTGTCATTTGCCGAGACAGGGGCGGTGTACAGCTACGAGGCGCTGCCAGAGATGGACGCCTACGAGGGGCTCGTGAAGGAGTATATGGGCAGGGGATAGGGCTCAGAAGCCCTGGAAGAAGAAGTCCATGGCACCGATGATGGCATCGCTTTTGCCGGATAAATCTGCGATAGCTTTTCCAATTTCCGAGGTCGGGACAGACGCCATGCGCTGGGTGGCCATGACATAGATTTCACCCTCGATGGAAAAGCGTGGATTCAGCCGTGAGATCGACCAACTCAGTTCCCGCACTGGATACAGCGGCACCATGACCCGCGACGGCAGATCGTCAAGCAGATTGGCTTGAAGATCGATAGCAAGGATATTTTCGTTTTTCAGCTGATGGGCGTGAAAGCGTGCCATCAAAATTGGCGGTACTTGGCGAGCGGCAGGCCGTGCTTTTCGACATATTCGTTTTCAAGTCGGATAGCCTCGGCGTTCTCGATACGCCAAAGCCGCTCGCGTTCCGCCTTTATCGCCTTGGCGATACCATCCTCCGCGGCCCGCGATAGGTTGATCTTGAGTTCGCGCGCCTGGGAAACGAGGCCTTCGTCAAGTGAAAGATTCACTGCTTTTCTGGCCTGATGACCCATAACGATCTCCTCGATCTTATGCGCAAATCATATGCGCATAAGATACCATTGAGAAGCGTTATTCGTCGCCCATTTTCAGCGCTGCGATGAAGGCTTCCTGCGGGATCTCCACCTTGCCGAACTGGCGCATGCGCTTCTTGCCGGCCTTCTGCTTGTCGAGCAGCTTGCGCTTGCGGGTGGCGTCGCCGCCGTAGCATTTCGCCGTCACGTCCTTGCGCAGGGCCGAGATCGTTTCGCGGGCAATCACGTTGCCGCCGATCGCCGCCTGGATCGGGATCTTGAACATGTGCTTCGGGATCAGCTCCTTGAGCTTCTCGCACATGTCGCGGCCGCGCTTTTCGGCGGCGGTGCGGTGCACCATCATCGAGAGAGCATCGACCGGCTCGCCGTTGACGAGGATCGACATCTTCACGAGGTTGCCCTCGCGGTGGTCGGTGAGCGTGTAATCGAAGGAGGCATAACCCTTCGAGATCGACTTCAGCCGGTCGTAGAAATCGAAGACGACTTCGTTGAGTGGCAGGTCGTAGGTCAGCATCGCGCGCGTGCCGACATAGGTGAGCTCGATCTGGATGCCGCGACGGTCCTGGCAGAGCTTCAGGATGCCGCCGAGGTAGTCGTCGGGTGTGAGGATCGTCGCGCGGATCCACGGCTCATGGATTTCGGAAATCTTGACGACATCGGGCATGTCGGCCGGATTGTGCAGTTCGCGCTCCGTGCCATCGGTCATGTACATCTTGTAGACGACGGAGGGGGCGGTGGCGATGAGGTCGAGATCGAACTCGCGTTCCAGCCGTTCCTGAATGATTTCGAGATGTAAGAGGCCGAGGAAGCCGCAGCGGAAGCCGAAGCCGAGGGCGGCCGACGATTCCATTTCGAAGGAGAAGGAGGCGTCGTTGAGGCGAAGCTTGCCCATGGCGGCGCGCAGATCCTCGAAATCGGCGGCATCAACCGGGAAGAGGCCGCAGAAGACCACCGGCTGCGCCGGCTTGAAGCCCGGCAGCGCCTGCGCCGTCGGCCGCTTGTCCTCGGTGATCGTATCGCCGACGCGGGTATCGGCCACTTCCTTGATCGAGGCTGTGATGAAGCCGATCTCGCCGGGGCCGAGGCTTTCGACATTGACCATCTTCGGCGTCAGCACGCCGACGCGCTCCACCTGGTATTTGGCATCCGTGCCCATCATGCGGATCGTCTGACCCTTGGTCAGCACGCCGTCGATGATGCGCACGAGAACCATGACGCCGAGATACGTGTCGTACCAGCTGTCGACGAGCAGCGCCTTCAGCGGCGCCTTTTCGCCGCCGGGGCTCTTCGGCGCCGGCAGCTTGTGGACGATCGCTTCCAGCACGTCGGGAATGCCGAGGCCTGTTTTGGCCGAGATCAGCACGGCCTCCGAGGCGTCGATGCCGATCACTTCCTCGATCTGTTCCTTGATCCGGTCGGGTTCGGCGGCCGGCAGATCGATCTTGTTGAGGACGGTGACGAGCTCGTGGTTGTTGTCGATCGCCTGGTAGACGTTGGCGAGCGTCTGCGCTTCCACGCCCTGAGAGGCGTCGACGACGAGCAGCGAGCCTTCGCAGGCCGACAGCGACCGCGAGACTTCATAGGCGAAGTCGACGTGGCCGGGCGTGTCGATCAGGTTGAGGATGTATTTCTCACCATTGTTCGCCTGGTAATGCAGGCGCACGGTCTGGGCCTTGATGGTGATGCCGCGCTCACGCTCGATATCCATATTGTCGAGCACCTGCTCGGACATTTCGCGCTCGGCAAGGCCGCCTGTCGTCTGGATCAGGCGGTCGGCCAGCGTCGATTTGCCGTGGTCGATATGGGCCACGATCGAGAAGTTGCGGATATGGGACAGCGGAGTGGTCGAATTGGTGCTCATGCGCGCCATATAGCAGCGCCGCCCCCTGCCGCAAAGCGGTAATTATCCCGCTGTTTACGCTATTTTGCGGGCCGGTCGAAGTCGTGTCAGACCGGCCACGCCTCCAGCCGCCAGGCCGAATCCCAGAACATCCATTCATATTGGGAGGCGCGCACGAAAACATCCATCATCTGAGTGCGTTCCGCCTCCGATGCGGCCCGGGCGGCGATATCGGTCAGCGCGATCACTTCGCGGGCGCCGGCGGCGAATTGCGGATCGCCATAGGTGTTGATCCAGGCCTGGAAAACATTGTCCTCGATAACAGGCCTGCTCTTGATGCCTTCGCCGACATGCCAGTAGATCCAGAAGCAGGGCAGAATGGCGGAAAGCGCAACGGCATAGGAGCTGTGATAGGCGGTCGCCAGAAGGAAATTCGTATAGGCGAAGCAGGCAGGCGAGGGCTCTGCGGCCGTCACATCCGTGCTCGAAATGCCGAACTGCGAGAGAAAGCCGGCATGCAGGCCCTGCTCGACGGTGATCGCCTTCTGCGCCGAGCCGAGGAAGCGCAGCACCTGTGCATTGTCGGGCGCCTTTGCCGCGACGATGGCCAGGCACCGGGCATAGTGCTTCAGATAGATCGCATCCTGCAGGATGTAGTGGCGGAAAACTTCCGGCGGCAGCGTGCCGTCCGAAAGCCGTTCCAGGAGCGGCAATCGCTCGATCTCGGCCATAACAGGCTTGATCCGGTCCCAGGCGGCGGCCGTGAAGCTTCCCGTGATTTCGCTGTTCTGCATGCTGCCGTCCATGATGTCCTCCGCTCTCCAGGCGCCGCTGCCATATATCGGCGGCGCGGCAGCGAAGGCAAGCGAGATGACACGTGGAGGCGACTTGATTCCATCATGAGATAATGTATTTCTCATATAGTAGAATCAGGAATCGGCGATGGAACAGGAACTCGAACAGGCGATCGGCAGCCGCATTCGCACATTGCGGCTGGAAAAGGGTCTGACCTTGGATGAGCTTGCCGAGGCGTCGGGCGTCAGCCGGGCGATGATCTCGCGCATCGAGCGCGCGGAGGCGAGTCCCACCGCCTCGTTGCTGGCAAGGGTCTGCGCAGCGCTCGGCCTGTCGCTGTCGGCCTTCTTCGCGGAGGAGGGGCAGCAGGCCTCGCCGCTCGCCCGCCGGCAGGAACAGCAGGTTTGGCGCGATCCGGAGACAGGTTATCTCAGGCGCGCGGTATCGGCGCCCGGCACGGCTTCCGCCGTCGATATCGTCGAAGTCGAATTTCCGCCCGGCGCCCGCGTCAGCTTCCCGCCGCATGCGGCATCCCATGACATGACGCAGCATGTCTGGCTGTTCGACGGCGAACTGGAGATGACGGCGGGCGAGACTGTTTACCGGCTGCGCCCCGGCGATTGCCTCTTCATGCCCGTCGGCGAGGGGCACTCCTTCCATAATCCCGGCAATGCGCCGGCGCGCTATTGCGTCGTGCTCGATCGCGGCGGCCGATAACGACATTCATTTCAGGAGAAGAACGTGCCCGATATTCGAATCCTTTCCGCCAAGGCGGCCCGCGCTGCCATTCCCGATCTTTCCGAGGTGCTGGCCGATTGCGTCGCGGGCGGCGCTTCGGTCGGCTTCATGCAGCCTTATGGAGCTGAAGATGCCGAGCTTTACTGGCGAGAGGTTGCCGATGCGGTCGCCGGCGGCAGCAGCCTGCTGCTGGTCGCCGAACTCGATGGCCGGATCGTCGGCACGGTGCAGGTGGGTGCCGCGCAAATGCCGAACCAGCCGCATCGCGGCGATCTGAAGAAGCTCCTCGTGCACCGCTCCGCCCGCGGGCGCGGCCTTGCCCGCCTATTGATGGAAGCAGCCGAGCGCGAGGCGGCCAAACGCGGCAAGACCCTGCTCGTGCTCGACACGGCAACCGGCAGCGATGCCGAGGCGATCTATCCGCGCCTGGGCTGGCAGCGCGTCGGCGTCATCCCCGATTATGCTCTGTGGCCCGAAGGCGGCTTCTGCGACACCACCCTGTTCTACAAGCGGCTCGCCTGATTGCCCCCGCGCAGCCTGTGCTCACTTTGCGAATATGGGAAGCGCGCCAGCCAGCGTCGCGCCCGCCGTCCATTGCGCCGCGTTCCAGCCGAACTGCCGCGCCGCTTCGACATTTTCCGCAATATCGTCGATGAAGGCGATGTCACCGGGCAGCACGCCCGCGCGCTCGGTTGCAAGCTTGAAGAAGTCCAGCGAAGGTTTCCTGTGCCCGAGGGCTGCGGAATAGAGGATGTCGTCGAAATGGTCGCCAAGGCCCAGCTTTTCCATCAGGTAACGTGCCCGCCTATGCTCCTGGTTGGTCGCCAAGAAGAGCGTGACACCGCTGTGTCGAAGCGCGACGAGTTCTTCCAGGAGACCGCTGTCGACGCGGGAATCGTTTTCGAACCAGTAATCGATCAGCGTCGCGGCGCTGAGATGAGGCGCGATTCTTGCCAACACCTGGGCGAGCCTCGGTTCCAGCGCCTCGCGGCCAACGATGATCTCACCCCAGTGAGTCTGGAAGAATTCCCGCTGCAGCAGTTCGAGACTAAGTCCCAGATCGCGTTCCAGAAATGTGAAGAGAGGAAGGCCGTCGGCCGGACGCCCATGAATGAGCACGCCATCGACATCGACCATCAACACTTTCATGCGGAAAAATTCCTCGTTCTCAAAACACCGGCGAAAGTGGCGTCATTCGTTTGGCCGATCAAGGACGCAGCACCGCTTTTTCATCGGGGCTGACCCGTGTACATCTCGACTTCCAACCAAGGACGAATCCGAAATGCGCGTCATCTATTCCGAAGATCATAAGCTGCGCGATGCCAGGACCGAGCTCTATGCCGGTCAGCTGGTGACGCCCTTCGAGGCGCCGTTTCGCGCCGAGTGGATTCTGGCGGCGGTCAAGGAAGCGGGTTTCCGGGAAGTCGTGGCGCCGGATGCCCATGGGCTCGAAACGGCGCGTAAGGTGCATGATCCCGCCTATCTCGATTTTCTCGCGACCGTCTGGGATCGCTGGGTCGCGGCCGGCTTCGAGGGTGAGGCGATCGCCAATTCCTTTCCGGTCCGCCGCACCAGCCAGCGCGTGCCCGACAATATCGTCGGCGCGATCGGCCATTATGCCAATGCGGCCGACACCTCCATCACCAAGGGTTCTTATGAAGCGGCGGTCGCCTCGATGCGCTGCGCGGTGTCAGGCGCCGATTGGCTGAATGCCGGCAACCGCTTCGCTTTCGCGCTCTGCCGCCCGCCCGGCCATCATGCCGGCATCGATCTCTTCGGCGGCTATTGCTTCATCAACAATTCCGGCGTCGCGGCCCAGCGTCTGCTCGATCACGGTGCGAAGAAGGTTGCCGTACTCGATGTCGATTTCCACCATGGCAACGGCACTCAGGATCTCTTCTATCACAGAGGCGATGTCTTCACCGCCTCACTGCACGGCGATCCGATGTTTGCCTTTCCCTATTTCCTCGGCCATGCCGATGAAGAAGGCGAAGGGGAGGGCGCCGGCGCCAACCGCAACTATCCGATGCCGCCCCATACGCCCTGGCAGGTCTGGTCTTCGGCGCTTGCCGATGCGCTTGCCCGCATCAAGGCCTTCGGCGCGGAAGCGATCGTCGTGGCGCTCGGCGTCGACACGTTCGAGCGCGATCCGATCTCCTTCTTCCAGCTGAAATCTGAAGACTTCATTCGCATGGGAGAGATGATCTCCGCCGCCGGCCTGCCCGTCGTCACCTGCATGGAGGGCGGCTATGGCGTGCCCGAGATCGGCCTCAACGTTGCGAACGTTCTCAAGGGCCTGGAAGCCTGATATCTTGATATGACTGACGAGACCGTTTCCTCCGATATCCCGACACCCCGTATGCTGAGTTGGGCGCGCAACTCCGCCATCTATCGGCTCGAGCGGCGGATGATGACGGAAAAACAGCTCTTTGACGCCATCACCCGCAAGGCGAAGGAGAAGTTCGAGGATATCAGCGCGGCGCAACTCAAGGCCGTGGCCGATTTCGCCGTCAAATTCGCCTATGACAACAAGGTGCTCGACGATGACGCCTATGCAGAGATCAGCACGCGCTCTGCCGTGCGCGGCGGTAAATCGAAGCGCGCCATCGCCCAGAAGCTTGCTGCCAAGGGTGTCGCGAGCGACAAGGTCGAGGCCGCGCTCGGAGAGGCTGATGATCTCTATGCCGCGGCGATATTCGCCCGCAAGCGCGCCTTCGGTCCCTTCCGACGGGTCGAGCTTGACGAAAAGCGGAAGGCCAAGGAGCTTTCGGCCTTCGCCCGCAACGGCTTTAGCTTCGACATCGGCAGGAAGGTTTTCGAGATGAGCTTCGAGGATGCTGAAGAGGTCATCTTTGCCGGCCGTCTCTGATATGCATCAAAGCTCTTTCTGCCTGGATCAGAAGTTTGAATTTGCCGCTCGCAAACCGTCTTCGTAAGAAGAGCGCACAATCGGGGGCGAGCATGGAAGAAAAAGTAAATGGCGGAGCGGGCACGCTGACCGCGGAGACGTCAATGGCATTCGGCGGCGTGGCGGCCGGCGGGCTGATGTGCCTCATGTCCATGTCGTCGATCCAGTTCGGCGCGGCGCTTTCCTCCTCGGCCATCGCCGCCTATGGACCGGCCGGCGCCTCCTGGCTGCGCCTCGCCGTCGCCGCCATCATTCTTGCCGTCTTCGTGCGGCCGCGTTTCGCCAGCTACACCAGGGCGCAATGGACGAGCGCTCTGGTTCTCGGCGCGACGACGGCGCTGATGACCATGAGCTTCTTCGCGGCGATCGAGCGTATTCCACTCGGCCTTGCCGTGGCGATCGATTTCCTCGGGCCGCTTTCGGTTGCGACCATCGGCTATGGCCTCAGCCGGCGTCTTATCTGGCCCCTCATTGCAGCACTTGGCGTTCTGGCGCTTGCTCATGACGGTGAAGGCTGGGTCGGCAATGTCGAGGGTATTCTCTTTGCGCTCGGCGCGGGAACCGGTTGGGCGATCTATATCGTCCTGACGAAAAAGATCGGCGCGAGCTTCAAGGGGTTGGAAGGGCTTTCCATGTCGCTGATGGTTGCCGCCTTGGTCGCGACGCCCTTCGGCTTCACCGGTGCCGTGCCGGCGCTCGACGGCTACGGCCTGATCGAAATGGCGGGGCTTGCCATTCTGGTGCCGCTGCTGCCCTACACGCTGGAACTCATCGCCTTGCGGCGCATGCCGACGGCCTCCTTCGGCATTCTCATGAGCCTCGAGCCCGCCATCGCCGCACTTGCCGGTTTCGTCATCCTGGCCCAGCCGATGACGCTGCTGCAAATGGCCGGAACTGCCTTGGTCGTCGCGGCAAGCGCCGGTGCGACCTTTTCCGCAAGGCAGTGATCAGCCTGCCTTTTTCGCAGGATCGTCGAGAGCGGGATTGTAAAAGAGCGATAGCGTCAGGCTTTTGGCGATCCGCTCGGCGGTCGCCATGAACCATGCCTTGGCTTCCGGCGATGGGGCGATATCGTCGAGCGTTGCGGCAAACAGCGACAGCCACTTCGGAAAGAGATCGGGTGTCAGGTTCTGAACGCCCGTATGCGCCTGCACCGGCTTGCCGCCATAGGCGCCGCTGCGGAAGGCAACCGCCGACCAGAAGCTCTTCATCTTCTGCATATGCTCCGGCCAGCGGCCGGACAGCCGCGCGTCGAACACCGGGCCGAGATCGGGATGTTCCAGCACGCGCCCGTAAAAAGTCTCGACCAGCCTGTCGATGAAGGCCTCGTCGATACCCATCGCCCGCATTTCGGCCTCCGCCCTTTCGCGGATCGCCGCGACATGGGCAGGCCGGCCCTGAATCTCATTGTCCATCATAAACCCCGGCGCCGCATGATGCGGCAGCCCTCATATAGGTCTTTATGACTGGAAGCCAAAGTCGTCGGTGCCGATTGCGGCAATCTGTCAGCCGGCATGCCCCACGCACTTGACCGTCATTGCCTGCTTCTCTAGATTTAGAATTATTCTAAATTATGGAGAAAGTGATGCTGGCGCGGTTTTTCAGATCCTCGAAACGATCGTTCGACTCGTTGTCCGAGCAGGAGATCCTCGCCCTGGCAATCGCCTCCGAGGAAGACGACGCCCGCATCTATCTCGCTTATGCCGACAGACTGCGAAAGGAATTTCCGGCCTCGGCCAAGGTCTTCGAGGATATGGCCGAGGTCGAGGATACGCATCGCAAGTCGCTGATCGAAATCCACCGGCAGCGTTTCGGCGAGCGCATCCCGCTGATCCGGCGCGAGCACGTGCAGGGCTTTTACGAGCGCAAGCCCGATTGGCTCCGGGCAAACCTCTCGCTGGATGCGATGCGGCAGGAAACCGAGGCGATGGAAGAGCAGGCCCATCGTTTCTACGTCGAGGCGGCAAAGCGCACCTCGGACGCCTCGACGCGTCAGCTTCTAGGCGATTTGGCGCTCGCCGAACAAGGGCACGAAGACATCGCCCGCATGCTTGGCGACAAACATACGCCCGAGGAAATCAAGCGCGACGAGGACGAGACGGCGCACCGGCAATTCGTGCTGACCTATGTGCAGCCGGGCCTCGCCGGCCTGATGGATGGCTCGGTCTCGACGCTGGCGCCGATCTTCGCCGCGGCCTTTGCGACGCAGGATACCTGGCAGACCTTCCTCGTCGGCCTTTCGGCCTCCGTCGGCGCCGGCATCTCGATGGGCTTTACGGAAGCTGCCCATGACGACGGCAAGATCTCCGGCCGCGGCTCGCCGGTCAAGCGCGGCCTTGCCTGCGGCATCATGACGGCGCTCGGCGGCCTCGGCCACGCGCTGCCCTACCTGATCCCGCATTTCTGGACCGCGACGATCACCGCCGCCGTCATCGTCTTCTTCGAACTCTGGGCGATCGCCTTCATCCAGAACCGCTACATGGAAACACCCTTCCTGCGCGCCGCCTTCCAGGTGGTGCTCGGCGGCAGCCTCGTCCTCGCCGCCGGTATTCTGATTGGGAATGGGTGAGGAGCGGTCGGCGAAGCCGAGCAATCGATCCAGTGAATCGATTGCAGCGACGAACGCCCTGAGCCCAAGCGAAGGGCCGGGAGACCGTGCGGCAAACCAATACCTTATCTCACGCGACGGTGCGGCAAAGCGATCAGCCCTCATCAGGGTTGGAAAGAGCGCAGCTGCATCCCCCAAAAGCAAAAGGCCGGCTTTCGCCGGCCTTTCCCCACGTCCCCCTCGAATTCTTATCGCAGAGCGCCGACCAGAACGTCACGGCCGTTCTCGATGGTGACCCAGCGGCCGGCATTGTAGCTCGACTGGCGCTTGACGAAGGAATAAGGCGTCCCGAACCACGGCTTCACGTCGGAAGCGAGGTTGTCGAGCACGAAATCGCCCTGGGCGGTGCGCAGCGTCAGCACGGCATGGCCTTCGCCGTCAGGCTTGCGCACGACGGTCATCAGCAGGTCGGCGGCCGAAAAGCCGCGCTGGATCAGCATGCGGCGCTTCAGCAGCGCGAAGTCCTCGCAGTCGCCGGCGGTGGTCGGATAGGCCCAGACTTCGTCCTTGCCGTAGATTTCCTTGTCGGTCATCGGGGTGATCGTGCGGTTGACCGTGGCGTTGACCGAGCGCACCACCTCCCACTTCGCCGCGGTCATTTCGACCGGGCCGGAATTGCGGTTCGGCCCGCATTCATTGCGGTGAATCTGGCAGAAATCGTAATGGCCGATCGGCTGGGAGGTGGCGTTGCCCGTAACCATGGAGGCATTTCTGGTTGGAGCCGGGATGGCAGCCGTCGCCATCGCAAACACGGCCATCATGGCCACGAAGATACCCTTGATCCGCACGCCCGCTCTTCCTCGCATCGCCCCTTAATTATTAACAAAGTGTTAATGGAGAGGGCCGAGAAGAGTCAATCGTTACTTCTTAGGAGGGCCTGCCAACTCGCCGACATGGTTAAAATGCAACGGGACCGGGAACTTACTTCGGGATGATCGGCGCCGCCGCTCAAGCAGGCTTTTCCATACTTGCCGATGAACGGAGGATGCCTTTGACGGCGCTGACGAGAAGCGCGATATCGCCGGGACGGGAAAGACGGTGGTCGCCGTCGCGGACGAGGGTCAAGACAACGTCGTCGGCGGGAAGATGCTCGACGAGCTTCATCGCATGCGCATGCGGCACGTCGGGGTCCTTCATGCCCTGGAGGATATGCACCGGGCAGCCCGTCTCGATGATGCCGTCGAGCACCCGGTTCTCCCGGCCGTCCTCGATCAGCGCCCTGGTATAGATGTTCGGTTCCGGGCTGTATTGCGAGCGCTCTTCGAAATAGCCGCGCTCGGCAAGCGACTTGCGCTCCTTTGCCGTCAGGTTCGGCTCGATCAGCTCGGAGGTGAAGTCGGGCGCCGGCGCGATCAGCACCATCCCGGCGAGCTTTGGGCCGCCCTGCCGTGCAAGCTCCTGCGCCAGCCTCAGCGCGATCCAGCCGCCCATCGAGGAGCCGACGAGAATGACCCGGGCGGGCGCGGCATGGCGGAGAACGGCAAGCGCCTCTTCGAGCCAGCGTGAGATCGTTCCGTCGCGGAAACTGCCGCCGGAAAGCCCGTGGCCGGAATAATCCAACCGGATGCAGGCGAGGCCGAGTTCCGCCGCCAGCCCGTCGAGCTCCACCGCTTTTGTGCCGCTCATGTCGGAACGGTAGCCGGATAGCCAAACGAGCGCCGGTGCGTCATCGCCGCCCTGCGCCGGGCGGACGATGAAGGCGATCTCACGCGCCGCCTCGCCCTCGCCGACGGCCAGGAACTGCGGCTGGGCATTGGGAATCTGATCTGACATCGGCGAAACTCCTTTTATTTTGGCCTATAAAACAGATTCTTGACAGGCTGACAGCAGGTGATTTTTCCGCTAAAGGATGATATTGACTCCGTTGCAGCGATGACGAGACACGTTGGTGCACCCTCACCGGGAGCGCGCGGCTGCAACATTCCGAAACAACGCGAGGAGAATACGACCATTCGCAGACCTTTTAAGACCGATGCGCCCGTGAAGGACGGTCCGCGCTCGAACCGTGAAATCCGCATCCCCAAAGTTCAGCTGATCGCGGCTGACGGACAGAATATGGGCATCGTGCCTACCGACCAGGCCTTGAGAATGGCGGAAGAAGCCGGCCTCGATCTCGTCGAAATTTCCCCCAATGCCGAACCGCCGGTGTGCAAGATCCTCGATCTGGGCAAGCTGAAATATGCCAACCAGAAGAAGGCTGCCGAGGCGCGTAAGAAGCAGAAGATCGTCGAAGTCAAAGAAATCAAGATGCGCCCGAACATCGACACCCATGATTATGAGGTGAAGATGAAGGCGATGGGCCGCTTCTTCGACGAAGGCGACAAGGTCAAGGTGACGCTGAAATTCCGTGGCCGTGAAATGGCCCACCAGGAACTCGGCATGAAGCTTCTGCAGCAGGTCAAGGCGGATACGACCGAGATCGCCAAGGTGGAGGCCGAGCCCAAGCTCGAAGGCCGCCAGATGATGATGGTGCTGGCGCCGAAGTAAGCGCCAGATACTTTTTCGCCCCAAGGCCGTCCGCAAGGGCGGCTTTTGTGCTTTCGGCTACCGTATTTTCGGCGCGCCGAAGATTCCTCCGCGGCCCCGTTGCACTTTCATGACGCTGCGGTTATAAGCGCGCGTCCGAACTGACCGGCAGGGCATGCCGTGGCAGTTTCGAATGCTTGTGGGACGGTTCGTCGCCGTTCCCGCAGATCAACAACAAACGCTCCCGCACCTTGTTGCGACGGCCGGAGAACCGGACTTCGCGAGGAGGGCTTTTTGATGAAGCGCGCAGGGAGGACAGAAGGAGTAGCAAAATGCCCAAGATGAAGACGAAGTCCTCTGCCAAGAAGCGGTTCAAGATCACCGCAACCGGCAAGGTCAAGGCGGCTGCCGCTGGCAAGCGCCATGGCATGATCAAGCGCTCGAACAAGTTCATTCGCGATGCACGCGGCACCATGGTTCTCGCGGAACCCGATGGCCGCAAGGTCGTGAAGAACTATCTGCCGAACGGTCTCTGAGACTATTCCGGTAACGCGTTAGATTAAGGAGATCATGAAATGGCACGTGTAAAAAGAGGCGTCGCTGCCCACGCCAAGCACAAGAAGGTTCTGAAGCAGGCCAAGGGCTTCTATGGCCGTCGCAAGAACACCATCCGTACCGCCAAGGCTGCCGTCGATCGCGCCAAGCAGTACGCATACCGCGACCGCAAGGTCAACAAGCGCAACTTCCGCGCCCTCTGGATCCAGCGTATCAACGCTGCCGTCCGCGAATTCGGCCTGACCTATGGCCGCTTCATCGACGGCCTGAACAAGGCTGGCATCGAAGTCGACCGCAAGGTTCTCTCCGACATGGCGATCCATGAGCCGGAAGCATTCGGTGCGCTGGTTGCTGCCGCCAAGAAGGCCCTTGAATACCTCAAGGAAACCGGCACGGCTAACGAGTTTGAAGGCGCGGTTCGTTAACCAGCGCTTCCCAAGCTTTGAAGTTATGATTTTGGGAAACCCGCGCTGGTTTGGGCTAGTGCGGGTTTTTCTTTCTTTATATTCCTTGCGCCGGTCGGCGCCACCTGCCTCCCGATCCCCCGCCTGATACTGGACGGAAAGAAGTGACAATGTCAGATATCGACCAGCTCAACTCATCGCTGCTCGCGGAAATCGCTGCTGCCAATGACGAGGCAGCCCTGGAAGCCGTGCGCGTGTCCGCTCTCGGCAAGAAGGGCTCCGTCTCGGAGCTCCTGAAGACGCTCGGCGCCATGACGCCGGAGGAACGCCAGACCCGGGGTGCGGCGATCAACGCCCTGAAGAATGCGGTGACGGACGCCATTGCCGAGCGCAAGTCGGTACTGAAAGTTGCGGCTGTCAATGCGCGGCTGAAGGCCGAGACAGTCGACGTCAGCCTGCCGGTGCGCTCCTCGCCCGCCGAGCGCGGCCGCATCCATCCGATCAGCCAGATCGTCGACGAGATCACCGCGATCTTCGCCGACATGGGTTTCTCGATCGCCGAAGGTCCCGATATCGAGACCGACTACTACAATTTCACCGCGCTGAACTTCCCGGAAGGCCATCCGGCCCGCGAGATGCACGACACCTTCTTCTTCAATCCGGATGAGAATGGTGAGCGCAAGGTGCTGCGCACGCACACCTCGCCCGTGCAGGTGCGCACCATGGAGACGCAGAAGCCGCCGATCCGCATCATCATCCCCGGCAAGACCTACCGTCAGGATTCGGACGCCACGCATTCGCCGATGTTCCATCAGGTCGAGGGCCTGGTCATCGACAAAAAGGCCAATGTCGCCAACATCCGCTGGGTGCTCGAGGAGTTCTGCAAGACCTTCTTCGAGGTCGACAGCGTAACGATGCGCTTCCGCCCGTCTTTCTTCCCCTTCACCGAGCCCTCCTTCGAGGTCGATATCCAGTGCGACCGCTCCGGCCCGATCGTCAAGTTCGGCGAAGGCACCGACTGGATGGAGATCCTCGGCTGCGGCATGGTCCACCCGAACGTGCTGCGCTACGGCGGCCTCGATCCGGACGAATATCAGGGTTTTGCCTGGGGCATGGGGCTCGATCGCATCGCCATGCTGAAATACGGCATGCCCGACCTGCGCGACTTCTTCAACGCCGACGTCCGCTGGATGACGCACTACGGTTTCCGCCCGCTCGACATGCCGACGCTGTTCGGCGGCCTCAGCGTTTGAACGGAGAATTGAGACGATGAAATTCACGCTCTCCTGGCTGAAAGAGCATCTGGAAACGGATGCCACCCTTGATGAAATCTGCGCGCGCCTCACCGAGATCGGGCTTGAGGTAGAGGATGTCGACGACAAGGCGGCCTTCAAACCTTTCGTCATCGCGCGGGTTGTCTCGGCGGAAAAACATCCCCAGGCCGATCGCCTGAAGGTGCTGATGGTCGATACCGGTGCCGGTGCGCCGGTCCAGGTCGTCTGCGGCGCCCCGAATGCGCGCGCCGGCCTCGTCGGCGCCTTCGCCGCACCCGGAACCTATGTTCCCGGCATCGACGTGACGCTTGCCGTCGGCAATATCCGCGGCGTCGAAAGCCGCGGCATGATGTGCTCCGAAAAGGAGCTTGAGATATCCGACAATCACGATGGCATCATCGATCTGCCTGATGATGCGCCGGTCGGCACGAGCTATGCGACTTATGCCCATCTTGATGACCCGGTCATCGAGATCAATCTGACGCCCAACCGTCCGGACTGCACCTCGATCCACGGCATCGCCCGCGATCTCGCCGCCTCCGGTCTCGGCACGCTGAAGACGCGGCCCGCGCCCTCCTTCGCCGTCGAAGGCGAGACGCCGGTCAAGCTGACGCTCGATCTCGACGATCCCAGGCTCTGCCCCGGCTTCAGCCTGCGTCTCGTGCGCGGTGTGAAGAACGGCCCGAGCCCGCGCTGGATGCAGCAGCGGCTTCTCGCCATCGGCCTGCGCCCCATCAATGCGCTGGTCGATATCACCAACTACATGACCTTCGACCAGGGCCGGCCGATGCACGTCTTCGACGCCGCCAAGGTCAAGGGCAACCTGACGGTGCGCCGCGCCAAAGAAGGCGAGACCGTACTGGCGCTCGACCAGCGCGAATACAAGCTCGGCCCGAGCAACGTCGTCATATCCGATGAGGATGGCGTTGAATCGATCGGTGGCATCATGGGCGGAGAACATTCCGGCTGCGACGAGAACACCGTCGACGTTCTGATCGAATCCGCTCTCTGGGACCCGATGAACATCGCCAAATCGGGCCGCAGCCTCGGCATCATCACCGATGCCCGCTACCGTTTCGAACGCGGCGTCGATCCGGAATATATGGTTCCCGGCCTCGAGCGCACGACGGAACTGGTGCTGGAACTCTGCGGCGGCACGGCTGCCAAGGCTGAGGTCGTCGGCTACAAGGGTTATGAACCGAAGATCGTCGATTTCCCCTATTCCGAGATCAAGCGCCTGACCGGCCTCGACGTTTCGAATGAGGAAAGCAGCACGATCCTGACGCGCCTCGGCTTTACGGTTTCCGGTTCCGGCGAGCGTGTCTCCGTCGCCGTTCCCTCATGGCGCCCCGATGTCGACGGCAAGGCCGATCTCGTCGAGGAGGTCATGCGCATCCACGGCGTCGACAATATCAAGCCGGCGCCGCTCGAAAGCCATGCGGCCGTCAACGGTAAGATCCTGACGACGCTGCAGATCCGCACCCGCTCGGCCAAGCGCGCGCTTGCCTCGCGCGGCATGCTGGAGGCCGTCACCTGGTCCTTCATTCCGGAAGATCAGGCAAAGCTCTTCGGCGGCGGTTCGCCCGCCCTCAAGCTTGCCAATCCGATCGCTGCCGAAATGTCGGATATGCGACCCTCGCTGCTGCCGGGCCTGCTGACGGCTGCCCAGCGCAATGCCGACAAGGGTTATGGCGACGTGGCGATCTTCGAAGTCTCGGGCACCTATGAGAACGACCGGCCGGAAGGCCAGCGCCGCGTCGCCGGCGGCATCCGCCGCGGCACGGCCTCGCTATCAGGCGCGGGCCGCGCGTGGTCGAATACCGCCAAGGGCGGCGGCAAGCCGGTCGACGTCTTCGACGCCAAGGCCGATGCGCTCGCCGTCATCGAAGCCTGCGGCCTGCCGATGGGCAATATCCAGATCGAGCAGGGTGGTCCCGAATGGTATCATCCCGGCCGCTCCGGCACGATCAAGATGGGACCGAAAGTCGTGCTCGGCTATTTCGGCGAGTTTCATCCGCTGACGCTGGAAGCCCTCGATGTCTCCGGCGCGCTCTGCGGTTTCGAAGTCTATCTCGATGCCATGGCGGAGCCGAAGAAGAAGGCGACCCGCACCAAGCCGGCGCTCGATCTCTCGCCCTTCCAGGCAGTCAAGCGCGACTTCGCCTTCGTCGTCGACAAGACGGTGGAAGCCGGCGCCATCATCAAGGCTGCGACCGGCGCCGACCGCAAGCTCATCACCGGCGTCAACGTCTTCGATATCTTCGAGGGCGCTTCGGTCGGCGAAGGCAGGAAATCGGTGGCGATCGAGGTTCAGATCCAGCCGGTCGAGCGCACGCTGACGGATGAGGATTTCGAGGCGCTGACCCAGAAGATCGTCGCAAGCGTGACGAAATTCACCGGCGGCGTCCTCAGAAGCTGAGCCCCATCCGCCCACAATACAATGGACCGGTCGCGTAAGCGGCCCGTCTTTTCATGTGTGCAGATGATAGAGCTTGCTGACGATCACCCATCGTCCTTCGATCTTCAGCAGCGAGAGATAGTCGGTGAAGCGCATGCCGGCAAAATCGTCGGTGACCTTGACGCTTGCCGCGTCGCCTTCGACATCGACGTTCTGGATATCCATGAAAGGCTGGGTGCCGGGCGGGGCCGGCTCCTCAGCCAGGATCGCGGCGATGAACTCGTCCCGCGTCAGCCATTCCACATCATTCTGGTAATAGCCGATGATCGAGCTTTTCGGGTGGAAAGCCTTTTTCAAGGCTGCCGCATTGGCGAAGGCCATGCCTTCGACATAGAGGTGAACCGTCTGTTCGACTGCCTGCCTGTCCGACATGTTTCCATCCCGTTCTTAGAGATGGCGTTAGATAGTTTCGCCGGCCGCGAAGGCAAGCCCGGCCTGTCGCAACCGGCCGGGCTCGTCAGTCTCAAATGTTCGTCATCGCGAGCGAGGCATCCGAATAGCGCTTGCCGGCCACTTCACCGGCAGGGATCGCTTCATCGAGCTGATTGAGCTCCTCCGCGCTGAGCGAGATATCGGCAGCGGCGACGTTTTGTTCGAGGTGGTGAAGCTTGCGCGCGCCCGGGATCGGCACGATGTCATCGCCCTGGCCCAGCACCCAGGCCAGCGCCAGCTGCGCCGCCGTCACGCCTTTTGTGGCGGCAAGCTGTTCGAGCGTTGCGACAAGCGCCGCATTGGCGTCGAAATTCTCAGCCTGGAAACGCGGCACCTGCCGGCGGAAATCGTCGGCGGCAAGATCCTCCGGCTTGCGGATCGCCCCGGTCAGGAAGCCGCGGCCGAGCGGGCTGTAGGGCACGAAGCCGATACCGAGTTCGCGGCAGGTGGCAAGCACATCCTCTTCGGGATCGCGCGTCCACAGCGAATATTCACTCTGCAGTGCCGCGATCGGATGGACCGCATGCGCGCGGCGGATGGTGGCGCTGCCGGCTTCCGAGAGGCCGAGGGCGCGAACCTTCCCTTCCCTGACCAGTTCGGCCATCACGCCGACCGTTTCCTCGATCGGCACGTTGGGGTCGACCCGGTGCTGATAGAGCAGGTCGATGGTCTCGATGCTCAATCGTTTCAGCGAGGCCTCAGTGACTTCACGCACATGTTCGGGGCGGCTGTCGACGCCGGCGATCGCGGCGGCACCCATCTGGCTGGTATCGATCTTGAAGCCGAACTTGGTGGCGATCACCACGCGGTCGCGGAAGGGCTTCAGCGCCTTGCCGAGAAGAACCTCATTGGTGAAGGGACCATAGACCTCGGCCGTGTCGAAGAAGGTGACGCCGAGATCGACGGCGCGCTGCAGCGTGCGAACCGATTCCGCCTCATCGCTGGCGCCATAGGCAAAGCTCATGCCCATGCAGCCAAGGCCGACGGCCGAGACCGTGAGATCGTTTCCGAGTTTTCGGATTTTCATGATGCGCTCCTTTTCTGAGCTGACGTCGAATCGCTTGGGAGATCATTGCGGTACGGGCAGACTATATCGGCGCCGCATCAATCAGAAAACGCATGCAGTTTCTAACAGGCTGTTCTATCATTTCGACCAATGAACAGAACACAGCTCGCTCAACTCGCCGTTCTCGCCGCCGTCGCGGAACATCGCAGCTTCCGGGCCGCAGCCAAGGAACTGCTCGTCGCGCCGTCGGCGGTCAGCCATGCCATATCGAGCCTGGAGGAAAGTCTTGGTGTCAGGCTTCTGGCGCGCACGACCCGCAGCGTCGCGCCGACCGAGGAAGGCCGGCTGCTTCTCGAAAGATTGCGCCCGGCGCTCGAGGAGATCGGCATCGCGCTGGAGGCGGTCAACGATACGCGCGGCAAGCCGGCCGGAAACCTGCGCATCACAGCGCCGCGGTTCGCCTCCGATATCCTGCTCGCCCCGCGCCTTGGCGACTTTCTCAACCTCTATCCCGATATCACGCTGGAAATCGCCAATGAGGATGGCTTCACCGATATCGTCAAGGAGGGTTTCGACGCGGGCATCCGGCTGGAGGAGAGCCTGGAGGCCGATATGATTGCCGTCAGGATCTCGCCCAAGCTGACGACGGTGATCGCAGCCTCGCCGGAATATTTCGAGCGCTATCCGAAGCCGGAGCATCCGCGCGATCTCGTCCGCCACCGCTGCATCAAGCGGCGCTTCACCAACGGCTCGATCTATCGCTGGGAATTCGAGAAGGACGGGCAGGAACTTGTCGTCGCGGTCGACGGGCCATTGATCGTCAGCGAGGATCGGCTGGCTCTTCTTGCGGCGGTGAATGGTGCCGGACTTGCCTATCTCTTCGACATGCGGGTGCACACCGAACTGGCGGCCGGCAGGCTCGTGCGGGTTCTGGAGGATTGGTGCGCGCCCTATCCCGGGCCGTTCGTCTATTATCCGAGCCGGCGGCAGATGCGGCCGGCGCTGCGCGCCTTCATCGATTTCTTCCGATATGCCGAGAGGGATACGGGCGGCAGCTAAAGGCTCGCCGCCTGTTCCCGTAGTTGCGTCAGGCGGCTTTCGCCTTCTGGTTTGCCGCGGTGGTGGCGAGCTGGGAGAGGGTCTTGTCGGTCGCCGTCTCTTCCTGCAGCGTCTGGTCGAGCAAAGCGACGACGTCCTTCAGGCCGAGTGTCGCGGCCCAGGTTTTCAGCGTGCCGTAGCGGGCAATTTCATAATGTTCGACCGCCTGGGCCGCCGAAATCAGACCGGCGTCCAACGCCGGCGTGCCCTTGAATTCTTCCATGATCTCTTCGCCTTCGGCGATGATGCCCTGGATCGCCTCGCAGGTCTTGCCCTGGGCGCGCTTGCCGATCTTCTCGAAAACCTGCTGCAGGCGCTCGACCTGAGCTTCGGTTTCCTCCAGATGCTTCTGGAAACCCGCCTTCAGTTCGGAGGACTGGGCGGCGCGCGCCATCTTCGGCAGGGCGCGCAGAATCTGTCGTTCGGCGAAATAAATATCCTTCAGCGTGTCGTAGAAGAGATCTTCCAACGTCTTTTCCTTGGCCATGTTCTCGATCCTTGTTTTGGGAAAGGCCGCTAATGCGGGACACCATAAGAAGCGAACTTTGCCCAAATTGTTCCCGATCGATTTCGGGTGGACTGGAAATCTGCTCCGGGCGATGATTCCTGTTATTCGAGGAGGGCAACAAGCCGATGCGAAAACCAGGTTCGATGAAAGGTCTGGAGGATCTCGGCCGCGTGCGGCTGTCGCAAAACTTCTTTTTCCGCGATTTCCTCCATTCCGAAATCGCCGATTTCTATCGCATCTCCAACATCCCCGAGGATCCCGATCTTGCGATCGAGGCGGGCAAGAGGCTCTGCGAGGAACTGCTGGAGCCGTTGGAGGCGACGTTCGGGCGTCTGCACATTCGTTCCGGCTATCGCTCTCCTGCGGTCAACAGGTTCGGCAACGAGAACAAGCTGAACTGTTCGACCAATGCCGCCACCGCGGCGCATCACATTTGGGACATGCGGGACTTTGACGGCTGCATGGGCGCGGCAGTCTGCATCGTCGTTCCGTGGATGGTCGACCGCTACCATGACGAAAGCGACTGGCAGCGGCTCGCCTGGTGGATTCACGACCACCTGCCGTACGCCTCGCTCTGCTTCTTCCCCAAGCTCTGGGCCTTCAACATCCAGTGGCATGAAAGGCCGAAGCGGGTGATCCAGAGTTATATCAGCCCGCGCGGCATCTTGACCAAACCGGGCATGGCGAACTGGGAAGGCGACCATTCCGAATGGTATGAGGGTTTTCCGCTATTTAAAGCGCGTCGGATCGAACCTGATCGATGCGACGCGCTTTAACTCTTTGTTTTTATGCATGTCGTTATCCCGGAACCGCTGCACACTTCCGGGCAACATGCACTAGAGACTGATGCGGTAGCGGATATGGCCATCGCTTTCGACATAGCTGTCGTAGAGCGCCCGTGCCGTTTTATTCTGCTCGCTCGTATGCCAGTAAAGCCGCGACCACCCCTTCGCCTTACCGAGCGCGACGAGATCGTCGATCAGAGCCCGTCCGATGCCTTTTCCCCGTGCATCGGCGTCGACGAACAGGTCTTCGAGATAGCAGTCCCGGGTGCGAATCCAGGTTCCCTCATGGGTAAGATAGAGCGCAAAACCCATCACCCGGCCATCGACCTCGGCGACCAGCATCGCGATCTCCGACGCCGGATCGAAGACCCGGCGCCATGTCTGATCGGTGATATCGGTATCGACCGTGACGTCGTAGAAGGCAAGGTAATCAGCCCAGAGTTCCCGCCAGCGGGCTTCGTCTTCCGGGCGGGCATCGCGGATCGTCACGGTCATGGGCTTTCCTCTCTCAGGCGCCGGCTTCGTCGAGCAGCGCGATCGCTTCATGAGAAAGCGCAAGTGTCGCCGATTTCACCAGGCTTTCAAGCTGCGATAGGCTGGTCGCGCTGGCGATCGGCGCCGTCACGCCTTGCTTGCGTAGGAGCCAGGCGAGCGAGATTTCCGCGGGCTTGGCGCCGGTCTCGGCCGAAACCTCGTCGAGCGCGGCGAGGATACGCAGGCCTTTGGCGTCAAAATACTGCGAAACCCGGCCTTCCCGGGCGCGGCCCGCCGTATCGGCCTTATTGCGGTATTTGCCTGTGAGGAAACCGGCGGCGAGGCTGAAATAGGTGATGACGCCGATATCTTCCCTGATGCAGAGCTCGGCAATCGGCCCCTCAAAGCTGGCGCGCGCATAGAGATTATATTCCGGCTGCAGCACGTCGTATCGCGGCAGGCCGGCCTTCTCGGCGGCGTCGAAGGAAGCCTGGAGCAGCGCCGCATCGTAGTTCGAGCAGCCGATGGCGCGGATCTTGCCCTGCTGCTTCAGCTTGGCGAAGGCGCCGAGCGTTTCCTCATGCGGCGTATCGGCATCCGGCCAGTGCGAGAGATAGAGGTCGATATGGTCAGTCTGCAGCCGGCGCAGCGAATCCTCGACCGCTTTCAGGATATAAGGCTCCTTCAGCGTCTTTCCCTGTCCCATGTCCGAGCCGACCTTGGTGACGATGACGGCCTTGTCGCGGGATATTCTCGATTGCTTCAGCCAGCGCCCGATGATTTCCTCGGAATCGCCGCCCTTGTTGCCGGGAACCCATGCGGAATAGACATCGGCCGTATCGATGGTGTTGAGCCCCGCATCGAAGAAGGCGTCGAGAATGGCGAAAGATGTTTTCTCGTCGGCCGTCCAGCCGAAGACATTGCCGCCGAAGACGATCGGCGAAATCGAGAGACCTGTTTTTCCAAGCCGGCGCATTTCCATGACGCTCTCCAAAATGACTGACATGTTTGAAATCGCGGATACGGCAGAACGCCGTCCCGGAGCATGATGCCGAAAAGTGTGAGCGGTTTTCGGAGGACATCATGCTCTGACTATCTGAACTAACCTAGTGCGATCCGGGCGTGAGGGAAACCAAACTTCCGTGATTTCCGGTCGCGCCATTGCGCCGCAGCTAGGGCCTGAATAAGGTTCGCGGACATCAGCTTTGGGAGATTGATCATGTTGCGCTTCGGTATCATTTCAACGGCGAAGATCGGCCGCGACAATGTCGTTCCAGCAATCCAGGACGCCGAAAACTGCGTCGTCACGGCGATTGCGAGCCGCGATCTCACGCGCGCAAGAGAGATGGCGGACCGCTTCTCCGTACCGCACGCCTTCGGCTCCTACGAAGAGATGCTCGCCTCCGACGTCATCGACGCGGTCTATATCCCGTTGCCGACCTCGCAGCATATCGAATGGTCGATCAAGGCGGCCGATGCCGGCAAGCATGTGCTCTGCGAAAAGCCCTTGGCGCTGAAAGCAGCCGATATCGACGAGGTGATCGCCGCCCGCGACCGCAACCGGGTGGTGGTAACGGAAGCCTACATGGTCACCTATTCCCCGGTCTGGCAGAAGGTGCGTTCGCTGATCGAGGAGGGTGCGATCGGCTCGCTCCGGCATGTCCAGGGCGCCTTCACCTATTTCAACCGCGACCCTGCCAACATGCGCAACGTTCCCGAACTCGGCGGCGGCGGCCTTCCCGATATCGGCGTCTACCCCGTCATGAGCACACGCTTTTCTACCGGCAAGGAGCCGCTCTGGATTCAGGCGATCACCGAGCGCGACCCGGATTTCGGCACGGATATCTATTCGAGCGTCAAGGCCGATTTCGGCGATTTCGAGCTGAGCTTCTATGTCTCGACACAGATGGCCAACCGCCAGATCATGGTCTTCCACGGCACCGAAGGCTACATCGAGGTAAAGTCGCCGTTCAACGCCAATCGCTGGGGACCGGAGGAGATCGAGCTTGCCGACCGCAGCCACAACGAGTCGCGCATTTTCCGCTTCCAGGACAGCCGTCAATACCGGCGTGAGGTCGAGGCCTTCGCCCGGGCCGTGAAGAACGGCAAGGAAGAGATCGTCACGCTCGAAAATTCGAAGCTGAACCAGAAGGTGATCGACGCGATCTACCGCGCCAGCGAGAAGGACGGCTGGGAGGCCGTCTGATCATTCGGCGCGGAAGACGAAGCGCGAATAGCCGAAGAAGCTGAGGACCATCGAGGCGATGCTGGCCATCACCAACGCCGCAAGCGGCTGAAGCCCCGGCAGCGAAAGCAGCAGAGCGGAATAAAGCCCGTAATTGACGAGCGCCGCTGTGACGCCGACAGAGCCGTAGCGGAAGCCTTCTGCGGCGAGCGAGCGGCCGGAGCGATCGAAGGTGAAGTTGCGGTTGAAAGCCCAGGTCGCCGCCATTGCGAGGGCGATCGCGATGATCCGCGCGAGAAAAGGCCCGAGCGGTGTCAACTCCAGCAGTGCCGACAGCACGCCAGCATCGACGAGAAAGCCGATGCCGCCGGCAATCACGAAGCGGATGACCTTCTTCATGCCGCATCCGCCTTGTCGCGGCCCGGGCGGGACACGGGCGCTGCCTCGTTATCCGGCAGTTTGACCGCGCTTGGTGTCTCCAGGCTCATATAGTGGATACGCAGCTGTTCGGCGCGGGCGCGGGCGACGGAATCGAGAATGACGCCGGCGGTGAACAGCATGAAGGAGATCATCATCAGCGCCATCGACAGCACCCAGGTCGGCATGCGGCTGACGAGGCCCGTGTCGAAATATTCCGCCAGCACCGGCGTCATGAAGCCAAGGCTTGCCAGCATGAAGGCGGCGCTGATCGTGCTGAAGAAGGCGAAGGGCCGCGTTTCCTTCATCAGCATCGCGAACATCCAGAGGATTTTGCCGCCGTCGCGGAACGTCGAAAGCTTGGAGTGCGAGCCTTCCGGGCGGCGGCCGTAATCGAGTTCCAGTTCGCTGACCGGCAGCTTCAGCCGGGAAGCGTGCACGGACATCTCGGTTTCGATCTCGAAGCCGCCCGATACGGCCGGGAAGCTCTTGACGAAACGGCGCGAGAAGGCGCGATAACCGGAAAAGATATCGGTGAAGTCGGGGCCGAAGATCGTCCGGTAGAGCACGTTGAAAAGCCGGTTGCCGAGCGCATGGCCCTGACGGCCGGCATCGGCGTGCACGCCGCGCCGCGTTCCCACAACCATGTCGGCGCGCTCCGTCAGAAGCGTGCGCACCAATTCTTCCGCATCCTCGGGCGCATAGGTCCCGTCGCCATCGGCCATGATGTAGATGTCGGCCTCGATGTCGGCGAACATGCGGCGCACCACATGGCCCTTGCCCTGCCGCCGCTCGCGCACGACATGCGCGCCGGCAAGCATCGCCTGCAGCGCGGTCCCGTCGGTGGAATTGTTGTCGTAGACGTGGATCGCAGCATCCGGCAGCATCGCCCGGAAGCCTTGCACGACAGGGCCGATCGTCGCCGCCTCGTTATAGCAGGGAAGTAGGACGGCGATATTGAGATTACCGGGATGCGATCGGGCCATGACTTTACTCGTTACACAGAAGCGTACCGAGCCTAAACCACCCGGCGTTAATAAGACCCTATGACGCAGGCAAAATCGGAGCTGCCGGAACGAACTTTACACTTTCTTGATCGGCAGCCGCTAAGGTTCGGCCATATGGAAACGAACTGCTAACCACAATGAATGCTGTGCAGCCGATCGCCAATGCATCATCTCCGACTGAAGCCCGTCGCAGCGGGGTCCGTGGCCTGCTGACGCGCCTGTGGCCGGTCGTCATCACCTACAGCGTCATCCTTGCGGCCGTCATCGTCGTCACGCGGCTTTCCGGCGCCACCGATTACGTCGGCCCCGACAACGACGATGGCATGCGTCTCGTGGAGGTTCGCGATTTTCTCGCGGGGCAGGGCTGGTTCGATCTGATGCAATACCGTCTTGGTCTCGGCGGCGGGACGCTGATGCACTGGTCACGGCTGATCGACCTGCCGATCGCCTCGCTGATCTGGTTCTTCAGCCTGTTTACGCCGCGTGAGACGGCCGAGGCGCTGGCGCTCGGCATCTGGCCCGTCTCGCTGATCCTGCCCGCCATGCTGGCCATGGCCGTTGCCGGCCGGCGTATCGGTGGTGTCGCCGGCATGCATATCAGCCTCGGCATGACCTGCGCTGTGATCTATACCGGCAGCCGTTTCGCGCCGGGCGCCATCGATCACCACAATGCCCAGCTGGCGCTGGTGGCGACGATGACGGCGATGCTGCTCGATCCGCAGCGTCGCGGCTGGAGTTATGCGGTGGCCGGCATCGCCGCAGCCGTCGCCATTGCCATCGGCGCCGAGACGACGCCTTTCGTCGCCGCCGTCTGCCTGACCGTCGCCCTGCTCTGGGCATGGGAGGGACCGGATTTCGCCGTCGCCGCTCAGTCCTTCGGGCTGGCGCTGGCGCTTGCGATCAGCATTCTGTTCTTCGCGACGGTGCCGCCGCGGCTCTATTCCATGGTCACCTGCGACAATCTCTCGCTCGGTTATTACAGCCTGGCGGCGATCGGCGGCGGCCTTTTGCTGTTTTCTTCGGTTTTTGCGAGCCGCCTTACCCGCCCCATGCGCTTTCTGGCCCTGGCCGTCGTCGGCGCCGGTGTTCTCGGCTCGGCGATCGTGATCGCGCCGCAATGCCTGAGCGATCCGCTGGCCGGTCTCGATCCCATGCTGGTCGAGCTCTGGCTGAGAAACGTTTCCGAGGCGAAATCGGTCTTCTCTCTGGCGCGCACTGAGCCCTACGACGTCGGCGCCTTTTATGCGGCAGGTCTCTTCGGTCTCGCCGTCTGCATCTTCCGTATCGTCCGGCGCGACCGCACACAGGTCCATCTGATTCTGTTTTTCCTGCTCGCCATCAGCTGGGCGATCGCACTGGTGCAGGTGCGCGGTTCGCCCTTTTCCAACCTCATCTCCATTCTGCCGCTTGCCCTGCTGATCATCGATATCAGGCGCATTTCCAACAGTGACAGCGAGAATGTCGCCGCTGCCCTCGTCTATGTGATGACCGTGCTTGCAAGCGTCCCCGCCGCCTGGGCGGTCGGTGGCGGGCTTCTCGCGCTGCAGTTCGACAAAGACGGGCAGAAAAAGCCGGCGGCTCCGGCAAAGGAACATTCCTGTACATCGCAAGAGGCGCTGGCGCCGCTTGCCGGGCTTCCCGTCGGCCTCGTCTCCGCGCCGGCGGAAATGGGCGTCTCCATTCTGCGTTTCACTGAGAATCGGGTTCTCGCAGCCCCTTATCATCGCGATCAGGGCGGCATGCTGACGGAATTGCATATCGGCATGGCAGAGCCGCAGGAGGCCGAGTCTTTTTTGAGGGGGGCGGGCGTTACAACACTCGCCTTCTGCCCCAACGATCCGCAGACCCGACAACTCGCCAAGCTGAAACCGGATGGGCTCTACGCGCAGCTCGGCAAAGGTCATGTTCCGCCCTATCTCGAGGCGCTGCCGAAGGCGGCGGATGCAGGCGTGCAGTTCTTCCGCTATCGGCCTGCGGCGAATTGACGCTGGCGGTCGTCAGTGAGAGGTGCGCAGTGCACGAAGGCGCTCGCTGGCATAGAGCCCGAGCACGAAGAGGATGAGGCCGCCATTGTAGCCGAGAATGGCATAAAGAAGCGCCAGAAGTGAAACCGGACCGGGAGAGAATATCGCCGCCAGCGCGAAGGTCATCCCGATCAGCGCGGCGACCAACGCGATCACGCCAGCCGAGCGCAATTGCCCGGCGCTAAGGCCCAATGCTGCAGCTGTGAGAATAATCATTTGAGCACCTTCCCAGAGAGAACGTGGGGAAGCATAGGAAGCGCCAACTAACAAAGATTTACCGGCGAGATTTGCCGAAAAGCCTTTGCATTGCGGTGGTTAGCAATCCCTTTCGGATGAAACGCATAGTCTAACTATGTGTTCCCCGACAAAATGGATTTTTCCCGATTTTGTTGCCATGCATGAAACTGCAACGAGAGCGTGTACGGAACGTGTGGGGCGAATGCTGCCCGGCGGGTGATGTCAACAGCCGGGAAAACGGGGCTCGGGGGCGGTCGCGACCTTCCCGTTTCCCGCGGATGGTCATAGAAAGAAGGGATGAGCAACGTCTTCGACAGCGATTCGCCGACCAACCTTGCCGAATATTCGGTTTCGGAGCTTTCCGGCTCGATCAAGCGCACCGTCGAAACGGCTTTCGACCAGGTGCGCGTGCGCGGCGAAATATCAGGCTATCGCGGGCCCCACTCTTCGGGCCACGCCTATTTCTCGCTGAAGGATGATCGTGCGCGCATCGATGCGGTCATCTGGAAGGGCACTTTCTCGCGCCTGAAGTTCCGCCCGGAAGAGGGCATGGAAGTCATCGCCACCGGCAAGGTCACCACCTTTCCCGGCTCCTCGAAATATCAGATCGTCATCGAGACGCTGGAGCCGGCGGGCGCCGGCGCGCTGATGGCGCTGATCGAGGAGCGCAAGCGCAGGCTCGGCGCCGAAGGCCTGTTCGATGCCGCCCGCAAGAAGCGGCTGCCTTTCATGCCCAAGGTGATCGGCGTCGTCACGTCGCCGACCGGCGCCGTCATCCGCGACATCCTGCACCGCATCTCCGATCGTTTCCCGGTGCATGTGCTCGTCTGGCCGGTCAAGGTTCAGGGGGAGGGATCAGGCGAGGAGGTGGCGAACGCCATTCGCGGTTTCAATGCGCTAGAGCCGGCCGGCGCCATCCCGCGTCCTGATGTGCTGATCGTCGCGCGTGGCGGCGGCAGTCTTGAGGATCTCTGGAGCTTCAACGACGAAATCGTCGTGCGCGCAGCCGCCGAGAGCCGAATTCCATTGATCTCCGCCGTCGGCCACGAGACCGACTGGACGCTGATCGATTATGCCGCCGATGTGCGTGCCCCGACGCCGACGGGCGCTGCCGAAATGGCGGTGCCCGTCAAGGCAGAGCTGGAAGCGCAGGCGGCTGCTCTTGCCGCGCGCCTGCAAGGCTGCATGAACCGTCAGATGGATCAGCGCCGCCAATCCGTCCGTGCCCTGATGCGGGCACTGCCGTCGCTCGATCAGCTTCTCGCTCTGCCCCGCCGTCGTTTCGACGAGGCCGCCGCCGGCCTCGGCCGCGGACTGGAGCTCACCACCATCAACAAGCGTCGCGGCTTCGAACGCGTCGCCTCGCATCTGCGCCCTGACGTGCTCTCCAACCGCATCGCCGAGCGCCGCCAGCTCCTGAACGAGCGCATGGCGCGGGCTGAACGCACCGTCGAGCGCCTGCTCGACCGTTCGAAGTCCCGCATCGATCGCGCCGAAGCCATCCTCTCCTCGCTGCCGGCGCGGCTGAAGACCCAGACCGACCGCGGTCGCGAGCGGCTCGGCAACCTTTCGCGCCACGCCGATACGGCGATCCGCCACCAGCTGACGCGCGCCCGCGCCGAGCTTTCCGCGCAGGACCGTGTGCTGCAGTCGCTCTCCTACAAGAACGTGCTGAAGCGCGGCTATGCCGTCATTCGCGACGAGGATGACAGGCCGGTCTCGCAAGCTTCAGCACTCTCCGCCGGCATGGGAATCGCCATCGAATTCGCCGATGGCCGTGTCGGCGCCATGACCACGGAAGGCGGCGCCCCGCCCGCCGGCGGCAAGAAGCGCAGCACAAAACCCGCAGACCCGGCGAAGCAGGGAAGCCTGTTCTAACAATGCGAATCCTGCTGGTGCTTGCCCATCCGTTGCCGGAAAGCTTTGCCGCCTCGGTGGCACGCACGGCTCACGAGACACTGGAAGCTTCCGGCCATGTCGTCGATCTCATCGATCTGTATGCTGAGGATTTCGACCCGCGCCTCACCGAAGCCGAGCGCCGCGGTTACTTCGATACGCCTTACGACACGTCAGCCGTTGCCGATATCGTTGCCCGCCTGAAGGCGGCTGAAGGTCTCGTCCTCGTATTTCCGCAATGGTGGTTCAATTTCCCGGCCATCCTGAAAGGGTTCTTCGACCGCATCTTCGCGCCCGGCGTGGCCTTCACCCATGATGCCGCCGGCGGCCGCATCGTGCCTCAGCTCACCAATATCAGGCTCCTATATGCGCTGACGACGACGGGCTCGCCCTGGTGGCTCGTGCATCTCTATATGGGCGATCCCGTTCGCCGGCTGCTGAAGCGCGGCATTGCCGCTTTCTGCTCGAAGAAGCTCGTCTTCCGCATGCTGAGCCTGCACGACATGGACCGGGCGACGGAGGCCAGGCGCAAGGCGCATATAGAGCGAGTCCGCGAGGCGCTTTCTGTCGTCTGACCTATTCGAAATCGGCCAGGAACTTCTTGAGCAGCCGGTCGAACTCGGCCTTGTCTTCGGCCGTCAGATTGCGCGTCAGCCGCTGCTGGTTGGCGACATGGGCGCCGACCGCCTCTTCGACGGTCGCAAGCCCCTTATCCGTCAGCGCGATCAGCACGCTGCGCCTGTCCTGCGGATTGACGATGCGCTCGACGAAACCCGCCTTTTCCAACTGGTCGATCCGGTTCGTCATCGTGCCGGAGCTGACCATCGTCATCTCCAGAAGCTCGCCCGGCGAAAGCCGGTGCGGCGCGCCGGAGCGGCGAAGCGTGGCCAGCACGTCGAAAGACGAGGTGGAAAGCCCGTGCTTCATGAGCACGGCTTCGACTTCACGGCCGAGATGGGTGCCGAGGCGCTTCAGGCGCCCGAGGATGCCCATCGGCTCGACGTCGAGATCCGGCCGCTCGCGCCGCCATTGCGCCAGAATCCGGTCGACGTGATCTTGCTTCTCTTCACCCATACGACATCGATATCAGCAGATATCTTGACGTCAAGATAAGATACGCTATGTTGAATTTATCTTGATATAGAGATTCTTGAGATGAAGACAAATTCGCGCTATTTCGTCGACGTGTTCGTGACTGCCGTCGCGCCCGCCATCTGGGGCAGCACCTATTTCGTCACGACCTCCTTTCTGCCGCAGGGTTATCCGCTGTCCGTCGCCATGTTGCGCGCTCTGCCGGCGGGTCTGCTTCTGCTGCTCATTGTTCGGAAGTTGCCGACGGGCATCTGGTGGGGCCGCGCCTTCATTCTCGGCGCGCTGAACTTCTCGTTCTTCTGGGCGATGCTCTTCCTCTCGGCCTATCGCCTGCCGGGCGGCGTGGCGGCGACGGTCGGTGCCGTGCAGCCGCTGATCGTCATCGCGCTGTCGCGCCTCTTCCTCGGCAAGCCGATCCGCTTCCTCGCCGTCATCGCCGGCCTGATCGGCATGGCGGGCGTCGCGCTTCTGGTTCTGACGCCGAATGCGGCGCTCGATCCGATCGGCGTCGCCGCCGGTCTCGCCGGCGCCGTCTCCATGGCTTTCGGCACGGTGCTGAGCCGCCATTGGCAGCCGCCCGTTTCCAGCCTGACCTTCACATCATGGCAATTGACCGCGGGCGGCATCCTGCTCGTGCCCGTCGCCTTGCTGCTGGAGCCGGCGCTCCCGGCGCCGACGGCAGCCAATATTCTCGGCATCGCCTGGCTTGGCCTCATCGGCGCGGCCTTTACCTATCTGCTCTGGTTTCGCGGCCTCTCTCGCATCGAGCCTTCGGCCGCGGCTTCGCTCGGCTTCCTGAGCCCGGTCGTCGCGACCCTTCTCGGCTGGCTGGCGCTCGGCCAGAGCCTGACGCCGGCGCAGATTGCCGGCTTCGCCATGGTGCTCGCCAGCGTCTGGCTCAGTCAGCGCGCGATGATGCCGGTCAGGCCCACTCGCCCTGACGCATCACCGCAACCCGCGATCCATCGGGCTTGACGCCGTCGATATCGACCTTGTCGGAGCCGATCATCCAGTCGATATGAATCAGGCTGGAATTGCCGCCCTGCGCCTTGATCTGCTCCTGGCTCAGTTTTGCCCCATCGAGGAAGCACTTCGAATAGCATTGGCCGAGCGCGATGTGGCACGAGGCGTTTTCGTCGAACAGCGTGTTGTAGAAGAGGATGCCGCTCGCCGAGATCGGCGAGGAATGCGGTACGAGCGCCACTTCGCCGAGCCGGCGCGCGCCCTCGTCGGTGTCGAGCACCTTGTTCAGCACCTCTTCGCCGCGCGAGGCCTTGGCCTCGACGATGCGTCCGCCCTCGAAGCGCACCTGGATGTTGTCGATCAGCGTGCCCTGGTGCGAAAGCGGCTTGGTGCTCGAAACATGGCCTTCGACGCGCAGCGCATGCGGCGTGGTGAAGACTTCCTCGGTCGGGATGTTCGGATTGCAGGTGATGCCGTTCTTGGCGGTGGATGCGCCGCCATGCCATTCATGCCCGTCGGCAAGGCCGACCGTCAGGTCCGTGCCCGGTCCCTTGAAATGCAGCGAGGCGAAGCGCTCGCCGTTCAGCCAGGCGGAGCGCTTGGCGAGATTGGCATTGTGTTCGGCCCAGGCGGCGACGGGATCGCTGACATCGACGCGCGAGGCGGCAAAGATCGCCTTGGCGAGCTTGGCGATCGCGATCGGTTCCGGGTCGTCGGGAAAGACAACCTTGGCCCAGGACGGGTTGGGATAGGAGACGATGTTCCAGTTGATGTCGAAATTCGAGATTTTTTCGAGCGCCGGCTTGTAAGCCGTCGACATGGCGCGGTTGGCGCGGCCGACCTTGCCGGCATCCTGCTCGGCAAGCAGCATCGGATTGTCGCCCGAGACCGCAAGACGGGCCGCCCCGTTGGCATAGGCCTTGGCCATGCCCTCGTAGAGCCAATCGGAGGCGCGGTCGAAGCTCTCGTCGCTGCCGTATTGATAGCGCGCCAGCGTCGTTTCCTCGTCGGAATAGAAGGTGCTGACCAGCCCGGCGCCGGCCTGATAGGCGTGTTTGGTGATGAAGCGGACGAGCGGCAGCGCCACGACAGGGGCGGTGATCACCAGGTCCTGACCCTTCTGCAGCTGCAAACCGACCTTGACGGCGACTTCTGCAAGCTTTTCCAGCTTGACGGGATCAACGGTGTTCTGGCTCTGGGGCATGAAAGTCATGGGTGTAACCTGCCTTCTGTCATCGATGCTCGGAGGCTGGAAGACTTAGACCCGTTTGCGGCGAAAATGAAGCGCATCACTACCGAATTGAAGGCGCTCGGACGCATGCCCGGCCGCTTCGCGCGCCTCAAGCAGCGGCCGGTCGCCTGAGCAGGATCGAGTTATGCTTCTCGAGGAACTCCGTCAGCCGCTGCGGATAGTCTTCGCTGACGGCGTCCCTGACGCTTGCCCGCTCGGACAGCGCCTTGCGCCAGCGCTTGACCCGCTCGAGCCCGTCGAAGATGCGGCTGTCGCCGAGCGTATCGAAGAGATCGAAATAGCGGAAGACCGGCGCGAAGACGGCATCGACGAGGCTGAATCGGCTGCCGGCGAAATAGGGGCCGTCCGCCAGTGCATCCTCGATCGTCGCGAATTTGGCGGCGAGCGCCTTACGCTTGGCCTCCAGCTGCGCCGCATCCTGCGCCGTCTCATAACCCCAGAGATCGGACAGCACGGACGAGCCGAACTCCATCCACCCGCGATGGCGGGCACGGGTCAGCGGATCGGCCGGATGCAGGGCGGCACCCGCCTGCGTTTCCTCCAGATATTCGCAGATGACACTGCTTTCGAACAGCACCTCTTCGCGGCCATCGTCTTCTTCTATCCGGAGCAGCGGCACTTTGCCGAGCGGCGAGATCTTCAGGAACCAGTCCGGCTTGTCGGCAAGATCGATGTTGACGCGCTCGAAGGGTACACCCTTTTCGAGAAGCGCGATCGCGGCGCGCTGCACATAGGGGCAGAGGTGATGGCTGATGAGGGTAAGCCTGCTCATGGAAGTCTCCTGGATGTTGCGGAAAAGATCGGCCGTCTCATATTGCATGCAAATGCATCTAATATCGCTTGCGGAGAAATTCAAGATAGATGTAATTGCATTTATGTCTGAGGATATGCACGAACCGAGTGAAGCCGCCGTCTCCGCCTGGACACGCATCATGCGCGCCCGCGAGCGGCTGCTCGGCGCCATCGAAGCCGATTTGAAAGCGGCCGGCATGCCGCCGCTCGCCTGGTACGACGTGCTGTGGGAACTGGCGCGCTCGGAAGAGGGCAGGCTGCGCCCCTATGAGATCGAGGAGCGCACATTGCTGGCGCAGTATAATCTCTCCCGCCTGCTCGACCGGCTGGAAAGAGAAGGTCTGGTCCGCCGCGAGGTCTTCGCAGACGATGGACGCGGCCGCTGGGTGGTGATCACCGATGCCGGCTGCCAGCTTCGCGAGCGCATGTGGGCTATCTATGGCAAAGCGATCGAGACCCATATCGGCAGTCGGCTTGCCGAAAGCGAGGCGAGAGCGATTGCCGGTCTGCTCGACCGCTTCTTATAGGCCCAGGAGGATCAGGCGATCAGCGGCGCGGCGACGGCCTTCAGCGCCTTCAACGCATCCTTCGGATCGAGCCGCACCTGCAGCCCGCGTTGCCCGCCATTGATATAGACGAGCGGCTCTGCAAGGGCCGCCTCCTCGATCGCCGTCGGCACCGTCTTCTTCTGGCCGAAGGGGCTGATGCCGCCGACATGATAACCTGTCAGCCGCTCGGCATCGGCAGGCTTCATCATATTGGCCGACTTGCCGTGAAAGGCGTTTGCGAGCTTCTTCATGCTGACTTCGCGATCCGACGGCACGACGACGCAGACCGGTTTGCCGTCCACCTCCGCCATCAGCGTCTTCAGAACTCGGTGCGGGGCCTCGCCCAAGGCTTCCGCCGCCTGCAGCCCGACGCGCTCGGCGCCGGGGTCGTACTCATAGCTATGGATGGTGAAGGCGATGCCTGCCTGGGAAAGAGCCTGCGTCGCACGGGTGATCTTGGACATTGTCAGCGCTCGAAAGCACCGGCGTAGATGTCCGGCTTGAAGCCGATCAGCAGCTTGCCCTTCGCCTCCAGCACCGGCCGCTTGATCATCGACGGCTGGTCGAGCATCAGCGCGATCGCTTTTTCCCGGGTCAGGTTCTCGCGCTCGGCATCGGGAAGCTTGCGGAAGGTCGTGCCGGCGCGGTTGAGCACCGTATCGAGACCGGCTTCGTCGATCCAGGCTTCGAGATGGCCGCGGTCGATGCCGAGCGCCTTATAATCGTGAAACTCATAGGCGACGTCGTGTTCTTCCAGCCAGCCGCGGGCCTTCTTCATCGTGTCGCAATTCTTGATGCCATAGATGGTGACGGCCATGCCGATCGATCTCCCTGTGATGACAGCGAGATAGCATGCACGATGGCCGGCGCAAACGCCGTGCGGCGTTTTATCCCTTGATCCTTGCCCCACATTCATCCGGGAAGAGACGCTCAATTCTCCAGCGTGCCGGCTTTACGTGAGGCTTTGCTCGGATTGTCGCAGGCGATCTTCATCAGGTCGCCGCGCCGCCGCACCAGCCTGTCGGACGTTCGGGTCAGGATCAGCCCGTCCTGCGGTGCATGCAAGTCGATGCTGCCGCTAGGCTGACCCGGCCGGGTGACGATCGTCGCCAGAAGATCGCCTGCGGCAATCCGCTCGCCGATGCTGCGATGGAAGAGTACGGCTCCGCCTTCGGGTGCGCGGATGATCTCGACATTGTCGAGCGGCACGGCCGGACCGGCAAATGCGGCTGCCGGTGCCATTGCGCCGCTGACGATCCCTCGTGCGCCAAGGAAACGCCAGAGCCCGCCCGCATCCTTTTTCGCCAGTACCGGATCGACATCGCGCTTGCCGCGCAGTTCGACGGTGACGGAGAGTTTGCCTGGCAGCCAGGATCGGCGTTCGCCGGGGATTTGATATTTCCAGGCAAAGCCGACGGCCTCCTCGAAGGCGGAGCTTTCGCCGTCCGAAAGCAGCACGGCCTTCATGTCGAGCGCGGCGGCAAGATCGGCCGCTTCCGGCCAGAAGGCCTCGTCGATATAGGCATATTGCAGGGATTCGTCGTCGCAATGCAGATCGAGGACCAGATCGGCCCCGAGCGCCATATGCAGGAGCTGCCGCTTCAACCTGTCGATAGCCGGATAATCATCGACGTCCTCGACCAGTTCGGCCCGATCGGCAATGGAGATCAGCGGGAAATCACGGTTGAAATTGGTGCGGGAGCCGAGGTCGAAACGGCCCTGCAGCTCGCCGAAATGCGATTGCGCCGCGCCGATCGGATTGGCCTGCGGTACGATGGTGATATCGCCTGCGATCTTACCTTCGCTTTCCGCCTGCCGCAGCCGCTCGCAGAGGAAATGCAGGAGCGCCGTGCCCGGCAATTCGCCGGCATGGAGAGCGGCCTGGATATAGGTCTTCGGCGCTTTCGGATCGCGGCCGGTAAACCGCAGCACCGGCAGCCGCCACTCCGTACCCGGCGTATCGCCTGGGATGATGATCTCTGAAACGTCCATGCTGTCTTGGCTCCCGTCTGTATCTCGAACAGGTTTTCCGAGTTTTATGCGCGGACATTGGAGAAGCGCAAGCTCAGCCAAGCAGCGGCCAGCGATCGATGATGCGGTATTCGGTTTTTCCGAGAAGGCTGTGGATCAGCAGGAATTCATCCGCCGTCCATGAAACCGGCCCGTCGAGGGTCGTCGCCGGCACGGCCTTGCGGTCATAGAGTAGCGTCATATGCGGCGTGAAATTTCGGCTGATATTATGTGGCAATCCCGTGTTGTGCATGCCGACGCCCAGCTGGACATGCAGCCGCGTGAGCGGTTTCAGCCCGCCTTCACAGCAAAGGACGAGCGGGCGCGCCTTGCCCTCCCGCCTGAAGCTCATGATCCTGTCGAAACTGATCGCGATCGGCGCGCTCTCCACCGTGGCGCCCGCCTGGCGCGCCGCGAAAATTACATCCTCCGGCAGGTCCTCATAGTCGCCGACGCCGATAACGCTCACGTGCAGCGTCGAAAGCCGCGGTTCCGCGGAAAGGGAGAAGGTTTTGCCATAGTCACCGGCGATCGAAGCCACCCGCTCCTCGATGCTCGCGGGAGGACGGAGAGCGAAGAACAGCCGGTGTCCGCCGCCGCCCCGCCGCTGAGGCTGGTTTTGGCCATGGCCGAAGTCGAAGGAAATCTGGTTCATGGGCTGTCAGGCCGTCATCACCCGCTTCATCGTTGGAGAGGAACGACGAAGGATATCCCGAGAGGATGGGATATCAAGAACAAAAAAAGAACGATATCTGCAAGAAACGGGTTGAAACAGCGCCCGTCCCATATGATTTTGGTGGTAATCGAAAACGCGGAGGCTGTGTCATGGCCCAAGCAGTGCACCACTATCTCATCTTCGAAACCGCAGGCGGTTTCTGCGGCATCGCCTGGAGCGACGCCGGCATTGTCCGTTTCCAACTGCCGACCAAAACCGCGGAAGCGACCGAGCGGTTGCTGCTGCGCCGTCTGCCGGATGCCGAACCCGGCGCGCCGACGCCCGGCGTGATCGAGACGATCGCCGCCGTGCAGCGTTATTTCCAGGGAGAAGAGACGGATTTTTCCGGCGTCGAGCTCGATCTTGCCGGCCAGGACGCCTTCTTCAAGGATATTTATGCGGCGGCGCGGCGCGTCGGCTGGGGCAGCACGACCACCTATGGCGCGCTGGCGAGAGAACTCGGTGCCGGGCCGGAAGCCGCCCGCGACGTCGGCCAGGCGATGGCGAAGAACCCAGTCGCTCTCATCATCCCCTGTCATCGCGTGCTCGCCGCCGGCGGCAAGATCGGCGGCTTCTCCGCCCCCGGCGGTTCGTCGTCCAAGGCCCGCATGCTGGAGCTCGAAGGCGTCCAGCTCGGCCCGCCGCCTGCTCAACAATCGCTCCTCTTTTAGAAGACGAAACGAGCTTGCCGCCAGCTCAATAGGGGCTGGCGGTCGGCCGGATGATGATCTCGCTGACATCGACGTCATCGGGCTGCGCGAGATGCAGGCACGTCCGGGCGGCCTGCTAAGGATCACCGTTTCCTTGATTGCCGAAAGCTTCCTCTCCGGCACATTGCTGGCCGGCTTCATGGAAGCCTGCCCTGAAATCAAGCTCGCTATCACCGTCACCGACGACGAATTCGATATTGTCGGCAGCCGCTAAAGCTGCGTGCGCTGGTCGATTATATCAGGAGGACTGCCCGTCGTTAGCTGTGCCGCCGATCACCTGATCCCGCCCCGCAGGCTATCGGCAAGCGCGGAAAGAGCATTGGCGATTTGCGCCGCGGTTTCGGGCGGCGGCAGCGGTATCTTCAGGCTCCGCGCGCCTGTGGCCGAATCACGCTCGACCCAGGGGTGCGCCGCTGCATCGGAATCGTTGGCCGCAGTCAGCGCGGCAACGACCTGCACGCCGATCTGGGCCAGCGCTTGCCACGGATCGGAAGCGGCATCGGGCGGCGGCGCTCCGGCGGCTTCGGTTCGTACGGCCGCTTTTGCCGCCGCGGCGGGCTCGGCATCCGCTTGGAGATCGTCCGCGGACACAGCATCGTCAGCGACGGCGAAGTTCGACACTTCCTCGGCCGGCGTCACGGTTTCGCCTTCGCCCATGTTCCCGGTGACGTTCTCCACTTCCTTCATGAAGCGGTTGAGGCGCGAGCCGCCGAGCGAAATCTCACCAAGGCCGCCGTCGAGAATTCCGGCGGACAGAGAGCGCTTGAACGCCAGAACCGAAAGCATGCCCTCTTCGATGGTGCCCTTCGAGACGAAATTGATGACCTGCACCGGTCGCGCCTGGCCTATGCGATGGATGCGGGCGATGCGTTGCTCAAGAATAGCCGGGTTCCACGGCAGATCCATGTTCACGAGCGTCGATGCATTCTGCAGATTGAGCCCCGTGCTGCCGGCATCGGTGGACAGGAAGACGCGGCAGGCCGGGTCGTTGCGAAACTGCTCGAGCAGCGCCGGACGTTTTTCCGACGGAACGCCGCCATGGAGACTGACATAGCCGATTCCGCGCGCTTCGAGGCGGCGGATGACGATATCGTGGGTGCGGGTCCATTGGGAGAATACGACCGCCTTGGCTTCGGGATCGGCGAACAGTTCATCCAGCAGCGCCGCCAGTTCGTCTGCCTTGACGCCGTGGTCGGTCTCCTGGTCCAGGAGATAGGTGCTGTTGCACGACATCCGCATGTTCTGCAGCGCACAGGTCAGCCGGCGTTGATCCTTGTCCGAAAGGAATTTCGTCTTGTGCCAGCGCTGGACGATTCTCGCCACGACATCAGCGTTTTCCTGGTGGCAAAGCATCTGACCTTCGGTCATCGGCACCAGGAAATTTTGGTCGGTTCGGCTCGGCAGTTGCCGCAGCACCTCGGATTTGCGCCGGCGGATCATGATGGGCGCCAGTGTCTGGCCGATCTTTTCCAGCCCCGTATAGCCGATGACGCGTCCGCTTTCGTCCTTGACCTGATGTTCGTGCAGCAGCTTCCAGGTTGGCCCCAAACGGTGCTGATCGACGAACTGGACGATGGAAACCAGCTCTTCCAGCTTGTTCTCCAGGGGCGTTCCGCTCAGAACGATCGCGTAGGCGCTGTCGATGCTTTTCAAGGCGCGCGCCGCAATGGTGTTCCAGTTTTTTACCCGCTGCGCTTCATCGACAATGACCAGATCAGGCGCCCAGGCGGTGATCAGGTCGAGATCGGGTTTGAGCTTTTCGTAGTTCGTGATTTTGCAGAAATCGTCCAGAGCGAAGTCCTTCTGCCGCTCCGCCCGGCCACCGTTGATGACGCGGGCCGCATTCTCGCCGCCTCGGCCCGAAAAACGCGCAATTTCGCTTTGCCACTGGTATTTGAGCGAAGTCGGGCAGATCACCAGCACTCTCGATACGCCGAAATGCCGCGCCAGGATTTCCGTAGCGGCGATCGCCTGTATTGTCTTGCCCAGCCCCATGTCGTCGCCGATCAGCGCCCGCCCGGCCCGCGTCGCAAACAGCGCGCCTTCGGCCTGATAGGGATAGAGCGGCACCGACAGGAGCGTCTGCAGTCCGGGGTCGGCGGCACCTTGCGGAAAAAGTTGGTCGAGCTTCGAGGCTCGCCGTTCTGCATCCCTTTTTCCCGCGATGAAGTCGAGCGCATCGTCGTAGGCGCGGAACTCATGGTCGCTGCCGGACGCCGTGGCCATGAAAAGCTCCAGTTCGCCGAAGCGGCCGTCCGGAAGCATGCCGTCGCGCTCGGCGTCGAACAGGGCCGCCGCGGCTTGCCTCACAGCCTGCGGGCATTGGGTTCCGGCCCGGAAATGGATGCGCCTCTGGCCGTCATTGCGCAGGTAGAGTTCGGAAAATGCCGGCTGATAGCCCCGCGCAAACGCCGTCTTGGCGCCGCGCTTCTTCTCCAGCCGGGAAAGCGTGAATTCGATGTGCTTGCAGGTGCCCAGTTCGCTGGTGGAGTAGTCGGGGCACGAACAGAAATTGCCGCCGGGGCCTCGACCACGAATCGCGACGCGGTAGCTGGAATTCGAAACGGGATTGCTGACCTTGAACTCGGAGAAAAACGGCTCGCCGGTCAGATTCTCGAGTCCGAAAGCCTGCCCCCGGCCGAATTGGCGGCGCAGGCCGCGCTGCCAGTCCACCGGCGACAGATCGGCGGGCGCGTGGGTACGCGACAGCTTGGGTTCCTGGTTCGACTTGGCCGCCGCTTTCACGTTTCCGGGCTTGGATTTCATCGAAGCACATCCATTCAGAAGAGTTTTCCGCGTAACATTCTTCCAGGCTTACCCCGTGGTATCGGCGAGTTCCTTTGCCGTAGGGTAAACCGTCGCCGCAGAAGAATTATCGAGATTCGAAGCCGGATGCATCCGCTCTTCCGAAAAATATACGCAGCTCCGACCGGCGGTAGGATGCGGTCCATGGCTATCGGCTCAATGCTGCCGCCGGCAGGTCTGGTGAATTGATTTTAGGCTTCCCGGACAGTCTCATAGCCCGCCGCTTGGGCGGATCTTATGAAGCCGCGGTCAAAGGTAACGAACGCGTCGCAGTGAGCCGCCTTGGCAAGATGGAGGGCATCGGCAAAATCCATTCCCTTCTCGGCGAGATCGAACGCGACGGCAACGCCTGTTGGTTCTTCAATCGTCACCCTAGCCAGTCCGCCAAAAGCGCGAAGTGCGCGGGCAACGTCCGAGCGGCCGTACCCATAGGCGCTGCGCAGCACCCATTCGACTTCCAGCATCACCGTAACGGCGACAAAAACCGGTTGTCCGTCGATGATCTCACGTGCGCGAGGAGACTGTTCCGGATGATCGCCCGTCAAGTATCGGACGATGAGATTGGTATCAATCGCGATCATGGCGGCGGCGGGCTTCAGCTAGGATGGCGGCTTCCATGTCTTCCAGGGTTTTCGGCTCGCCGCCGAAGGGAAGCATGCCGAATACGTCGTCCGGCCGTGTCGGCGCGAAAGCAGAGGCTTGCCTCAGCAGCACCCCTTCCGGGGTTTCCTCGACAATCAGACGAGTGCCGGCTTCCCACTCCCGCCGTTGGCGCACGGTTTTGGGAAGAATGACCTGTCCCTTGGTGGAAACAGTGGTGATGAGGTTTTCAGCGCGCGCCATCAGCTTGAGTTCCGCAGGTAAGACAAAGGTAAGATAGTTGTACTGGCTGCTTTATTCAAGATGCCCCATATGACATGGTGAGCCGTCAGCACCTGGCGGTGCGGTCGTTGGACGTTTCCCGCCGGCCCGTGCACACATCAAGATTGGTCGAGCGCTGAGCGTCGTCGGCACCACCGACAATCTGGAGCCGGCTGCGCTCTATCTTTATCGCGACTGGCTTCCAGTAAGCGGCGAGGAAGCACGCGGCTTCCTGATTTATTGCCGGCGCCTCAGTTTCTTCCCGGAAGTACCGGAGCATGAGGCAGTGGCGGAGCTGTTTCTGCCGCTGAAATAGCGGCCCTCACTCCCACTCGATCGTGCCCGGGGGCTTCGACGTGACGTCGTAGACCACGCGGTTGATGCCGCGCACCTCGTTGATGATGCGCGTGGCAGCGCGGCCGAGGAATTCCATGTCGTAGTGGTAGAAATCCGCGGTCATGCCGTCGACCGACGTGACGGCGCGGAGCGCACAGACGAATTCGTAAGTGCGTCCGTCGCCCATGACGCCGACGGTCTGGACGGGAAGCAGCACGGCGAAAGCCTGCCAGATGGCGTCGTAGAGGCCGGCCTTGCGGATTTCGTCGAGATAGATCGCATCGGCTTCGCGCAGGATCTCGAGCTTTTCGCGGGTGATGCCGCCGGGGCAGCGGATGGCGAGGCCCGGACCCGGGAAGGGATGGCGGCCGATGAAGCTGTCGGGCAGGCCGAGTTCGCGGCCGAGCGCGCGCACCTCATCCTTGAAGAGTTCGCGCAGCGGCTCGACGAGCTGCATCTTCATGCGCTCCGGCAGGCCGCCGACATTGTGGTGCGATTTGATCGTCACCGACGGGCCGCCGGTGAAGGAAACGCTCTCGATCACGTCGGGATAGAGCGTACCCTGGCCGAGGAAATCGGCGCCGCCGAGTTTCTTCGCCTCTTCCTCGAAAGTTTCGATGAAGAGCCGGCCGATGATCTTGCGCTTGGTTTCCGGGTCGGAAACGCCTTCGAGTTCGCCGATGAAGCGGTCGGAGGCATCGACGTGCAGCAGATGCAGATTGTAGTGCTCGCGGAACATGGCGACGACGTTGGCCGCCTCGTCCTTGCGCATCAGCCCGTGGTCGACGAGGATGCAGGTCAACTGGTCGCCGACGGCCTCGTGGATCAGCAGAGCGGCGACGGAGCTGTCGACGCCGCCCGAAAGCGCGCAGATGACGCGCTTGTCGCCCACCTGCTTGCGGATCTCGTCGACCGCCTTCTGGCGATAGGCCGACATCGACCAGTCGCCCTTGATGCCGGCGATGTTGTGAATGAAGTTGCCGATCAGCTTGGCGCCGTCTGGCGTATGCACGACCTCGGGGTGGAACTGCACGCCGTAATATTTGCGCTTCTCGTCGGCGATGAAGGCGTAGGGCGCGTTGGAGGAGGTGGCGACCACCTCGAACCCATCAGGCAGCGCCGTGACGCGGTCGCCATGGCTCATCCAGACCTGATGGCGCGAGCCGGAGGACCAGAGGCCCTCGAACAGCTGGCAATCCTTGTCGACATCGAGGAAGGCGCGGCCGAATTCGCGGTGATGGCCGCTCTCGACCTTGCCGCCGAGCTGCATGCACATCGTCTGCTGGCCGTAGCAGATGCCGAAGACCGGCAGGCCGCTGTCGAAGATGATCTGGGGCGCCCGCGGCGACCCTTCATCGACTGTGGAAGCCGGGCTGCCGGAGAGGATCACGGCTTTCGGCTGCAGGCGTTTGAAGCCTTCTTCGGCCGATTGGAAGGGAACGATCTCGCAATAGACGCCGGCCTCGCGCACGCGCCGCGCGATGAGCTGGGTCACCTGGCTGCCGAAATCGACGATGAGAACGGAGTCGGGATGTGCTGTCTGGGTCATGGCGAGGCTTTAAAGAAAAGCGCTTCGCCTTGCAATCCGGGAAATCGGCGGCATCGGCTTTTTATTGTTCCGATTGTCCCCGCACGTCTTTTAAGACGCGCATCGGCGCCGTCAGGCTCAGAACCAGAACACGCCGTCTTCCAGCGCCGTGAACAGGCTGTCGACGCCGTAGGAGAGCTTGCGGTCGACGATGTGCAGATATTCGGTCCAGCCCGAAATGTGCTGCAACTCGACGACGCCGTCGGAAATGCCGCGGAGCCCGATCAGCGGCAGCTTGTAGCCTTGGCAGGCGCGCAGCACCGCATAGGTTTCCATGTCGACCATGTCGGCGTCGATGCCGCTATAGGCGGCACCCGAAATGACGTTGCCGCCTGTGGAAAGGCTGGCTTCCGGAATGCCGGGAATGCGCAGCGGCAGCTCCAGCGTCACGGGCAGGTCCAGGAAGGGCGTCTGGCCTTTTTCGAAGCCGAGCGGCGAGGCGTCCATGTCGCGATAGGAAACCGAAGTCACCTGATAGATTTCGGTCTGTTCGAGCTTGGCCGAGCCGGCTGAGCCGAGCGAGACGACGAGATCGGGCAGATCGTCTGCGGCATCGAGCCGCGCCAGGGCTCTGGTCAGCGCGACCGCCGCTTCCACCGGGCCGACGCCGGTCATCAAGGGTTCGATGCGCGAACGCAGGAAGGGGCCGTATTCGGCTTCCGCCGCCATCACGAAAAGGATGGATTTTCCCGCGACCGACTTCAGTTCGAACTTCATCCGGTAATTCCCTCTCTACCGCGAATGACCATCATCGTTCCGGTCATGGAGGCGATGAGCTTCGCCGGCCCGTCGCCGATCGCGTAGCCTCGTCCGTCGGCGACGATGATGGTCGAGCCGGGCTTGGTGATTTCCCCGCGAAACAGGAAGCGATCGCCCCGCCCCGGCGACATGAGATTGACCTTGAACTCGATCGTCAGGATCGAGGCTTCCGGGTCGATGAGGCTGTAGGCCGCAAAGCCGCAGGCCGAATCGAGTGCTGCGGAAATGATGCCGGCATGCAGGATGCCGTGCTGCTGTGTCAGTTTGACGTCGAAGGGAAGCTCGATCTCGACGACGCCGTGCTCGACGCGCGTCAATTCCGCGCCGATCGTCTGCATCGCCGCCTGGCGCGCAAAATTACGGCGGATTCGCGCGCGGAAATCGCCCCTGTCAGTCTCGCTCATGGCTACCCCTCTCGAAGCCGCGAAAGTGGCATGACACGCCGGATTCGACAAGCTGGACATCGCCGAAATCGATCTCGGCGGCGATGGAAACGTCAGGGCGTGTCGCCGGGGCCACCTTTCGCCGTGCCGCCGTTGCGCAAGCCTGCATCGTCGGCCGATCGGCTTCGTGCAATGCGATTGCAGCTTCGCGCGGAACGCGTATTCTCGCAGCCGATCCCGATGATGGAGCGCCAGCGGCATGACGACGATATCGCAATCGGTCCGGAATTTCGAGGACTGGCTGGCCGGCGAACTCGGCGACGATCTCGTCAAGAAGGATCTGCGCGAGAAGCACAAGAAGATGCGCAGCAACGAGTTCGTCTTCCTGCGCGCCACCTATTGGCGCTGGTGCGAAACTATCCTCGATATCTGCCCGAAGCTTGCGAGCGCGCCCCAGGTGCTCGCGGTCGGCGATACGCATCTGGAAAATTTCGGCACCTGGCGCGATGTCGAGGGCCGGCTCGTCTGGGGCCTCAATGATTTCGACGATGCGGCGGTGATGCCCTATGCGCTGGATCTCGTTCGTCTGGCGGCAAGCGCCATCCTGGCGCGCGGCGACAACGGCCCGTCCGTCCGCAGGATCGGCGAACTGATCCTGAGTGGTTATCGCAGGGGCATTGAAAATCCGCTGCCCGTCATCCTCGAGCGCGACTATAAATGGTTGCGGAAGGCGTTGATGCTGCCGAATTCGGAACGCCGGGAATTCTGGGAGAAATATGAGGTGCTGCGTCCCGGCAAGAAGCCGGCGCCTCCAGCCTATGTCAAGGCGCTCACCGGTGCGCTGCCGCCCGGATCAGGTCCCTTCGTGGCGAAGCCGCGGAGCGCCGGCACCGGAAGCCTCGGCCGGCCGCGCTTCGTCGCCTATGCCGAATGGCAGGGCGGGCCCGTGCTGCGCGAGGCGAAGGCGCTGGTGCCGTCGGCTTGGTCGCTTTGCCATGGGCCGCGGGATGGGACGATCCATGCGGGCAAGATCGCCGGCGGCCGGATGCGCTCGGCCGATCCCCACTATCAAGTCTCCGGGCGTATTCTCCTGCGCCGGCTCTCGCCGAACAGCCGCAAGATCGAAATCGACAAGCACCCGGAAATCCTCCTTGCACCGACGATGCTCGAGCTGATGGGCTTCGAGATCGCCAACTGCCATTCCGATGATCCGGCGGCGGCTGCGGCGATCCTGGACGATCTGCGGGGGCGCGGAAGCGAATGGCTGCATGAGGCGGCAAGGGCCGCGGCGACAGCGATCAGCGCCGAGCAGAAGGCTTATGAACGCAGGCGTTGAGAGATCCGGACGATGTGCTGATCCCAGGCGACGTCGCTGCGGGTCGACCGGAAATCGCCGTCATAGGAGGAGACGGCAAAGCCCTCTCTTGCCGGCGCAATGCCGGCGGCATCCGGAACGATGGTCACGGCCAGTACCTTGCCCGTCCTGGCATCGATCGTCACCGAGGCGCCGCCTTTCGGCGAGGTGACGCCGACGAGGCCTTCGCTGCGATTGACGGCGATCGCGCCGACGTAGTTGGCAAGCCTGCGCGTCGTCTCTTCCGGCAGGTCGATGAAGGAGAGGTCCTCGCCCTTGGCGAAATGGCCGACAAGCGGCGGCAGATCGTTGCGGTGGCCTTCATACTGGCACGCGAACCAGATGCGGCCATCGCCGCCGAGGTCGACATGGCGGGTGGAGAGCGCCGACCATTCCGCCGGCAGCATGTGTTTTTCGACCAGCGCACCGGTCGCCGCATCGATCAGGACGAGAGACGGCTGCATCGCCCCGAGATTGAGCTTGGTGCGGCCGAAATCCGGATGGGTTTCGATGCCGCCATTGGCGACGATGAGAAGGCGCCCGTCATCGGAAACCGTCATGTCGTGCGGGCCGATACCGTAAGTCTCGAATTCGCCGATGCGGGTGAAGCGGTCGGTGGCGTCGTAGAGCCCGATCATGCCGCGATTGCCGTCGAAGTCGTTCTCGCTGGCGTAAAGCAGGCGGCCGTCGGGAGAGAAGGCGCCGTGACCGTAGAAATGCCGGTCTTCCCTGGAGCTGATGACGATCGGCTCGCCCTTATTCCGAGGGTCGAAGATCATCGCATAGGTGCCGGGCCGGCGCGCGAAGGCGACGGTCTTGCCGGTGGCCGCACTGAAGGCCATGCCGTGAGCCCGCGCCGGAAGCGCCACTTGGTCGATGATCTCGCCGCCCTCCGTCACGGTCGCGACGGCAAAGGAGCCGTCGGCTGCGCGAATGCCCGAGGCATAGACCGCATCGGCCCGTTCGAGAGCCATCAGCGACTTGGGCGCCAAGGCTGCAAGAAAGCCCATTCCTGCCGCCTTGACGAAGCTGCGTCGGTCGATCGCGGCACTTCTCCACATCGCATCAGTCTCCGTCGGAAAAGGAAAAGCCGGCCGAAAGCCCAACGGCCGCACCGTAATCGTCGCTGATCTTGGTGATCAAATTACGGCTCTCGGCCAGCAGCGTGTCGAGCTTGGCCTTCTCGGCATCGCTGGTTGCGACTTCGATATCGGGATTGAGCTTCGGAACGTTCTCGAGCAGCGATTTGAAATTCTCGTCGATCGATGCGGCGACCGCCTGCTTGTCCGGCGGCAGGAGCTCGGCCATGCCGGCCTTCTGCCAGAGCGTGCGCAGGCCCTCCAGATTGGCGGCCATCGACTTCCAGGTGTTTTTCGACCGCCAATAGATCGCCATGCGCGGGCGCGGCGCGGTGTCCTTGCCCTTGTAGAACTGCTCCAGCCGCTGGTCGCGGACATTCTCCGCGCCATGGACGAGAATGCCGAGCAGGGCGGTGACGGCTTCCTTGTTGTCCATGAAATCGTCGCTCTGCGGGCCGGGATGTTTCCAGCTCGCCTGCACCCCGTCGGGCTTTTCCCAGGCGGCGACGACTTCGCCGGCCTCGCGCTGGATATTGCCGGCGATCGCCGCGCCGTAAAGGCAGCGGAAGCCGCCCTTCTGCTTGACGAGATCGTCGGAGCCGTTGCCGTAAAGCACATATTCCAGCGCCGTCAGGCCCTGGAGCGCGACACTCTTGCCGGCGATCGCATCGACCGTCGCATCCTTCGGATCGGCCTTGGCGATCAGCGCCTGCACCTGCTTGAGGCCGACGCCCTTGCGGTCGGGATAGAACAGGATGTGTTCGAAGAGATTGTCCTGGATGACGGGGCCGGTCTGGACGATCTCGATGATCGACCAGTAGCGGATCGTATCATCGAAGGCGGATTTCGCTTTGTCGAGCGTCTGCTGCGTGCCGCCGTCGCAAAGGTCCTTCATCGCCGTCGTCAGCCGGGCGGCCGATTGCTGCATGTTGCGATAGCCGGGACGGATCACTTCGTCGACGGCGCGCTGCATGACGGCGGGAACGGCATCCTCGTTCAGCCCTGCCGGAGGAGCGGCGGTCTGGGCGGCGGCCGATGTGGCGAAGCCGATCAGAGTGAGGCAGAGCAGGGGGTGCCAAAGGCGCATCAAAGTGACTCCAGGAATGTAATCAGGGCCTCCCTGTCGTCTTTCGACAGGGAGGAGAAAGCGTTGCGGGCTTTTTCAGCTTCGCCGCCATGCCAGAGGATCGCCTCGGTGACATCCCGCGCACGGCCGTCATGCAGGAAAAAGCTGTGTCCGCTGACAGTCCGGGTCAGTCCTATACCCCATAGCGGTGGCGTGCGCCATTCACGTCCGCTTGCAAGGCCGACCTGTTGCCCGTCGGCTAGGCCGTCGCCCATGTCGTGCAGGAGAAAATCGGAATAAGGCCAGATCAGCTGGAAGGACTGCGCCTTGTCAGGCGTATCCCGGCGGGTGACGAATTTCGGCACATGGCAGAAAATACAGCCGGTTTCGTAAAAGATCCGCTTGCCCCGCAGCGTCTCGGGAAAGCTTGCCTTGCGTCGCGCCGGAACGGCCAGGTTTTCCGAATAGAAGGTCACGAGGTCGAGAATGGGCCCGGGCGCTTCTTCTGCGCCCAGCCGTTTCTGGACGCCGGTCGGCATAGCAAGGCACTTTTCTTCCGGCTTGGTGCAGTCGCCATGCGCATCCGGCTGATCGGGCGTCGAGATGCCGATATCGTTGGCGAAGGCATCCGCGCTCTGATCGCGCACCGTGGCGTTCTGTGCCTTCCAGCCGAAACGGCCGAGCGCGATCTTGCCGTTGCGATGGTCGCGTACGATCGCCGCCTTGCCCGAAATGCCGTCGCCGTCTGCATCATCGGGGTCGGCGTGAGCCAGGATATCGGCTTCCGGGATGGCTCCGATCAGTCCGAGGCCGATCATCGCCGGCGCCATGCGCGCCGAAATGGTCGTCGCCGCATCAAGCGGCCCGTAGGCGAGGTTCACCGCCGCATAGTGCGGCCGGCGAAGCGATATCGTTTCACCATCGCCGAGGGTGACCGGCTCTTCGTCATAGCGGATCGCCATACTGCCTTCGGCGGCAAGGCCGGGAACGGCAAGATCCTGCAATTGATGGCCATAGACCGGGTCGGGAAAGTTGACGACGTCGGCATTCGCGATCGCTTTCTCCTCTTCCGGCGTTCTGGCCGCGCGCGAAAGCCGCAGGAACATCGAAGTAGAGCTCGGGCCGCCCTCCGGCGGTTTGCCCCGGCCGTCATTGACATGGCAGCTCATGCAGGAGCGGGCGTTGAAGAGCGGCCCGAGACCATCGGAGGCCTGCGTCGAGGAGGGAGCGGAAACCCAGAGCTTGCGGAAAAGCGCATTGCCGAGCTTGAAATTCTGCTCTTCCTCGAAGGGAATGTTGGCCGAAATATGCGAGAAACTGTCCTCGGTGACGGGATCGACCGAGGTCGCGGCACCCGCCTGCATCGCTTCGTATTGTTCGGCCTTGGAAAAATCCTTAGTCGGCCGCGTGACGTCGGCGACGCGGTTGAGATCGGATTCGGTGAGGTCCGTGCGTTTCGTCGGCAGATCGAACCCGGCGGCGATGGCTGCGGGTGCGCCTGCGAGGGCGGCAAAGACCGCGATGCGGATAGATAGATGAAGTTTTGCGAGACAATTCCTGTGCTTGTCACAGGAATCCAGTGCGCCCAAATCTTTGGGCGCGGAAGACTCCCCTTTGACCGAGTCATTCACGGCGCCGACGCGCCGTGGCTGGATTCCTGTGCCAAGCACAGGAATGAGGGAAGTAGGAAACGGCATTTCAGAGTCCGGGCCGCCTCGGCTTTCGAAGCGGCCCGCCTTTTGCTTATTTGAAGACGGCGTTAGGATTATCCAAGCTGTCGGAACCTTCAAGCTGAACCGTGCCGAGATCGAGTGCGGCAATAACGCGCTGGACCGATTTCGTCTGGTCGATCAGTCCGTCGATGGCGGCCTGGACGACGGCGTTGCCTTCCTTGTTGCCTTCGGCGATCATCTGATCGTACTTCTCGACCGTCTCGCCGCGCTTGGCCATGGCGTTCATGGCATCGAGCGTCTTGTTGAGCTTGCCTTCCGTCTCGGCATCGAGCGCCTTGTCCTTGGCGGCAACGAGATCGTGCAGCGACGGGCCGCTGAGCTTGGTGCCGTCGACGCGGGTGTAGTTGCCGGTATAGGCGGCGGCGATGCCGATCGCGTCGTTGAGATGCGAGTTGTAGGTATTGTCGGAGAAGCAATCATGCTCCTCCTCCGGATCATGCAGCAGCAGGCCGAGCTTCATGCGCTCGCCGGCAAGCTCGCCATAGGAGAGTGAACCCATGCCCGTCAGAATGGCGACGAGACCGGCCTTCGGGTCGGTTTCGACGTTCTTGGTCGCAGCCCCGTCCGGCTTCCAGTTGTCGGTCATTTCCTGCAGGTCGGAAACGAGCAGGGTGGAGGCGGACTTCAGATATTCGGCGCGGCGGTCGCAATTGCCGTGCGTGCAGTTCTTGAGGTCGTAATCCGTCGCGGGGCGGTTGCCGGCGCCGGGACCGGTGCCGTTCAGATCCTGGCCCCAGAGCAGGAATTCGATGGCGTGATAGCCGGTCGCGACGTTGGCTTCGATGCCGCCGGCTTCCTGCAGCGTGCCGGAGAGGAATTCCGGCGTCAGCTTGGAGGCGTCGATATCCTTGCCATCGATCTTGATCGTCTTGTTGGCGATGACATTCGCCACGTAGAGCGAGTTTTCGTCGCTCTCGCTGCCGTAGGAGGCATCGACATAGTCGATCAGGCCTTCGTCGAGAGGCCATGCATTGACCTTGCCTTCCCAGTCGTCGACAATCGGATTGCCGAAGCGGTAGACTTCCGTCTGCTGGTAAGGAACGCGCGCCTTGATCCAGGCATCCCTGGCGGCCTTGAGCGTCTCGTCGGTCGGCGCCTTGAGGAAGGCATCGATGGCGGCGTCGAGCGCCTTTGCCGTCGTCAGCGAATCCTCGTATTTGGCGTGCGCCACGTCGGCATAGTGTTTCACCACGGCGGCAGCATCGATCTCGGCCTGCGCGGGAAGGGCGAGCAGGGCTGCGGGGGCAATCGCCAGCACGGCTGCGCGGAATTTGCGGTTAAGCTTCATGATCCTCTCCTGTGACGGATATTCCGTCTAATGGGGCTCCGTCTCTTCGCGCAAAAGCAAACTGGTGTCAAATGCTCTAGTTTGGAATGATTTTAAGGATGCGGAGGTGCTTCCAAACCGCCCGTTTGAAAGGCGTCAGCCCGGAAAATCAGCGGCAATTGCGTGGACGGTTCCGGCATCGCCGAACCCCGTCATCCCTTCCGCTGCATGCGGCAGAAGAAGAAGCCGTCGGTATCCGTGGAAGCGGGCGTCAGCGTCACCGTCAGGCCGTCGGAAGAGCGCGGGCGCGGGGCATCCTTGCCGAACAGTCCATCCCAGGCGGGCAGGGCGCTGACGATCTGGAAGCCGGGGTTGTCGGCTGTGAAACGGCGCACCTGCTCCTCGTTTTCCCGAGGCAGCACCGAGCAGGTGACGTAGATCAGTTCGCCGCCCGGTTTGACGAAGCCGCTTGCCTGCGCCAGCGCATCCTCCTGCTGGGCAGTGCGTTCGTCGAGGTTCTTTGCGGTCAGCCGCCATTTGGTATCGGGCCGCCGCCGCCACGTGCCGGTGCCGGTGCAGGGTGCATCGACGAGCACCTTGTCGCAGCGGCCGGCAAGGCCGGAAAGCCCTTTGACGTCGTCATGCACCTGGACATTGCGAGTGCCCGCGCGCTTCAGCCGCTCGATGATCGGCGCCAGCCGCTTGCGGTCGGCGTCGTAGGCATGAACCTGACCTTTGTTCTGCATGGCGGCCGCCATGGCGAGGGTCTTGCCGCCGCCGCCGGCGCAGTAATCGAGGATCTGTTCGCCGTCGCGCGCCAGCACCAGATCGGCGACGATCTGCGATCCCTCGTCCTGAACTTCGAACCAGCCTTTCTGGAACGAAAGCTCGGCTGTCACGTTGGGAAGACGCGAGGCGCCTTCGCCTGCGGCAATCCGGATGCCGTAGCGGGCGATCTTCGCCGCATGCGCGCCGGCTCTTTCGAGCGCCTTGACGGCCTTGTCGCGGGAGGCTTTCAGGATGTTGGCGCGCAGGTCGAGCGTCGGGCGGGCGGCAAGCGCCTGTGCCTCGGCGAGCCAATTGGCGGCAAAGGCCTGTTCGAAGGAGGATTGAACCCATTCTGGAATATCGCCGCGGATATGCGGCGGCGCATCGTCGAGCGAGCGGCTTGCGAAAGCGGCGGCGGCATCGGCCGGAAGCGGCGGCGGCGCAAACTTGTCGTCGGCCAGTTCGGCGGCGAGGCTGTCAGGTGTAAAACCCCACTGGCGGAACATGACGGCGTAGGCAATGGCCGAGGCACTGTCGTCATCCATGAGCCAGGCATGGGAAAGCCGCATGCGCAGGGCGTCGTAGACGATATTGCCGATTGCGGCGCGGTCGCCGGAGCCGGCGAAGCGATGCGCAAGGCCCCAGTCCTTCAGCGCGTCGGCGACGGGTCGCTTGCGGGCATCGATGTCCGCGAGCACAGAAATCGCCCCTTCGAGGCGGCCGCCCAAACGCATTCACATGTCTCCTGTTGCCGTGGCGTGTGAACGATCCGCGCGCAGACTTGATGGGCGCGGGGCGGATTGTGCACAAGTCTCAACCGCGTGGTAACCGCGATTGGCGGCAAGAGCAAGCGCCGCTGGCGGCGCAGCCTTCAGCCTCAGCTGACGACCTGGTAGCAGACCTTCGCAGTGCCCGAGCTCACCATGCCGATATTCTGCGCGGCGGCCCGCGACAGGTCGAGCACGCGTCCCCGGATGAACGGACCGCGATCGTTGATGCGAACGACGACGGTGCGGCCATTGTTGCGGTTGGTGACCTTCACCTTGGTGCCGAATGCGAGCGAGCGGTGCGCGGCAGTCAAGATGGCAGGGTTCATACGTTCTCCGGAAGCAGTTTTGGAGCGAAGTGCGTACCATGAAGCACCACCGCAACCATTTGCAGCAAAACCTTCCGCCGGAAGCAAGGAAGAACAGGCTGCAATAGTCGCGGCAGCGACAATAGAACGGCAGATTTTCTTCAAAACGGAGTATCCCTCAACTATTGAACTCACGCCCTTGCAGGCGGCGGGGCTTAAATCCGTCGAAAAATGGCGAAAAAGTGCCGTGAACGATCACGGAATGTTACATAGTGTAATATTTGTGAGGCCATTGATAAAATATGAGAATTTGCCACGTGTGGCAGGGTGTGGAAAAAACGCAATGAAATCAGCTAAAATTCAAATGATTTTTCCGAGGAAGTTTTAAACTTCAGGGCCTTCACAAAAATCACGAAATATTTTTTCTGCGTCTGCCATATTTGCTGCCACATTTGGGCAAATTCAGAGGCCGTTAACCATGTTTTGCGGCGAGAATTGTTCTGATAAATGCAGAAAGTAGGAATTTCCTACTCATTTTGGGTGATAACCCCGGCCGCAAGCGGCGGCCCTGATCTAACCGCGCCAGCGTCCGTCCTGCCACAATTGCGCAAGCGACATCGGGTAGGTGGGGAAGGAAAATTCGAAGCCGGCGGCCTTCAATTTCGCATTCGAAACCCGTTTGTTCTCACCATAGAAAGAGCGGGCCATCGGCGTCAGTTCGGCGGTTTCGAAAGCCTGTTCCGGCGGCGGCTCGACGCCCATCAGGCGCGCCGCCTCGACGATCACGTCCTGCGGCGGGCCCGGCCGATCGTCGGTGACATTATAGATGCCGCCGAGGCCATGGTCCGAGAGATAACGGGTCGCCGCGCCGATATCCTCGACACGGATGCGGTTGAAAACCTGGTCCTTCTTGATCAGGCGCCGCGCCGTGCCCTTTTCCAGATTGCAGAAGGCATTGCGGCCCGGCCCGTAAATGCCGGAGAGGCGCAGCACGGCCGCCGGCACGCCGCACTTCACGCCCATTGCCAGCCAGCCCTCTTCCGCCTCCAGCCGCTCCTTCGAGCGTCCGGAAACGGGCACGCAGGGCGTTTCCTCGTTGATCCAGGCCCCCTTGTGATCGCCATAGACGCCGACGGTGGAGAGGTATCCGATCCATTCGAGCCTCGGCAGCAGGCCTGCGCCGTCTTCGCCGAGCAGCCGCAGCAGAGGATCGGCCTTTCCAGGCGCAATCGACTGCACGAGATGGGTGACATCGGCCAAAGCCTGGACGAGACCCTCTTCCATGGTCTCGCCATCGAACAGGAATGCTTCGATACCGGCGCGGCGGAGCGCTTCCGTCTTCTCTGCCGAGCGGGTCGTGCCCGACACGCGCACGCCATCGCCGGCGAAAGCCTCGGCGATTGCCGTGCCGGAAAAACCGCAGCCAAAGATCATCACATGCATCAGCCCACTCCTGCCAGCCGCCATTCGTTCAGTACGTCGTCATCTCTCTCGCCGGCCCTTTGTGCGGCAAAGGCCGAGAATTCGCCAGCCTCCATCAGCCGCGAAAGCGCCCAAACCGCCATCCCTCGCACCACCGGCGAGGCATCGTCCGCGAGCATGCGACATTGTGGGATCAGTGTCTTCTCGCTGGAATTGCCGGCGGCGATCAGCACGTTGCGGATGAAGCGGTCGCGGCCGATCCGCTTCACCGGCGAGCCGCTGAAGAAGGCGCGGAAAGCCGGATCGTCGAGCGTCAGCAGAAAGGCGATCGACGGTTCCTGCAGATCTTCTCTCGCCTTCAGCTTCATTTCGGAGGCGGCACTTGCGAACTTGTTCCAGGGACAGGCGGCAAGACAGTCGTCGCAGCCATAGATGCGGTTGCCGAAGAGCACCCGCAGGTCGGGATCGATCGGTCCCCTGTGCTCGATGCTGAGATAGGAGATGCAGCGCCGCGCGTCGATCTGGTAAGGCGCCGGAAAGGCGGCGGTCGGGCAGGCGTCGAGACAGGCGCGGCAGGAACCGCAATGATCGATCTCCGGCGCGTCGACGGCAAGGTCGGCGGTGGTGAACATCGAGCCGAGAAACAGCCAGGAGCCGTGCGTGCGGCTGACGAGATTGGTGTGTTTGCCCTGCCAGCCGAGGCCGGCCGCCGCCGCCAGCGGTTTTTCCATGACGGGCGCGGTATCGACGAAGACCTTCACATCGGCGCCCGCCCGTGCCGCAAAGCGCGTGGCGATCTCCTTCAGCCGGCCCTTGATGACGTCATGATAATCGCGATTGCGGGCATAGACTGAAATCGCCGCCTTATCAGGCTTGCCGAGGATGCCGCGCGGATCTTCCTCCGGCCCGTAGTTGAGGCCGAAGACGACGACGGATCGCACCTCGCTCCAGAGCGTGCGGGGGTCGCCGCGCCGGTCGCGCGTCTCCGCCATCCAGTCCATCGTCCCGTGACGCCCGGCATCGATGAACTGGCCGAGACGCTCTTTTGCTTCGGGGATGGCATCCGGGCGCGTGATACGGCAGAGATCGAAGCCCTTGGCGGCGGATTCCGCCCTGACGAAGTCGGTCAAATTGTCGCGGCGCCGCCGATCTTTGTCGTGGTTGTCAGCTTCGGGCATGAAGAGCCCTCGTCAGAAATCCAGATCCGCATAATGCGAAACGGGGGTCAGGCCGCGCACGCGCTCCGTCAGCATCGGCCGGAAGGAGGGGCGCGATTTCAGCCTCTGATACCATTCCTTGACGACAGGCGCATCCGCCCAATCGATCTCACCGAGATAATCGAGGATCGAAATCGAGGCGGCGGCGGCAAGATCGGCATAGCTCATCCGCTCGCCAGCCAGCCACTGGCGTGAGCCGGCGAGCCAGGTGAGATAGCGCATATGCTGGCGGATATTCGCGCGGGCCGTGCGCAGAATCTTCGAATCCGGCGCTCCGCCGCCCTGGTCGGCCGTCATCTGCAACTTGTAGACGCGCTCGCGGGCGAGCGGCTTCGTCACGTCGTTTTCCATCTTCTGCATGAACCACTCGCTCAGCCGGCGGATTTCTGCCCGCTGGAAAGGGTCCTCGGCGAGCAGCCGCCGGTCGCGCTTCAGGACGCCGTGCGTCTCGTCCAGATATTCGGAAATGACGGTCGCGCCGCAAAGCGCGCGCATGCTGTCGTCGACATAGACCGGCAGTGTGCCGGCGGGATTGAGCGCCAGGAAATCCCGGCGCTTCTCCCAGGTCTGCTCTTCGATCAGATCCGCCTGATAGCCGTATTCCGCCAGGATCAGCCGGACGAAGCGAGATGCGGATGACATGGGATGGTGATAAAGCGTGGGCATCGATACTCGTGCTTTATGATTGCTGTTACAGGACTGTGCGGCAGCTCATTTATAGCGCCCTAGTCATGACTCATTGGTTGAAGCTATAGGAGCTTGGCCGGGGCAATACAAGCGAATCGGATCTCACGCCATCTGAGAGGGGATAAAACACGCTTCTTGTGCACGAGGATAGAGGCCGCGCCTGATCGGCTCAAGCGCAGCCTGGAGCATTTCCAGCCGGAGATGCTCGGTCCGAACGACCTTTAAACCGGAGACAATTTATGGACTATATCAATGCTATTATCCTCGGTATCGTCGAGGGGATTACCGAGTTTCTGCCGATCTCGAGCACCGGCCACCTCATCATTGCGGAGCAATGGCTGGGTCACCGGTCGGACATGTTCAATATCGTCATCCAGGCAGGCGCCATCCTCGCCGTGACCATCATCTATTGGCGTCGTCTGGTGGATCTGGTGCTCGGCTGGCGAGAGCCGGCAAACCGCGATTATGCCGCCAAGCTGATCGTCGCCTTTCTCATCACCGCGATCCTGGGCCTTGTCGTCAAGAGGCTCGGCTATGAGCTTCCCGAGACCGCCACGCCGATCGCCTGGGCGCTCATCATCGGCGGTATCTGGATGATCTTCGCCGAATGGGCCGCGGCGCGCAGGCCGCCTCACAAGGAGATCACCTGGCTCGTCGCCATTCTGGTCGGCATCGCCCAGATCGTCGCCGGCATCTTTCCGGGAACGTCGCGCTCCGGCGCCACGATTTTCGTCGCCATGCTGGCGGGCACGGGCAATCGCGCTGCCGCGACCGAATTCGCTTTCCTCGTCGGCATTCCCACGATGTATGCCGCGAGCGGTTATGAGTTGCTGAAGGCCTTCAAGGACGGCGGAGCGGCAGGCGAAGACTGGACGGCGCTCGGCATAGCCTTCGTCGCCTCCACGGTCGTTGCTTTCATCGCCGTCAAATGGCTGCTTGCCTATATCAGGAGCAACCGGTTCACGCTCTTCGCAATTTACCGGATCATTCTCGGCGTCCTGCTGCTCGGCTTGGCTGCCGGCGGCCTGATTCCCTGAGATATCGGTCTCGCATTGCATTCGCGCAACTCCCGGGCGCGAATGCAAGGTGCCCTATCGGGGATAACGATCCTGCGAAGCTACGTGCGCCTTTTGATCATGGATCTAGGTCCGCACGATCAACGCCATGGTTCGATATCCGTATGGGCAAAGTCGTTGCCTTTGAAGAGGAGGGGCAGAGATAGGCTCTTCGCCAGCGCGTAGGCGGCACAATCGGCAAGATTGAGTTTGGCTTTCGAATGAATTCCCCTGCCGAATTGTCCGAAAGCTATGGCCGCCAATCGCGCCTGCTCTCGATCGAATGCAGCGATCTCTACCTGCGCTTCGTCCAGATAGATCCAGAACTGATTAACCGCCGCCTCGCCGCGGCGAGAGCGGAGGACCACAGCGGTTTCATAGACATTCAGCGCCGACATGACCAATCGCTCGGCGTTGGCGATCGCGCCTGCATAAGTCGCCGCGTCGGCTTCTTTCTCGAAGATGGCGATCAGCGCAGACGTGTCGATGACGATCATATTGCGTTCAAATCGTCCATGATTTCTTGCGGGCTGCGAGGATCGAGCACGGGCATGGCGGCAATCCTCTCTCCGAAGGCGAGCATCTCCTCGGCGGTCATCCGGTGCTTCGGCTTGTCGAGCACTCCGAAGGTGATGGCTTCACGCTCGATCGCGACGCGAACGACGTCTTCGGCGCTTCGCCCCGTGCGATCGGCGACGAGCCGTGCGAGGCGTTCGGTCTCTTGTGGCACCTGCAACATCTTTTCAACCTCTCAAAAGCCAATCGAGCACAGCTATTTTGAAAGTGTAATACAAGAGATGGTTTTGCAATGACCTAAGCGGCGCACGTCCGCGCCGTTTTTGATGCTGGCCGGACGGCACTTGCATTTCAAGCGTCTCAATCAGGCGCTCGGGTTGACTAATGTCTTTGATAAATGCCGGTCTCAAGACCGGCTTTTCGTCAATGGATGATCGAAGCCGTCGAGCAAGGATCGACGCCGTAAGCCGGCGAGCAGTCGCCCTTCAACGCCGCGACCGAACCGGGCGCAACGAAGGAGCCTGCAAGGATAACCAGCGCCGCACACGCAAACAGGAGCGCGATTGACTTGCCCATCGAGAAATGCCTTTCACAGTGATTGCCGCACGCTTTTCGCAGGCGTTGAGTCCGTTCGAGGACGCGCGGGTTTGGTAGTCAGTGGAATGACAAATAGCAATAAACGTTCCTGCTAAATTTGGCGTTAATTCCACAAATTTTCCGATGCGTCTTTTATGCAACGCCGCTCAATATGGCCGCAGGGAAACATTCCAAACTTGCGCAGGCGCTGCGTGACGGGACGACGGCAAAACGCCGCCCGCGGTATCCGCGGACGACGCTGTCAATTCTTCGGGAAAGATGATCAGGCGGCCTTGCCGGAATCCGTATACTGGCCGTGCGGCCGGTACTGCACGAGATAGGAGGCAAGCACCGATGCCGGCATGGTGGGCGTGATGCCGAGCCCCTTCAGCGTGCGGCCTTCGGCCTCGGCTTCCTTGGAGACGATGTTGTCGTGCTTGAGCAGGCGCACCTGGTCCGGCGTGATCGGCGGCGTTATGAACGGGACCAGCGAGGCGATGCTGCCGATCAGCGACGCGATGCCGAAGGGCAGGGAGACGAGCGGGTTCTTGCGGCTCGTCACCTTCAGCATCATCTCGAGACATTCGCGGAAGCTCAGCACCTCAGGCCCGCCGAGTTCATAGATCCTGCCGCCGGCCACCTTGCCGTCGACCGCGCGGGCAACGGCCTCGGCGATATCCTCGACGTAAACGGGCTGGAATTTCGTCTTGCCGCCGCCGACCAGCGGCAGGACCGGCGACATGCGCGCCATGTTGGCAAACTTGTTGAAGAAGCTGTCCTCCGGTCCGAAGACGATCGACGGGCGGAAGATCACCGCATCGGGCTTGACGGAGAGGATGGCCGCTTCCGCGCGGCCCTTGGTGCGGCCATAATCGGAATCGGAATTCGCATTGGCGCCGAGCGCCGAAATATGGGTGAGCGTGGCGCCGGCGCCACGCGCCGCTTCGGCAACCGCGCGACCGCCGAATTCCTGCACCGCGTCGAAGGTGTTGCGGCCGGTCTCATGCAGGATGCCGACGCAGTTGACGACGTGGCTCGCACCGTCGACGGCGCGGTCGATCGAGCTGCGGTAGCGCAGGTTCGCCTGAACGAAGGAAATCTGGCCGACATTGCCAAGCGGCTGCAGGAAGCCGGCGAGATCGGGACGGCGCACGGCGACGCGGATGCGATATCCGCGCTTGGCGAGCGCGCGAACCACGTGCCTGCCCACGAAGCCGGACCCTCCGAACACGGTGACGAGCGGCGGCAGGTTGGCAAGGGTCATGGCAGGCTCCTCGAAAGGCTTTTGGGGTGCTTTATCGGCCCCCGTCTTAGCCGAATCCCGGCGTGACGGGAAGGCCCATCGCGCCGTCAGTTTTGCAGGTGCGAAGTGGTTCAGATGCCCTCGACGACGACCATTTCCGCGTCCGCCGCTTCCTGGCGGATTTTCGCGGCGATCTGGTATTCGGGTGAATTGTAGCAGTCGACCGCATGCTGCATCGAGGGAAATTCGATCACGACGTTGCGGGCGCGGGCCTTGCCCTCGAGCTCGGTGATCGCGCCGCCGCGCGCCAGGAAATTCGCGCCGTATTTTTCGAAGGCGAGCTTCGCCGCCGCCACGTAATCCTTGTAGCGCTCGGCATCGCGAACGTCGACGCGGGCAATCCAGTATCCCTTGGCCATGGTCTTCTCCCTTTGCGATTGAATTAGCGGTTTGCCGGCCAGAGGGCGCTGACCATCTCATTGAGGACGGCGCGGGCGGCCTCCCTCGGATCGGGCGCCTTGACGATCGGCCGGGCAACGACGAGATGCGTGGCTCCCGCCTTCAGTGCGTCGAAAGGCGTCATCACCCGCTTCTGGTCGCCCTTGTCGCTGCCGGTCGGGCGGATGCCTGGGGTGACGATCGCCATGTCGGGTCCGACGATATCGCTTACTTCGGCTGCTTCCGCCGCCGAACAGACGATGCCGCCCATCCCGGCCGCGCGCGCCTGGCCGGCGCGGCGCAGCACCAGGCTGTGCGGATCCTGATTGTAGCCGGCGTCGGCAAGATCGTCGGCATCCATCGAGGTGAGCACGGTCACGCCGAGCAGGCAGAGGCCGGAGCCGGCAGCCGCCTCGACCGCCGCCTTCATGGCTTTGGGATAGGCGTGCAGCGTCAGCATCGACATGCCCATCTTGGCGATGTTCTCGACGCCGGACGCGACCGTGTTGTCGATGTCGAGTAGCTTCATGTCGAGAAAGATCTTCTTCCCGCTGGCGGCAAGGTCGCGGGCGAATTCCAGGCCGCCGGCAAAAACGAGCTGGTAGCCGATCTTGTAGAAGAGAACGTCGTCGCCGAGCGTGGAAACCAGTCGTTCCGCCTCGCCGATCGTTGGAACATCCAGGCCGACGATCAGCCGCTCGCGTGCGTCCATTTCAAGTCACTCCCGCCAGTCTTCGATGGGCGTCCAGTCGCATGATAAGCGGCGATCCGCAAGGCCGAAAGCATAGAGATTACCGCCACCGGCCGGCTGGTCGCGGTCGCGGCCGATCGGCCGGCCCGACAGATGGCATTTGAGCAGCGTGCCGACACCGCCATGGCCGACGAAGGCGATGGGTGCTGTCGCATCATGCATGGCAAGAACGGCATTGACAGCCCCGACGATGCGGGCCTGCGCGTCGATGGCACGCTCCCAGCCTTTGAAGCTTTCCTTGGGATGGGCAAAGAACCAGTCGGCGGCTTCCTCGAATTGCGGCGGCGGCAGGAAGCCGGTGGCCGAGCGGTCGTTCTCGTGCATGCCGTGAACGATCTCGATGCTGATGCCGGATGCTTTCGCCAGAATTTCGGCTGTTTCGATCGCCTTCGTCTCGTCGCTGGAGACGATGCGCCGCAACTGTCCGGCCCAGCCGCTCTCGGCGGCTTTGCGGGCGCGCGCCGCGCCGACATCGGAAAGCCCCCATTTCGGCACGGGCACGTTTGCGTCGATCTTGACCTGCGGATGGGTGATATAGATCCCGAACATCTCAGCCGCGCCGGTAGATCCAGAGCTGCGCCGGTGGAATGTTGCGCACCACGAAGTCGAAATGCTGAATGTGGTAGCGGTCGGGATTGGCGGCGATCGGCGAAATCGCGCCGTAGGATATCTGCACCACCGGCCGGCCGGCCGGCAGCCGGTCGAGCAGGCTTTCGAGCAGCGAGACGCGCATCGCCATCGGGAAGTTCAGAAGCGGAATGCAAGAGATGACGCAATCGAACGTCTGGTCGCCGAAGGCGCCGAGCGTGGTCTTGAGATCGAAGGCATCGCCGTTGATGAAGTGCACGCCCGGATAGGTGCGCAGCAGATGCTGGTGGAAATCCGTCGAATATTCAATCGCGACCAGATTGTCCGGCTTCACGCCGCGTCCGAGAATGGCTTTGGTGATAGCGCCCGTGCCCGGTCCGAGTTCGAGCACCGGCAGGCCGGAATTGAGGTTGATGACGCTTGCCATGCGTTTGGCGGTGATCGAGGAGGTCGGCACGATAGAGCCTACCGTCTTCGGCCCCTGCATCATGCCCCGGAAGAAGCGGATTTCTTCATCGAATTTCTTCCCGAGATGTTCCCTCACCTTGACCCTTAAGCGCATTCTCCACCCATCCGCATGTTGATCGACTGTCTTAATATGCTCTTTGTCGCTGTCGGGACAAGAATTTTCGCAACGAAGACACCGGCATCAACAGCTCATGCCGCCTTCCGCTCGGATCGAGGCATGAGATCCGCAAGCCTGTCGCTGAGATGATCGGCGTCGACGGGCGCGCGCAGCTTTTTGTCGGTGTTATCGAAATAAAGATAGACGTCTCGGCCCTTGGCTCGCGCCGGCAGCGGCTCCAGCACCCGCGTCGCGTTGTCGGGTTCTCTGCCCTTCGCCCAGGCGCGGATGCGTTCGGCCCATAGGTCGAGTGCCTCATCCTCGTAGCCGCTGATGTAAAGCTGTTCGGAACCATGCAGCCGGCAATAGATGAAGTCGGCGGTGATGTCCATCAACAGCGGCCATTGCACCGTGTCGGCGCAGACCAAGGCGGCGTTATGTCGCCTCAATATCTCGATGAAGGCGGCTGAGCGGAAGCTGTCGTTGCGGATTTCGAGCGCATGGCGGATCGGCTGATGTCCGTCGCTTTCGAGCCAGGCATGTTTGAGCCGCTCATCATGCCGTCTGGCAAGAGCTGTCGCCGCATCGTGGTCATGCGGCAGCAGCGACAGGAAACTTTCGAAACGATCGGGATCGAAGGCCATGTTCGGCGGGAATTGCCAGAGGATCGGCCCAAGCTTGGGGCCGAGCCGCAGCAGCCCGGAAGCGAAGAAGTTGGCAAGCGGCGCCTCGATCTCCCTCAGCCGCCGCATATGGGTGATGAAGCGCGGCCCCTTGACCGCAAAGACGAAGTCGTCAGGCGTTTCGTCCCGCCAGCGGCCGAAGCTTTCGGGCTTCTGCAATCCGTAGAAGGTGCCGTTGATCTCGATCGAACGGAAGTGCCGGGCGGCGTAGGCAAGCTCCTGCTTCTGCGGCAGGCCTTTCGGATAGAATTGGCCGCGCCAGGGCGCATAGGTCCAGCCTGAAATGCCGATGCGCACCGCTCCCGTCTTCTTCATCCTGGCATCCTCCGGTTTGACTGGAGGAAAACCGGAAACGGGCGCCTTCGTTCCCGTCAGACGCGCATCGGCATCAGCACGTAGAGCGCATCGTCGCCGGCCGTGTCGCGGATCAGTGTCGGCGAGCCGGCATCGGCCAGCAGGAAGATCGCTTCCTCGCCGGAAAGCTGCGCGGTGATGTCGAGCAGGTATTTGGCGTTGAAGCCGATTTCCATCGAATCCGTATCGTAGCCGACGACGACTTCTTCAGTCGCGCTGCCGGAATCCGGATTGTTGACGGTCAGCATCAGCTGCCCTTCGGAAAGCGCGAGCTTCACGGCGCGGCCGCGCTCGGAAGAGATTGTGGAAACGCGGTCGACGGCCTGGGCGAAGGTCGTGCAGTCGACGCGCATTTCCTTGTCGTTGCCCGTCGGGATGACGCGCTGATAATCCGGGAAGGTGCCGTCGATCAGTTTCGAGGTCAGCACGATCGAGCCGATCGTCATGCGGATCTTGGCATCGGACACTTCGACGGTCACGACGGCCTCGGGATTGTCGACCAGTTTCTGCAGCTCTCCCACGGTCTTGCGCGGAATGATGATGCCGGGCATGCCCTCGGAGCCGGAGGGCGCGTCGACATCGGCGCGCGCCAGGCGGTGGCCGTCGGTCGCGACCGCCCTGAGCTTCAGGTCGCCCTTGCTCTCGATCGTGTGGAAGAAGATGCCGTTGAGATAATAACGCGTCTCTTCGGTCGAGATCGCAAACTGCGTGCGGTCGATCAGCATCTTCAGATCGGTCGCCTTCAGCTTGAAGGAATGCGTGAAGGTGCCGGCGGTCAGATCAGGGAAGTCCGATTCCGGCAGGCACTGCAGCGAGAATTTCGAACGGCCGGACTGCACGGTCATCGAGCCGCCGTCAGTGCTGGTGGCAAGCAGCACTTCCGAACCGTCGGGCAGCTTGCGCACGATGTCGTAGAGAAGATGCGCGGGAACGGTGGTGGCGCCGGGCTGTTCGACGCTGGCAGGCGTCGCCTCGGTGATTTCGAGATCGAGATCGGTCGCCTTCATATCGAGGTTCTGGCCGTCGGCCTTGAGCAATACGTTGGACAGGATCGGGATCGTGTTGCGACGTTCGACCACGCGATGGACGTGGTTCAGCGATTTCAACAGGTTTGACCGCTCAATAGTAATACGCATGGGATGCTACCGCTTTCGACCGTGACTGTCCGGGCGCATCGAGCACCCGAAGAATGCTTTCCCGACTTTAGGCCGGGAGTGGACGGGCAAAATGGCAGACTTCAGCATCGGTTTGCAAGAGGCATGGACGGCTCCAAGCCCGCATTTGCGGTTTTCCGGAGCAATCCTCACAGAAATCCGAACCCTTGCCGAAGCAGTGCCGCTCGCCCATAAAGGCCGATGAACCGGCAGGGCGCCGGCGGGACGGAAAGCAAATGGCATGAATGAGGAAACGACAGCGGAAACCGCCGGCCGGCGAAGCTTCCGCCTGCACAATGCAACGGTGCCGGCGCGGCCGCTGGAGCCGGCGCTTTATCTGGTCGCGACCCCCATCGGCAATCTCGGCGACATCACGCTGCGCGCGTTGGAAACGCTGGCCGGCGCCGATGTGCTCGCCTGCGAGGACACGCGCGTCACCCGTGTCCTGCTCGATCGCTACGGCATCCAGAACCGCCCTTTCGCCTATCACGAGCATAATGCCGACGAAGCGGGGCCGCGGCTCCTGCAGGCGCTGGAGGCGGGCCGGTCGGTGGCGCTGGTTTCCGATGCCGGCACGCCGCTCGTCTCCGATCCCGGCTATCGGCTGGCGCAGCAGGCGATCACGGCGGGCTATCGCGTCATTCCCATCCCCGGAGCGTCGGCGCCGCTTGCAGCGCTTGTCGGTTCCGGCCTGCCGAATGACGCCTTTCTTTTCGCCGGTTTCCTGCCGGTCAAGGACAAGGCCCGCCGCGACCGCCTCGGTGAACTTGCGACCGCACCGGCGACGCTGATCTTCTTTGAATCGCCGCATCGCATCGGCGCGACCCTTCTCGCCGCCGCCGATGTGCTGGGGGCCGCCCGGCCCGCCTCCGTCTGCCGCGAGCTGACCAAGACCTATGAGGAGTTTCGCCGCGGCACGCTGGCCGAGCTTGCCGCGCATTATCAGCAGGTGGAAAACGTCAAGGGCGAGATCGTCCTCGTCGTCGGCCCGCCGCAGCCGGCCGAAACGCCTGAAGCCGATGTCGAAGCCATGCTCGCCGACCTCTCGAAAACGATGCCGACGGCAAGGGCTGCGACCGAGGCGGCCCGGCTCACCGGCCTGCCGCGCAAGGCGCTCTACCAGCGCCTGCTGGAGATGAAGGGCGCCGATGGCCGATAAGGATCTCGCCGCCATCAGAAGGAAGGCGCTGCGGCGCGGCCGCATGTCGGAATATGTCGCGGCCGTCTTCCTGATGCTGAAGGGATATCGCATCCTGGCGCTTCGCCACCGCACCAGGCTCGGCGAGATCGATATCGTTGCCCGCAAGGGCAATCTCGCCGTCTTCGTCGAGGTCAAGGCCCGCCATGGCGAGGCGGCGGCCGTCGACGCCGTCTCCATCGCCTCGCAGAAGCGCATACGGGCGGCAAGCGATCTCTGGCTTGCCCGCCAGACCGATCATGCTCGTCTTTCCCAACGCTACGATATCGTGGCGATCACGCCCGGCCGGCTGCCGCGGCACTTTCCCGACGCATTCTGACCTCTTTCGACCCACCGGCTTTCCCGATCCTTAAAATTTTAATGCCGGCGTGAACGGGCTCCTTACGACTCTCTGCTATCCCCCGCCTTGGTAGGGATAAAAATCGGGGGTTGTTACGTGGCCTGGAAGATGATGCTTGCAAGCGCGGCCGCCATGGCTGCGCGCTCTGTGCCTTATGTTGCGCTGAAGCCGGCCGGAAAATCTTTCATCGCGCATGCAAGCGACATGCTGCCGCTGAAGCCGACGCCGATCAACCCGGACTGGATCGTCAGCGGCAACCCCGAGGCCCGCACGGCCGAACATTCGCGCGGCCATGACGAGGCGTCTCTGACGGCGATCTGGGACTGCACGGCGGGCGAATTCCGCTGGTATTTCGGTTGGGACGAGACCGTGATGATCCTCGAAGGCGAGGTCCACATCACCGCCGAGGACGGCACGGAGCGAACCCTTGCCGTCGGCGACGTCGCCTTTTTCGCAGGCGGAACCTGGGCGAGCTGGCGGGTCGACAACTATGTCCGCAAGGTCGCCTTCCTGCGCAAGCCTTTCCCGAAGCCCTTGGCGATCGCCTATCGTCTCCGCAACATGCTGCGCAACGGCGGCAACCAGGGCATCGCCGCCTGAATTCGCTGCCGGTGTCGTTCATTCCCAGCTAATCGGGCTGCGGCGGGGCGGTCGTTTCGCCGTTTAGAAACTCGCAGTCGAACAGGATCGGTTTGTCGAGCTCGGGTGCCGTCCGCTTGTTTAAGAGGACGGCCACCGCCGCCGCGGCCACCTCCTGAATCGGCTGCTTCACCGTCGTCAGCCGCGGCGTCGTCATGCTTGCGAGCGGGATGCCGTCGAAGCCGACGACGGAAAGGGCGGCAGGGATCGGGATTCCCAAATCATGCGCCGCCCGCATGCAGCCGATCGCCTGCTGGTCCGAGCTTGCAAAGATTGCCGTCGGCCGCTCGTTGCGCGCGCGCGCCAGAAGATAATTGCCCGCCGAACGGCCGCTCTCATAGTCGAACGCCGCCTCGGCAATCAGCGGCGATGCCCCCAATTCCGTGCCGCCGCCCGTCTGTTCCATCGCATCGAGATAGCCCCTGAGGCGATCGTTGGCGGGAACGGAGTGTTTGGGCCCCGAAATGAAGCCGATACGGCGATGCCCGAGCTTCAGAAGATGTTCGACGCCGAGGCGAACGCCGTTGCGGTGATCGGCGGCAATGCCGGAATATCCCGGCATGAGACGGTCGACGACGACGATCGGCAATCCTTTTGGCAGCTTGAGCGTATGGAAATCGTTGCTGGGAACGAGAATGATGCCGTCCACCTTCCGGCTCGTCAGCTGTCTGATACGGTCGGCCTCCTTGGCCGCGTGATCAAACGACGTCATGACGATGATGTTGTAGCCGTGATTTGCCGCCGCTTGTTCCGCGGATTGGACGAGTTCGGAGAAGAACGGATTGGTCAGATCCGGAATGACGATGCCGATGAGGCGGCTGACCTTGCTGCGCATGCTTCTGGCGGAAGGATCGGGCATATAGCCGAGCTCTTTGATGATGCCGTCGACGCGCGCCCGCAATTCCTTCGTGACCGAGGGATGATCGTTCAAAACCCTCGAGACCGTCCCGGTGGAAACGCCCGCAAGCTTGGCAACGTCTCTAATCCCGACTTTCGACATAACGGAAACATTTGCCCTTCAATAGCGCCTTCGGAAGACGCCCGGGGCGCCTGATCGGCTTCCAGCTAATCGTTCTCGCGGCTCCGGTCAAAGTCCGCATTCATTCGACCCCTCGATGGAACCGGTTCATCGCAATATTTGTAAAATACCTCGAACATGTCAATTCCGGGCAAAGTTTGGCCTCCGATCGGCGACTTGACAATTTTCGAGGGCGTGCTACCCAGATGATGTTGGAAACGGTTCATTACCGAGGGCAACTCAGATGGAGCTGAGCCCAGAGCCGTTCGGGAGGAAAAAATGTCCAAATCTATGAAGCGTGAATCCGTCTTGGCCAGTGCGCCGCGCCGTGCCGCATTGAAGCTCGGCCTCGCCGGTACCCTGGTGCTTGCGCTGTCCTGCGGCGTATCGCCCGCCTTTGCGGCCGAAAAGCCGAAGGTCGGCCTGATCATGAAGTCTCTGTCCAATGAGTTCTTCAAGCAGATGAAGGCCGGCGCCGACAAATATGCGGCCGAGAACAAGGACAAGTTCGATTTCAAGGCCGTCGGCATGAAGGACGAGCGTGATTTCGCCGCGCAGGTCGATGCCGTCGAAAACTTCGTCACCCAGAAATACGACATCATCGTCGTGGCGCCCGCCGATTCCAAGGCGATGGCGACCCCGCTGGCAAAAGCTGTGAAGGCCGGCGTCAAGGTCATCAACATCGACGTGCCGCTCGATGCCGATGCCAAGAAGAAGGCCGGGATCGATCTCGCTTTCTTCGGGCCTGACAACAAGGAAGGCGCAAAGCTCGCGGGCGATGCGCTGGCCAAGGATCTTGGCCCCGGCGCCAAGGTCGTCATCCTCGAGGGCAACCCCGAGGCCGACAATGCCAAGGAGCGCAAGGAAGGCTTCATGGATTCCGTCAAGACGGGCAAGCTCGAGCTTCTCGACAGCAAGACCGCCCATTGGGAGACGGAAGAAGCCAACACCGTCATGACGAATTTCCTGACGAAGTATAAGGATATTCAAGGCGTCATGGCCGCCAACGACTCCATGGCGCTGGGCGTCGTCAAGGCTCTCGATGCCGCTGGCCAGGCCGGCAAGATCAAGGTTGTCGGCTTCGACAACATTCCGCCGGTGCAGCCGCTGATCAAGGATGGCAAGATGCTTGCCACCGTCGAGCAGTATGGCGCACAGATGGCGGTCATGGGCATCGACTATGGTATGCGTGAACTTGCCGGCGAGAAATTCACCGGCTGGGTCAAGACCGACGTCAAGCTCGTCACGTCAGCCGATCTCAAATAATCGGGATTGCCGACTGCAAGGTAAAGGAGGCGCCGGCCGATGGCTGGCGCCAACCGCTCCCGATGAGGCCTGCTTTCGGCCTCGGGACGTGCGCCGCGTGTCCCTTTACGCATAAACGGCGCTGCAACATTCCGAATTGAACAGACCATGCATGAGGCCGACGTGTCAGACGCACCAGATGACGACATCCTGAAGCTGGAAGGAATCGGCAAGCGCTTCCCCGGCGTCGTGGCGCTCAAGGATGTTTCCATGCGGATCGGCCGCGGCAAGGGGCACGTTCTTCTCGGTGAAAACGGCGCGGGAAAATCGACCCTGATCAATTTGCTCGGCGGCGTCTTCCGGCCGGATGACGGCCACATCCTGTTTGATGGCGAGCAATATCATCCGTCCTCGCCCCTGGAGGCGTTCAGGGCCGGCATCCGCGTCATTCACCAGGAGCTGCATCCGCTTTCCAACCTGACGGTCGCGGAAAACCTGCTCTTCGAGCATCTGCCGCGCCGATATGGACTGGTGAACTACAAGGCGATGAACAAGAGGGCCTCCGAACTCCTGGAAGAGGTTGGCCTCGATGTCGCGCCGACGACGCTGGCGAGCCGCCTCAGCGTCGCGCAGCTTCAGCTCGTCGAGATCGCCAAGGCGCTTTGCTACGAAAGCAAGCTTCTCGTTCTCGATGAACCGACGGCAACCCTGACCTCCAAGGAGGTCGACCGCCTCTTCGAAATTCTCAAGCGCCTGAAGAACCGAGGCGTCACCACGCTCTACATCTCCCACCGGCTGGAGGAGATCTTCGAAGTCGGCGACGATGTGACGGTGCTGCGCGACGGCCAGCACGTGATCACCCGCCCGCTGTCGGGACTTGCCATCCCTGACATCGTCGAGCTCATGGTCGGCCGTAAGCTTTCCGATCACGGCGTCTTCCGCAGCGACAGCGCCGTATCCGGCGAGGCGCTCGGCGTTTCCCGCCTGAAGGTGACGCGCAACAGCCCGGAACTGTCCTTCTCCGTGGCAAAGGGAGAAATCGTCGGCATTGCCGGCCTCGTCGGCAGCGGCCGGACGGAGGCGGTTCGCGCCATATTCGGCGCGGACGCCAAGGCAGCCGGCGAAATCCGCCTGAACGGCGAACCGGTCGAGATCAATTCGCCCAAGGATGCCGTTGCGGCCGGGCTGTGTCTCGCGACCGAAGACCGCAAGATGCAGGGCCTGATGCTCGACATGAGCTGCGCCGAAAACGCCACCATCACCGATCTCGCCAAGATCTCCCGCAATGGCCTGATCAGCGGCAAGGCGGAGGATGGTCACGCCGAGCGCCTGGTGCGCGAGCTCAGGATCAAGACCCCGTCCATCCGCCAGGCCGTCAGGACGTTTTCCGGCGGCAACCAGCAGAAGGTCGTCATCGCCAAATGGCTGTTTCGCGGTCCCAAGGTCCTGATTTTCGATGAACCCACCCGCGGCATCGACGTCGGCGCCAAGGCCGAGATCTATGAGCTTCTGTGGAAGTTCGCGGCCGAGGGCAAGGGTGTCCTCGTCGTGTCTTCCGATCTGCCGGAGCTCATCGGCATCTGCCATCGCATCATCGTCTTCTCCGACGGCAAGATATCAGGTGAAATAGTCCGGGAAGATTTCGACGAGAGCAGGATCCTTTCGCTCGCCTACAAGGAGTACAGCCGTGTCCGCCAGCATTGAAAAACAGACCGAGGCGAAAGAGATGGGCTTCTGGGACAAGCTCATCCGCATCTCGATGAAGGAAGCGGGCGTCGCCATTGCCCTCATCCTGATCCTGGCGTTTTTCTCGGCGACGGCGCCCTATTTCGCCACGCCGGAGAACTTTCTGAAGATCTTCGTGCAGATCGCCATCAACACCGTGCTTGCCGCCGGCATGACCTTCGTCATCCTCGTCGGCGGCATCGATCTTTCGGTCGGCTCGCTGCTTGCCCTTTGCACGGTGATCGGCGCGACGATCATGATCAATCCGGCGCTTTCGCCATGGCAGGCAATCGTTCTCGCCTGCCTCGCGTCGATGGGCACGGGTGCCGCCCTTGGCGCCATCAACGGCTGGATCTGCGAGAAGTGGAAGCTGCCGTCCTTCATCGTCACTCTCGGCATGCTGAACGTCGCGAGCGGCCTGGCGCGCGTGGTCAGCGATAACTCCACGATCACCGGCCTGCCGCAGCCTTTCGTCGATTTCGGCAACCTGATCTTCTGGGGCATCTTCCCCTCGATCTTCCTGATTGCCATCGTCGTCGTCCTCATCGGCTGGTTCGTGCTGCGCTATACCGTCTTCGGCCGTTTCGTCTTCGCGATCGGCACCAATGAAGAGGCCGTGCGGCTGTCAGGCCATGCGCCGAAAAAATACAAGATCGCGGTCTTCACGATCTCCGGCTTGACCGCCGGCATCGCAGCCATGGTCTATCTGCTCCGCCTCAATGTCGGCAGCCCGGTCGCCGGCATCGGCTACGAGCTGAATGCCATCGCCGCCGTCATCATCGGCGGCACCAGCCTCTCCGGCGGCAAGGGCTCGATCATCGGCACGCTGGTGGGTGCCTGCATTCTGCAGGTGCTGTCGACGGGATTGCAGCTGCTCGGTGCCGACGACAACATCAAGCCGATCGTCATAGGTGCGGTCATCGTGCTCGCCGTCATTCTCGACAGCTATCGCGGCCGGCTGATGCGCATCCTCGAAACGCGTTGATCCGCAGATGCGAGCATGGATAACGGCCGATCGGAAGCCCCGATTGGCCGTTGCGTTTGATATCTCGCCGACCTACATCTGTCCGGCATTCAGCGAGGGACGGAAATGGCCAAGATCACCAATGTAGCGGTCCAGATGGACCATGTCGCCGGCATTAATATCGCAGGCGATTCCACCTTCGCCATGAGCCTGGAAGCCCAGGCGCGCGGCTACAGGCTGTTCCACTATACGCCCGAGCGGCTGAGCTTCCGTGACGGCAAGCTCTTTGCCACCGTCGAGCCGATGGTGCTGCGCGACGTCAAGGGCGATCACTTCGAGCTTGGCGCGCCGGAGCGCGTCGATCTCTCGACCATGGATGTCGTGCTGCTGCGCCAGGATCCGCCCTTCGACATGGCCTATATCACCTCGACGCATCTGCTCGAGCGCATCCACCCGAAGACGCTCGTCGTCAACGATCCGGCCTGGGTGCGCAATTCGCCGGAGAAGATCTTCGTCACCGAATTTTCCGACCTGATGCCGAAGACGCTGATCACCAAGGACCCGGCCGAAATCCGCCGCTTCCGCGACGAGATGGGCGATATCATCCTGAAGCCGCTTTACGGCAATGGCGGCGCCGGCGTCTTCCACTCGACCCGCGACGACCGCAACCTTTCCTCGCTGCTCGAAATGTTCGGCCAGCTCTTCCGCGAGCCCTTCATCGCCCAGCAATATCTGCCCGACGTGCGCAAGGGCGACAAGCGCATCATCCTGGTCGACGGCGAATTCGCCGGCGCGATCAACCGCGTACCGGCCGAGCACGACAGCCGCTCCAACATGCATGTCGGCGGCCGCGCCGAGGCGACCGAGCTGACGCCGCGCGAAAAGGAGATCTGCGCCCGCATCGGCCCGGCGTTGCGCGAGCGCGGCTTCCTGCTCGTCGGCATCGATGTGATCGGCGATTACATGACCGAGATCAACGTCACTTCGCCGACGGGTATCCGCGAGGTCAGGAAGTTCGGCGGCGCCGATATCGCAGCCTTGCTTTGGGATGCGATCGAGCGCAAGCGCGGCTGAGATCGCGGCCTTTACCCGCCCGCTTCGCTGCCGTGGCCGGATACAACCGCGTCACGGCGACTGCTCCGAATATGTTCTTTTATCGTTCTTGTTTTATTCCATTTTCCATGCAAGATTGCAACCGCTGGCCTTAAGGCCGCAGGGCGGTAAGTAAAAGTTTGCAGGGGCAAGGGGTAGGCGGATGGTCGCGCGCGTCAGTACGGTCGCATTTCAGGGTATCGAAGGCGTGCCGGTCGAGGTCCAGGTCATGATCGCGCCCGGCAAGGTGGGAATGCAGATCGTTGGCCTGCCCGACAAGGCGGTGGCCGAAAGCCGCGAGCGCGTGCAGGCCGCCCTTCACGCCTCCGGCCTGGCGCTGCCGGCCAAGCGGGTGACCGTCAATCTGGCGCCCGCCGATTTGCCGAAAGAGGGCTCGCATTTCGATCTCCCGATCGCACTCGCGCTGATGGCGGCCCTCGGCGCCATACCCGCCGATGCGCTGTCGGATTTTGTCGTCGTCGGCGAGCTCAATCTCGATGGAACGATCGCCGCCATTGCTGGCGCGCTGCCGGCCGCCATCGGCGCCAATGCGCTCGGCAAGGGGCTGATCTGCCCGGCCGAAAGCGGCGCGGAAGCCGCCTGGGCGGGTGCCGATGTCGATATTCTCGCGCCCCGCAGCCTGATCGCCCTTGCCAATCATTTCCGCGGCACGCAGGTACTGTCTAGGCCGGAGCCGTCGATCCGCGCCAATGCCGCCAACCTGCCTGATCTTGCCGAGATCAAGGGCCAGGAAAGCGCCAAGCGCGCCCTCGAAGTCGCGGCCGCCGGCGGTCATAATCTTCTGATGGTCGGTCCTCCCGGTTCCGGCAAGTCGATGCTGGCATCCCGGTTGCCATCGATCCTGCCGCCGCTTTCGCCCGCCGAGTTGCTGGAAGTTTCGATGGTCCATTCCATCGCCGGCCAGCTCACCGGCGGCAAGCTTTCCGACCGCCGTCCCTTCCGCACCCCGCATCATTCCGCCACCATGGCTGCCCTTGTCGGCGGCGGGTTGCGCGCCCGTCCGGGCGAGGCTTCGCTTGCTCATCATGGCGTGCTTTTCCTCGATGAGTTTCCCGAATTCACGCCGCAGGCGCTCGATGCGCTGCGCCAGCCGCTCGAAGGCGGGGAATGCGTCATCGCGCGGGCCAATCACCGCGTCTCCTATCCCGCCAAATTCCAGCTGATCGCGGCGATGAACCCCTGCCGCTGCGGCATGGCGGGCGAGCCCGGCCATACCTGCGCCCGCGGCCCGCGCTGCATGAGCGATTACCAGGCCCGTATCTCCGGCCCGCTGATGGACCGCATCGATATCCGCATCGACGTGCCCGCCGTCTCCGCCGCCGATCTCATCCGCCCGATGGCGGCCGAAGCCAGCGCCGACGTCGCCCGCCGCGTCGCCCGCGCCCGCGAAGTCCAGCAGGAGCGCTTCGAAAGCGCCGGTGCAAAGGGCATCGGCACCAACGCCCGCTGCTCCACTGCGATGATCGAAAAACTCGCCGAACCCGACGCCGGCGGCCTGCAACTGCTGCGCGACGCCGCCGAGAAAATGAAATTCTCCGCCCGCGGCTACCACCGCGTCCTCAAGGTCGCCCGCACGCTTGCCGATCTTGATGATAAGCCGACGGTTGGCCGTATGCATTTGGCTGAGGCGATCTCCTATCGTATTGCAGGAGAGAGATTGACGGCTGCGGCGTGAGAGAAAGCGGCGCTGAAGCGCCTACCCGCCAAGGCCTGAAGTTTTCAGCGCTGCCGAGAGAGTGCCCGTTGCTGGCGCCGCCAGCAATGCGAGTGATTGTCAATCTTACGCGTCGATCAGTCGGAGCAGGGTTCGCATGATTAAGCGGTGGCGGCATTGCTAGGCGCCAATAAATATTAGGTTGTCAACTTTTGGCTCAGAGACGAAATAAACCTGTCAAAGTCGTGGCTGCCTGCCACCTGTGTGGTGAAGTAAAGAAGCTTTGCGACGCTCATTTGTTTCCAAACGGCTTGCGCAAGTTCGTTACCGATGACCCGAGAAATCCTGCATTTCACTTTCTCGATGTGAACCATCGAGAAAACGATAGAGAGCGCAATACTCTCTTCTTCGATCCCGGTATATTGTGCTCGGATTGCGACAGAGCACTGGGGCCATATGACGCGGCATTAATCAAGTTTGTGGAGGCGTGGATTGGGTGCCATTACCGACAGCTGCAAGAGCCGCCCTCCGAAAAATACCGAGGAATTTGGTTGCCCTTTGATGCAGCAAAGCTGCGGCTGGCTATCCTGATCTGCATATACCGGTTCGTTATCTCTCCGCGACACCCAAAAATTGCTCTCGATCCATATCGTCATGCCCTGCTTGAAGCGAGCATTCATGCACTGGGGAGGTTCGGTCGTGATCCTACTGGTGTAATGATCCTCGGGTATTATCGGCACTGGATGACTGACGGCTCATTGAGCATTGATGTTACGGAGATAGGTAGACCTCATCCGGCGGGGCACGACGATGGCTTCGTTATCGAATTGTTTGGGCTCTCGATCTTCGTAGATATGACAGGTGCTCGTAGCTTTCCTCGCCAGTTTTACCTTGGCGAAGATCGAAGCGAGGGCGACAAGGTGCACATGCATATAACGTCCGTCGAGAACGGCACTGCGACCTTCAAGCACTTCCTTGATGTGCTGAAGTTTGGTGGCTTTCAGCGACTCCTTGGTAAATAGCCCGAGTGACCGGTAGAGGGGCTTTCAATCCACGACGCCAATGCGAAGCAGTAGCCAAGAGGAGCAGATCGCACAAGAAAACAAGTTACGATAGGTGATTTCGTATGCGATGAGCGCCTGACCGCCGCGGCCCAACAAGACGGGGCGCCGAAGCGCCCCGATATCTGGAAAGATGAATGACCGGGACCATTCCCAGCCAGCATCCCGCCTCAGTTCCCCAGCCCCTCAAACAGCGCGGTCGACAAATACCGCTCCGCAAAGGACGGGATGATGATGACGATATTCTTCCCTGCATTCTCCGGCCGGCTGCCGACCTTGATCGCAGCCGTTAGCGCCGCACCCGAGGAAATCCCCACCGGCACGCCTTCGAGCCGTGCGATGAGGCGCGCCTGCTGAAAGGCTTCGTCATTGGTCACGGTGACGACTTCGTCATAGATGCCGGTGTCGAGGATCTTCGGCGCGAAGCCGGCGCCGATACCCTGGATCTTGTGCGGGCCGGGGTTGCCGCCGGAGAGGATGGGTGAATCGGCAGGCTCGACGGCGATGATCTGGATCTCGGGTTTGCGGCTTTTCAGCACCTGGCCGACGCCGGTGATCGTGCCGCCGGTGCCGATGCCGGAGACGACGATATCGACGGTGCCGTCCGTATCGTTCCAGATTTCCTCGGCCGTCGTCTGGCGGTGGATCTCGGGGTTCGCGGGATTTTCGAACTGCTGCGGGATGATCGCGTCGGGAAGGGAGGCGGCCAGCTCTTCGGCCTTGGCGATGGCGCCCTTCATGCCCTTCGGGCCTTCGGTCAGCACCAGTTCGGCGCCGAGCAGCACCAGCATCTTACGGCGCTCGACCGACATCGTCTCCGGCATGGTGAGGATCAGTCGGTAGCCCTTGGCGGCGGCTGCGAAGGCGAGTGCGATGCCCGTATTGCCCGACGTCGGCTCGATCAGCACCGTTTTGCCAGGCGTGATCTTGCCCTGTGCTTCGAGGCTTTCTATCATCGCCACGCCGATGCGGTCTTTCACGGAAGCGATCGGGTTGAAGAATTCGAGCTTGCCGATCAGGTTTGCCACGACGCCCTTTTCCCGCGCCAGCTTGTCGAAGCGCACGAGCGGCGTGTTGCCGATGGTTTCGGTGATCGAGGAATAGATGCGGCCGCGGCCGGGCTTGTGCGACATGGTGCTCTCCCTTTGCAATACGGTTCTGAAATCGGGAGGAGAATAGGGTCAAAAGCCGAATGAGGCCAGACCGCGTTCACGTCAGGGGCGCGGGCTGCGGAGAAAAAAACCTTTGAAAACCGTTTCTTGCCGAATGTTTATTTCAGGCCGCCCGCGTGGCGATGAAGGCGGCCGTGCCGGCGAGGATGCCGGCCGCCACCCGGTTCAGCGCCTGCAAGGCGCGCGGCTTCTTGAGCATCGTGCGGGCGCGTGAGGCAAGCAGCATATAGGGCACGAGCACGACGATCAGCACCACGAAGGTCGCGGCAAGCAGCATCGCATAATCGCCGAGCCCGATATTGCCGATATCGATCAGCGTCGGCGCCAGGGCGACGTAAAAGAGCATCGTCTTCGGATTGCCGAGTGTCACCAGCAGGCCGGAAAGGAAGGACATGCCGATATTGGTGGATTTTCCCGCCGCAATGTCATGCGGCAGCAGTCCCGCCGTCCAGAGTTTCCAGGCGATATAGCCGAGATAGAGGGCGCCGGCGATCTTGATGGCGATGAACACCTCGACGAAGGTCTGCGCCACGAAGGCAAGGCCGAGAATGACCGCCGTGAGATAGATCATGTCGCCGAGCACCAGGCCGAGGCCCATGAAGAAGGTCTCGCGAAAATTCGAGCCAAGCGCGCGGGCGACGATCGCCGTGATCCCCGGTCCGGGAATGGCTGCGGCGATGAACAGCGCTCCGGCATAGGCAAGCAAGGCGGTCAGGCTCATCTTCATATCCACGAGGTTCGCGTGGATTTCTCTATAAGCAGGCGTCGTGGCATTCATCAATGCCGTGGCGCTGATCGGTCCATAACCATCAGGAATGGGTTGGCGGAACCAAATTCGATGCGACATGCCTGGCTCAGTTCTGAAGCGCCCGGGGCCGCAGCCAGCGTGGCGTCCAGCCGAGATTCATGCCGGCGGCGGCAAGCAGGATGGTGGCGGCGCCTAATATCTGGATCGGCTGCAGCGTGTGGCCGAAAGCCAGCCGGTCGACGACGATCGCGGCGATCGGATAGAGGAAGGAGAGGGCGCCTGTGAGATGCGTCGGCAGCCTCTGGATCGCGCCATAGAGCAGCACATACATCAGCCCGGTATGGACGACGCCGATGGTAATGAGGATCGCCCAGCCCCCCATATCGGCAGGCGGATGGGAAAAATCGGTCATCGGCGCCAGCATCAGCATTCCGGTCGCAACCTGGATGAGCGCGATCAGGTGCGGCGGCGTGCCTTTCAGCCATTTCGCCGCCAGCGCCGCGAGTGCGTAGAAGAAGGCCGCACCAAGCGCCATCAGGATGCCGAGGCCGTAGCCGTCGAACGCATCGCCGCCCGCACCGGGCTTCGCCTGCACGATCGCCGTCATCCCGGCGAAGGCGAGCGCCAGCCAGAACAGCTTGGCGGCGGTGATCTTCTCGCCGAGAAAAAGCGCGCCGAGCACGAGCAGCATGAAGGGCTGGGTATTGTAGACGGTCGTGGCGACCGAGATCGTCGCATGCGAATAGGAGGCGAAGAGCAGCAGCCAGTTGACCACGATGGCGACGCCGCCGAAGACGGCGATGCCGAAGATGCGCAGCGTGATGATGCCGGGCCGCAGCAGCCCGAGAACTCCGCAGATCACAAGCAGCGTGAGCGCGCCGAACAGGCAGCGCCAGAAGACCACGCCGCTGACCGGCTGGCCGGACATGACGACGAACCAGCCGATCGTCCCCGAGATCAGCATCGCCGCCGTCATTTCCGCTGAGCCTCTTTTAATGTCGCTGCCCATGATTGCCTCCGTTTTCGACGATAGGAGAATATTGCGAGGGAAGCCGTTTTTATATAATAATGAAAAGGTAGATTGGCTTTCATGCCTAATAATAATATGAAAAGTGATCAGAATGACTAATGATGCGCAATCACTCGATGAGGTCGATCAGGCCATTCTGGAGGCGCTGGCCGGCAATGCGCGGATCTCGCTGAAGGAATTGGCGCAGGAGGCAGGCCTCTCCTCGCCGAGTGCCGCCGAGCGCCTGCGGCGGCTGGAGGAGCGCGGCGTCATCAAGGCCTTCACTATCGATCTCGATCCCGCCGCCGTCGGTTATCCCCTGCAGGCGATCGTGCGGGTGCGCCCGCTGCCGGGACAGCTGCATATCGTCGAGCGCATCATCCAGGACATTCCCGAAATCGTCGAATGCGACAAGGTGACAGGCGAGGATTGCTTCATCGCCCGCCTGGTCGTCCGCTCCATGGGGGAACTGGACGGCATTCTGGACAGGGTCGCGGAAAAGGCGGAGACCAACACCTCGATGATCAAGTCGTCGCCCGTCAAACGCCGCCTGCCGCCGCTTTCACGGAAAATGTAGGAGCTGGCTGAGCCGGGCCTTAAAAATCCGCCATCGGCGAGAGCATTGCCGGAAAATCCACGCTGGTGTCGCCAAGGCCGCGCACCATCAGCACGGTCCCGCTCTCGAAGGGGAGCGGAACACCGTCCCAATCGAGCCTGTCCGGGCGGAAAAACACGTCGATGAAGGTCGGGGCGACCTCCAATCCTCCGAGGATCATCGCAAGCGGCGGTATCTCCGTTGCAACGACATCGATGAGGCCGAAGCGTCCCGACCCGTCCGTCTTCCAGGCGATTGCCGCCTGCTTATCTTGCAGAAAACTGATCCGCACATCGGGATCAAGGCGGGTATTGATCAGGAACATCGCCGCATTGTTCGACACAGCCAGCGAATTCGAAACCGGGCTCCGTCCTTTCAGCAGCGATTGCAGAAGAGCAAGATCGTCAGGATCGGTCGGTGTAAGCAGTCGCGCAGGCCGCAGCGCGGAAGAGGCCGCTGGTGCTATGCCCTCGTATCGATGCAATGGTATCGAGCGAAAACCATAAGGTTCGTAAAGCGACGGCTTGTCGGTATAGAGGATGACGGCTTCGAAACCTTGCCGGTCGCACCAGTCGAGCGCTTTTACCGTCAGGTCGCGGTAGAGCCCGCGGCCGCGCCATGGCGGACGCACCGCGCCGGATTGCAGCCCGGCGGCATGGACGTTCCGGCCGTTGATGACGAAGGGCAGCGCGAAGGCCGAGATATTGGCGGCAAGCTCGCCTTTGGCATCGAACCAGCCGAAGGGCATGCTGGTGGGATCGGGGCCGCCAAGCTGTTTCAGCGGCCCGATATCGATGCCGAAAATATCCTGAAGCAGGCGAACCAGCGCCGACCAGCCGGCGGGATCGGCGAAATAATCCTGACGAAAGCTCAGGCCCGCGCTGTCGAGGCGCTTCGTCATCACACGCCAGTGGAGCCGAAGCCGCCTGCGCCGCGCGCGGTTTCGCTGGCCTCTGTGATCTCGGCCACCCGCGCCTGGGTCACTGGCGCGATCACCATCTGGGCGATGCGCATGCCGCGCTCGATGATGAAGGCTTCCTCGCCGAGATTGGCGAGCAGCACCTTCACCTCGCCGCGATAGTCGCTGTCGACGGTGCCCGGCGAATTCAGGCAGGTGATGCCGTGCTTGAAGGCAAGGCCGGAGCGCGGCCGCACCTGGCCTTCGAACCCTTCGGGGATTTCGAAGATGAAGCCGGTCGGCACCAGCGCCCGTTTGCCGGGCAGCAGTGTCAGCGGAGCCGCGTCGTCGACGGCGGCGCGCAGGTCCATGCCGGCCGCGCCCTTGCTCTCATAGGCGGGCAGGTCGAGGCCCGCGCCATTGGCCAGGCGGATGAGGTTCAGCGTCGGGCTGAGGTCGTGATGAATGGTCATGGCCCATTACTTTGCGTCTCGAAGGGCGAGGTCAATTGCATTGCCGGGGTTTAATCGCTAGATACGCCGCAATTCCACAGGATTCACATCATGGCCGAAAGCCTCGCCGAGGCGGTCTCCCGCCGCCGCACATTCGCTATTATCGCCCATCCGGACGCGGGCAAGACGACGCTCACGGAAAAGCTGCTGCTGTTCGGCGGCGCCATTCAGCTTGCCGGCGAAGTCAAGGCGAAGAAGGATCGCATGCAGACGCGCTCCGACTGGATGAAGATCGAGCGCGAGCGCGGCATCTCCGTCGTCACCTCGGTGATGACCTTCGAATATAACGACAATGTCTTCAACATCCTCGATACTCCAGGCCACGAGGATTTCGCCGACGACACCTACCGCACGCTGACGGCCGTCGATGCCGCCGTCATGGTCATCGATGCCGCCAAGGGCATCGAGCCGCGCACGCTGAAGCTCTTCGAAGTCTGCCGCATGCGCGACATCCCGATCATCACCTTCATCAACAAGATGGATAGGGAAAGCCGCGATCCCTTCGAAATCCTCGATGAGGTGGAAGAGAAGCTGGCGCTGGATACGGCGCCGATCACCTGGCCGATCGGCCGCTCGAAGACCTTCTGCGGCTCCTATCACCTGGCGAACAGCACCGCCCGCGGTTCCGATACCGAGGTGGAGACCACGCCGGTCAACGGTCCGCGGGCAATCGCGGACAGGCTGCCGGAAAACGAGCGCCAGGCCTTCGTCGACGAGACGGAGCTTGCGATCGAGGCCTGCCGTCCTTTCGACCGTCAATCCTTCCTCGAAGGTCATATGACGCCTGTTTTCTTCGGCTCGGCGCTGCGCAATTACGGCGTTCGCGATCTCATCAACGCGCTTGGGGAATTTGCGCCGCCGCCGCGCGACCAGGTCGCCGATACCAGGACCGTGCATGCGACCGACGACAAGATGACGGCCTTCGTCTTCAAGATCCAGGCGAACATGGACCCGAACCATCGCGACCGTATCGCCTTTGCCCGCATCTGCTCCGGCAAGCTCGAGCGCGGCATGAAGGCGAGGCTTGCCCGCACCGGCAAGCAGCTCGGCCTGACGGCGCCGCAATTCTTCTTCGCTTCGCAGCGCCAGCTCGCCGATACCGCCTATGCCGGCGATGTCGTCGGCATTCCCAATCACGGGACGCTCAGGATCGGCGATACGCTGACCGAAGGTGAATCGCTGGTCTTCCAGGGCGTGCCGAACTTCTCGCCGGAAATCCTGCGCCGCGTACGCCTCGAAGATGCGATGAAGGCGAAGAAGCTCAAGGAAGCCCTGCAGCAGATGGCCGAGGAAGGCGTCGTCCAGCTCTTCTCGCCGGAAGACGGCTCGCCGGCGATTGTCGGTGTCGTCGGCGCCCTGCAGCTCGACGTGCTGAAGGAACGGCTGATGGCCGAATACGGCCTGCCTGTTTCCTTCGAAATGTCGCGCTTCTCCGTCTGCCGCTGGATCTCGTCCGATCAGCCGGCCGATCTCGACAAATTCCTCACCGTCAAGCGAGGCGATATCGCCCGCGATCTCGACGGCGACCCGGTCTTCCTCGCCCAGGACGCATTCTCGCTGCGTTACGAGGCGGAGCGCTATCCGGCGATCAAGATGGTCGCGATCAAGGAATATCACGCCGCCAAGGCGGCGTGAGCCCAGGGCAATTATCCGCGCGCCCTCTCTCCAGCCTCATCCTGAGGTGCTGATCGTTGTGCTGCCTGAAATAAGCCTAGCGGCCTGCCGCAGCGCCCAAGCGCCCTCGTCCCGCTAATCCGCTCCGTCAAACCGCGGCAGTGGCTCGATATTCTCGACCCAGGGCAGGGCCGATCGGCACCATATTTGTTTTCTGGGCGTCAGCTCCCGACGCTGATCGATGCCGCCGAGGCGGATGCCGATCGCACCGCCTTCCGCGTCCGTGCGGTAGAGCGGCGATCCGCAGTTCGGGCAGAAGAATTGCCGGCTGAGACCGCCGCTGTCGCCGTATTTCGTATAGCTTTTCGGCTCACCGGCGATGAGACCGAAACTTCCCGGCCGCGCCGGCGCGGTGACGCGATAGGCGGACCCCGTCAGCCGCTGGCAATCGGTGCAGTGGCAGATCGATATCCGCTCCGGTTCGATCTCCGCCTGATAGCGGATCGCCCCGCAATGGCATCCTCCCGTTATGTGCATCGGCAATTCCTCAGTCCGCCGGTTGCGCGGCCGGGCGTGCGGCATAGAAGGCCTTGGCGTCCGCGGTGAAGGCGGCCCGCTGATCGGCTTTCGTGTAGAACATATGCCCGCCGCGATAGAGTTCCAGACTGACGCGGCCGGCGGCAAGCGACGGCGGCAGATGGTCGACCACATAGCGGCTGACGCTGTAAGGCGTCACCAGGTCGCTGTAGCCATGGGCGATCAGGAGATGGAATGCCGTGTTCGAGGCGAGCAGCTGCCTGACGTCGTCGGTGGCGCTCGCCTGGAAGCGCGATCCGCCGCCATGGCCGCCGCCCCATTCCCAGCGCCGGCTGATATCGCTGTCGAGCAGCGTATAGGTCATTTCGGTCTTGAAGCCGAGTTCGTTGCGGGCATAGTCGGCGAAGGCGCCGCCATAGGCGCGGGTGAAACCGTCGAGAATGGCATCGTCGCCGCGGTCGTAATCCGATTCCGGATAGGGATCGGGTGCGGCAAAGGACGCGTCGTATGAGCTCATCACCTCGCCGCTCCCCGCATCCGAATGCTTGACGAAGGAATTGCCAAGGAAGCCGCGGTTGCGGGCGACGATATCCTGGGGAATGCCGGTCAGCCGGGAAATCCTGCCGTAGAAGGCGTCGGCTTCGGCGCCCTCCGGCGGCGGACCGGCGAGCGTCGTCAGATAGTCGCCGAGCGCAAAGGTCTCGGCTTCGCGCTGCTTTCCTTCGTCAAAGGCCTTCTCCCGGTCGAGCCTGGCCGCGGCCAGCGACGGTAGTTCGAGTGCCGCCCCGAGCGCGAACTGATCGGCATTGAACATCAACTGCCCCTCGAGCAGGGGCGAAAGCATGACGGCGCCGGCGACGACGATGCCCTGGCTTTCCTGCAGTACCGAGGCAACCTTGGCTGCGCGAAAGCCGCCATAACTTTCGCCGAGCAGATATTTCGGCGAGTTGGATCGGTTGTTGTGGGCGATATAAAGCGCGATTGCCTTGGCGATGCTCTGGGCATCGGCATTGACGCTGTAATAGTTGGAGGCATCGTCCCCCTTGACAGTCCGGCTCCAGCCGGTGCCGATCGGATCGATCAGCACGAGATCGGTGAAATCGAGCCAGCTTTGCGGGTTATCGACGAGTTGCGCATGGGCGCCGTCGCGCCCCTCCGCCCCGAAATCCAGCACTTTCGGCCCGACCAGCCCGAGATGCAGGAAGGCGGAAGCCGCTCCCGGCCCGCCGTTGAAGGCAAAGGTCAGCGGCCGGTTGGGTCCTCCGTCCTTTTGGACATAGGCGGTATAGAAGATCGCGCCGGTCTGCGCGCCGTCCTGGCCGAAAAGATCGAGCGTGCCGGCGGTGGCGGTATAGGCGATCTTCCGGGCGCCGACCGTCAGCTCGTGCTCAGTGACGGAATCGGCCGGCAGCAGCTTCAGCACACCGTCGCGTGCGCTGCGCTCGACATTCGCCTGGCGTTCGCCGCCTTCCTGCGCCAGGGAAAGGGCAGGGGCGAGAGACGCCGCTAGTGCGGCCAGCAGAAGGAGGGGTCGTATGCGCAAGATATGGCCTCCGGCGTGCGAATGCAGGCGGAGATAGCGTAACATCGGCCGGAGACCACGGGCATCAAGAGATGGTGATGGACCGGTGAGCGCGAGGGCGGCTCAGACTTTCTCGACGGCGCGCACATTCACCTCCAGCGCCCGGCCGGCTTTCCAGCCGTTGATCGCGGCCCCGAGCCCAAGTGCGATGAAGAGAACCGCGCACCAGGAAAAGCTTCCGGTCCAGCCGCGAATGAGGCCGACGACGAGCGGGCCGATGGCCGCAAGGAGATAACCGACGCATTGCGCCATGCCGGAGAGATGGGCGGCGACATCGGGATCGCGCGAGCGCAGCACGATGGTCGTCATGGCCGCCGCGATCAGTCCGCCCTGGCCGATGCCTTGCAGCACCGCCCACAGCCAGACGGTCGAAAGCGGTGCGAAAAGCAGCCCGAGCAGGGCGGTAACGGCGACGCCGCAGAGGCCGGCATTGATCAGCCGCTGGTCCCGGCCGCGCACGGCGATATGCGGCACGACGAGGCAGGAGGCCGCCTGTACCATCACCGAGAGCGAAACGATCGCCCCGGCGGTGACACCGTCGAGCCCGCGTTCGCGCAAGATGGGAACGAGCCAGCCGAAGACGCAGTAGGCCAGCGCCGATTGCAGCCCCATGAACAGCGTGACCTGCCAGGCCAGGCGGTCCCGCCAGAGGCCTTCGATGCGAAAGCCGTTTCGCCTTGCCTGGGCGCGGCTGCGAAGGACCTGCGGCAGCCAGATGAGGCCGACGATCAGAGCCGGTAGCGCCCAGGCGGTGAGCGCGCCCGCGAGGGAGCCGCCGAGCATATGTTCGATCGGCAGCGTCAGCCCGGCCGCACTCGCCGCACCTGCACAGAGCGCCATCGTGTAGAAGCCGGTCATCAGCGCGGCGCGGGTGGGGAAGTCCCGTTTCACCAGCCCCGGCAGCAGCACGTTGCCGACGGCGATGCAGGCGCCCGCAAGCGCGGTGCCGAGGAAGAGCAGCGGCACGGAGGACAGCCCGCGCAAACCGGTGCCGAGCGCAAGCAGAAGAACAACGCCGAGCAACGTGCGTTCGGTCCCGATGCGCTGGGCAAGACGAGGCGCAAGCGGCGAGAAGGCGCCCAGGCAGACGACCGGAAGCGTCGTCAGCAGGCTGGCGCCAAGTGCGCTCAGCCCGAGTTCGGAGCGGATCTCCGGCAAGAGCGCCGAGGCGCTGGAGAAGACCGGACGCAGATTGAAAGCGATCAGCACGAGGCTCGCGCCGAGCAGGAACCGATCCGCGCCACTCTGCACCGGCGTTGCATGTGGCGAGGGAAGGCTGCCGGCCTCGGCGTCGATCAGCAATTCGTCGGCCGCCTCCAGCGTGATGGCGGCATCGTTGGAAGGCGTGTTCATGACAGGATCATCCGATCGAGCGCGGCAAGAACGGGCGCCATGAAGCGGCGCACAGCCGCATCCGCCTTGTTCGGATCGCCAGTTTCGATCGCGTCGACGATATCGGCATGCGCCTGCATGTCAGGTTCGGGAATGTCCTTGCCGAGCGTCGCCGCGATGGTGTCAGCGATCGAGGCCGAGAAAAAGTCGTAGATCTCGATCATCGCCCGGTTGCCGGAGGCGGCGATGACCGCCTTGTGGAAGGCGAGGTCCCGTTCGATGAAGGCGGCTTCATCGCCGCCGGCGTAACTGCCGCGTTCCTTCAGCAGCCTGCGGAGATCGGCAATCACCTCCGGCGTCTTGCGCATCGCCGTCAGCCGGGCAGCTTCGACATCGAGCGCGCAGCGCGCTTCGAACTGATCGCGCAGGCTGGCGCGCCGCGCCATCGTCAGCGGCCGGGCGGCATCGCTCGTCGAGCGCACATAGGTTCCCGAGCCTTGCCGGGTTTCGAGATAACCCTGGGAGACGAGCACTCGCACCGCCTCGCGCACCGTGCCGCGGCTGACGGAAAGCATGGCCGACAGCGAGGCCTCGTTCGGCAGCTTGTCGCCGACCGCCCAGCGTTTGCCGAGAATGTCGCTGCGGATCGCCTCGATGGCCTCGTCGGCGAGGTTGGTCTTGCTGAGCGCCTGCATCTTCTACTCATAAAGTCATCTGATGACTTTATGAGTAGAAGAATTTGGATTCGCCGTCAACGCTCGAAATTCAGGCAATAAAAAAGGGCCGCCTCAGCGACCCTTTCCATGAGTTTGGCCTCGAACTGGCCTGGACTGTCGATGCAGCCCCAGGAAGGCGGGTCTTAGAGCGAGGGCTGCCTCGCTTTCATCACCTCTTCCATGCCCGTTACGAGGTCCGAAATCTCATTAGACATTGGATCACCTTCCTTTCGTTCTGTTGCCGATGGATTGAAGGTAGAGCGATTCTTCCGAGATGCAAGCAGAAATGCTTCCAACCGCTCGCCGTGGTCTCGGCGTCCCGTTCACAAAAGAACACAGCGTTTTGCCGAATTTGAAGCTGTTATCGGTCACGAATCCGTCATGATCCGTTTGCAAACCGGCCAAGCGTTAAGCTCTTGTTAGCCGCAGCGTTCGACAATTTCAGTATTCCCGCCGAGCGGCGGGTTCGGGAGCAAGCAAGCCATGTGTCGCTGGGCAGCCTATCGCGGAGATCCCCTCTATCTCGAGGAGCTGGTATCCTCGCCCGCCCATTCGCTGATCGAGCAGTCCCACTGCGCCACCCGCGCCAAGACGGCGACGAACGGCGATGGCTTCGGCATTGCCTGGTACGGCGACAGGCCCGAACCCGGCCGCTACCGTGACATCCTGCCGGCATGGTCGGATTGCAACCTGAAGAGCCTGGCGCGGCAGATCCGTTCGCCGCTCTTCCTCGCCCATGTCCGCGCCGCGACCGGCGGCGGCACGCGGCGCGACAACTGCCATCCCTTCACCCATGAAAACTGGTCTTTCATGCACAACGGCCAGGTCTCGGGCTTCGAACGGCTGCGCCGGCCGATGGAGGCGATGCTCGACGACGAGCTGTTCAACGCCCGCGGCGGCACGACCGATTCCGAGCTGATGTTCCTGCTGGCACTGCAGTTCGGCCTGCGCGAGACGCCGATCGCCGCGATGGCTGAGATGGTCGGCTTCGTCGAGGATCTGGCCGAAAGCACTCTCGGCTCCATCCTGCTGCGCTTCACCGCCGCCTTCTCCGACGGCAAATCGCTCTATGCGATCCGCTATGCCACGGACCGCAAGGCGCCGACGCTCTATGCCTCTCCTGTCGGCGCCGGTCATTGCCTCGTCTCCGAGCCGTTGAACGACGATGTCGATGCCTGGGCCGAAATTCCGGATGGCAGCGCCGTTACCATCGGCAGGAACGGCATCGAGGTTACCGATTTCCGGCCGGGGAAACGCAACGCGGCAAAGCCGCAGCGCGTGGCTATATCAGCCTGAGCTTCTCGGCGATCAGCGCCGCCAATCGTTCAGCAACCTCTTCCTTGGCGAGATCAGGCCATTGCTCGACGCCGTCGTGGCGGATGAGTTTGACGCTGTTGCGGCTGCCGCCCATGATGCCGGTCGCGGGAGAGACGTCATTGGCGACGATCATATCGGCACCCTTCCTCTCGAGCTTCGCCTTTGCATTGCTTTCGACGTCCTGGGTCTCGGCGGCAAAGCCGATGACCAGCTTCGGCCGCATCGTGTGATGGCCGACAGTCTTCAGGATGTCGGGGTTCTCGGTCAGTGCCAGCGTCGGAATGGATTCGCCCGGATGTTTTTTCAGCTTCTGGTCGGCGGCCGAGGCCACGCGCCAGTCCGCCACCGCCGCCACCATCACGGCGATGTCGGCCGGCAGCGCCGCCAGCACGGCGTCGCGCATCTCTTCCGCGCGCTCGACATGCACGACGTTGACGCCGACCGGATCGGGGATCGTTACCGGCCCGGATACGAGCGTCACATCGGCTCCGAGCTTGGCAAGGGCTGCGGCGATCGCATGTCCCTGCCGGCCGGAGGAACGATTGGCGATGTAGCGCACTGGATCGATCGGCTCATGCGTCGGTCCCGATGTGACGATCGCCTTTCGCCCGGCAAGCGGCTTGTGCCGGCCGCCCTCGAAGACAGCTTCGGCGGCAGCCACGATCTCCAGCGGTTCCGCCATTCGGCCGAGCCCGGCTTCCCCGCCTTCGGCCATTTCACCGGCCATCGGCCCGACGAAATGGACGTCGTCCGCCCTGAGCGTCGCCGCGTTGCGTCGTGTCGCCGGATGAGCCCACATTCTGGGATTCATCGCCGGGGCGGCGAGCACCGGCTTGTCCGTCGCCAGAAGCAGGGTCGAGGCGAGATCGTCGGCAAGCCCGTTCGCCATCTTCGCCATCAGATCGGCGGTGGCAGGAGCAATCAGCACCAGGTCGCAATCGCGCGCCAGCCTGATATGGCCGATATCCTGTTCGTCCTGGCGCGAAAACAGATCGACAAAGACATGGTCCGCCGCCAGCGCGCCGACCGCAAGCGGCGTGACGAACTCCTGCGCGCCCTTGGTCATGACGGGACGAACGCTCGCGCCGCGCTCGCGCAGCCGGCGGATGAGATCGAGGCTCTTATAAGCCGCGATGCCGCCCGAGATGATGAGGAGGATGCGTTTACCGCTGAGAGCCATGGCTTTCTACCCGTCGGTTTTTTACCGGTCCCCGACCCTAAGCCTTTGGCGGAGAACATGCAATCGCGTACGGCGTTCCTATTCGAAGCCTGCGAAGTCATTCATGGATGAGCAGGCTCATCAGGTTCTCCGTGACCGGCGAGCGATGCGTCTTCAGCATCGCCAGCGCCAGCCGCGCGACCGCCGGCGGTCCTTCGATCGGCCGGTAGGTGACGCCTTCGAGCCGGATCTGCGAAATCGAGGCCGGCACGATCGACACGCCGAGATCGGCCGCCACCAGATTGACCACGGATGAAATCTGCGGTGCCTCCTGCGCCACGGTCAGTTCGAATCCCGCCCTGCGGCAGGCAAGCACGACGTCGTCGTAAAGGCTCAAGCCCACGAGGCGGGGAAAGAGGATGAAGGGTTCGTTCGCGAGCGCCGAAAGCGGCAGGGCCGAATGCCGGGCCAGCGGGTGGCTGGCGGGCAGGGTGATCACCATCGGCTCATCAGCCAGCCGCCGCAGCCTGATGCCGGCGGGGTCGTCGAGGCCGGGGCGCATGAAGGTCGCGTCCAGCTCACCGCCTTCCAGCTTCTGCATCAGCGCCAGCGTATTCATTTCGGTCAGCGCCAGCCGCACCTCCGGCCAGTGCGCCCGGAAACGGCGGATCGTCGTGCTGACGATCGGATTGAAGGCGGAGGAGGCGGTGAAACCGAGCGACAGGCGCCCGGTCTCGCCGCGATTGGCTCTTTGGGCGGCAAGCTTCGCCTTTTCCGCTGCCGCCACCGCCGCTTTCGCCTCGCCGAGGAATGCAGTCCCCGCCGCCGTCAACTCGGCGCCATGCGGTACGCGATGAAACAGCGCAGCGCCCACTTCCGTCTCCAGGTCGCGGATCTGCTGGCTGAGCGGCGGCTGCCCGATGCCGAGCTTGCCGGCGGCCCGGGTGAAATTGCCTTCTTCCGCCACTGCCAGGAAATATCTGAGGTGCCGCAACTCCATCGTCATCTCCAAAACCTATCGAGATCGCCAGTTTGATATATTGGACAAATGGGGCTGTGTTGACTAGATCGGAAGCGGAAGGATGACGATATGCCGATGTCAGCGCATGCAGTGAAGACCTCCGAGACGGCCGCAGTGCCAGGGCAGAAGCTCTACCTCACGCGCGGCACCGGCGCCTATCGCCGCGCCAGCCTGGCGCTCTTCCTCTCCGGCTTTTCCACCTTTTCGCTGCTCTATTGCGTCCAGCCGCTGCTGCCGATCTTCTCACAGGAATTCTCCGTCAGCCCAGCCGAAAGCTCGCTGTCGCTGTCGCTTTCCACCGGCTTCCTGGCGCTCGCCATCGTCTGCGCCGCCGCCGTTTCGGAGGGGCTTGGCCGCCGCAGCCTGATGTCGATTTCACTGGTTGGCGCAGCCCTGCTGACGATCGCCACGGCCTTTGCGCCGGACTGGCACCTGCTGCTCGTCATCCGCGCCCTGCAGGGCCTTGTTCTCGGCGGCGTGCCCGCCGTCGCCATGGCCTATCTTGCCGAGGAGATCGATCCGCGCGGCCTCGGCGCTACCATGGGCCTTTATGTCGGCGGCACGGCCTTCGGCGGCATGTCCGGCCGTGTGCTGACAGGCATCTTCGCCGAATATCTCACCTGGCGGCCGGCGCTCTTCCTGATCGGCGCCATTGGCCTTGCCGCGGCGATCGGCTTCATCGCCCTCCTGCCGCCATCAAGGAATTTCGTCCGCCGGCCGGGCTTCGACCTGCGTTTTCATGTGAGAGCCTGGCTCGGCCATCTCGGAAATCCGGCGCTGCCCTTCATCTTCGCAATCGCCTTCCTGGCGATGGGCTCTTTCGTGACGATTTACAATTATGCCGGTTTCCGCCTCGTGGCCCCTCCTTATGGTCTCAATCAGACGGAGCTCGGCCTGATCTTCACCGTTTATCTTTTCGGCATCGGCGCCGCCTCGATCGGCGGCCTGCTGGGCGACCGGATCGGTCACTTTCCGGTACTTCTCTTCGGCCTCGCGCTGACGGCAACTGGTAGCGCATTGACGCTCTTCGCCTCGCTGCCATCGATCATTCTCGGTATCATCGTGCTGACCACAGGCTTCTTCATGAGCCATTCCATCGCCAGCGGCCTTGTCGGCAAGCTTGCCCTTGGCAACAAGGGGCACGCTTCATCCATCTACATGCTGGCCTATTACGTCGGCTCCAGCCTCATGGGTTCGGCCGGCGGCTGGTTCTGGGCAATCAAAGGCTGGGCAGCTGTCGTCCTCTTCACCCTTGCCATGCTGGCGCTGGCCTTCATGTCAGCCTGTGTCGCGCAACGCTTCGCGAGGAGAAGGGCATGAGGCGACATTCGCGTTGAGCAGGTATTTCATTGGAAGAAATCGATTCGATTCACTCCCGCTGAGCAGGCTGCTCGGCCGCTGCCGCAAAGTCGGGATCAACAGGCCCGGTCACGTCAGCAAGCCATTCCCAATCTTCAGAAATCGGCTCGAGAATGATCGCACGCCCCTGGCGCCGGATGGCGACGGTATCGCCATCGAAGCGGAATTCCTTCGGCAAGCGGACGGCCTGAGAGCGCCCGGGACCAGAAGATCTTTGCTGTTTCCATGTCATGGCTCCGATGCGATATGACAATTGTTGCAGCAATTCTTGATTCAGTTCAACCGAGCCTGAGATAGGGCACGTCCTTCTTCGCCACCTCATCTAGCGCATCCTCGTAACCCGCATCGGCGTAACGCATGACGCCAAGCGCCGTGTCGTTGGTCAGCGCATGGTCGAGCCGTTCGTCGGCGGCGTCGGTGCCGTCGGCGACGACGGTGACGCCGCAGCTCGTCATGTAGCCGGCATAGCCGCCGCCGCCGGAATGGACGACGACGAGATCGGCCATCGAGGAGCAGAGCATCATCGCGTCGATCAGCGGCCAGTCGGCAATCGCATCGGAGCCGTCCTTCATCCGCTCGGTCATGATATTGGGATGCGCCATGGCGCCGGCATCGAGATGGTCGCGGGAAAAGGCGATGGGACCTTTGAGTTCGCCGCTCGCCACCAGCGTATTGACGCGCCGGGCGAGCGCGGTGCGTTCGCCATGGCCGAGCCAGGCGATGCGCGCCGGCAATCCTTCGAAGGGGACGTGCTCGCGCGCCAGCCGGATCCAGTTGGTGATGATCTTGTTGTCGGGGAACATCTCGAGCAGCAGGTCGTCGATGCGGGCGATATCGCTCTCTTCGCCCGACAGCGCCATCCAGCGGAACGGCCCGATCGCCCGGGCAAAGAGAGGCCTCAGATAGGCTTCGGTGAAGATGGGGATGTCGAAGGCGTTAGTGACGCCGCCCTCTTTCGCTTGCGTGCGGATGAGGTTGCCGTTGTCGAAGACTTCGGCCCCCTTCTTCTGGAATTCCAGCATCGCCGTCACATGCTCGACGATCGAAGCACGGCTGGCTGCCATGAGCTGGCCCTGCCCATCGTCGCGCAGGCCTTTGACCTGATCGAGGCTCATGCCCTTCGGTACATAGCCGTAGACGAGGTCGTGCGCCGAGGTCTGATCGGTGACGATATCTGGCACGATGCCGCGCCGGACGATTTCGGGATAGATCTCCGCCGCATTTCCGACGAGCCCGATGGACAGGGCGCGCTTTTCCTTCACCGCCGCATCGATCATTTCAAGCGCGGCATCGAGATCCGGCGCGATTTCCTGGAGATAGCCGATCTGCTGGCGCTTGCGAGCGCGCTCCGGATCGATGTCGACGCAGAGGATTGCCGCGCCCGCCATGCGGCCGGCAAGCGGCTGCGCCCCGCCCATGCCGCCGAGACCGGCCGTCAGCACGAACCGGCCGTGGAGATCGCCGCCGAAGCGACGCTCGGCGATGCGCATGAAAATCTCATAAGTGCCCTGGATGACACCCTGGCTGCCGATATATTGCCATGCCCCGGCCGTCAGCCCACCCCAGCAGATCAGCCCCTTGCGCTGCAGTTCGTAGAACACTTCGGCCTTTGCCCATTGCCCGACGAGATTGCAGTTCGCCATGATGACCAGCGGTGCCTTGGCATGCGTGCGCACCAATCCGATCGGCTTGCCGGACTGGATGAGCAGCGTCTGGTCCTCTTCCATCTCGATCAGCGCCTTGACGATGCCCCTGTGCGCCGCCCAGTTGCGGGCCGCCCTCCCGAGCGCGGCATAGACCACGAGATTGTCGGGATCTTCGCCGACCGAGAGCACGTTTTCCAGAAGCCGCAGCAGCGCCTCCTGTCGCCAGCCTTTGGCACGCAGCTCCGGTCCGCCGGGAATGGGAAATTTCGGATGGCGTGGATTGGCCTTCGGCATCGTGGTTCCTCGCTTGGTTCTCTGTTTCCCTTCTTCCCAGCGGGGAGAAGGGAAAATAGCTACTTGGTCACTTGCCCGGCAGCGATTCCACATAGGCGATCGCGGCATCGAGCAGACGCCGTCTCAGCGCATCGTCGCCGTAAACCTCGGCATTGGCCCGCACCCAGCCGTGCATCACCCGCTCGCCCATCAGCATCTGGATGACGCCGGGCAGCGCGAGCGCCCAGTCGTCATTGCCCTTGCCGAGGCGGACCAGCAGGCCGTCGCTGCGCGCACCGCAGAGAAGATTGCCGTTCAGCAGGAAGGCCCAGCCGCCGAACATGGATTTTTCGGCAAGGCCCGGCCGGTCGCCGAGTTCCTCGCGCAGCAGTTCTTCGAGGCCGGGATCGCGCGCCATGGCTCAGGCCCTCGCCGCCAGCGCATAACGCGCGATCTCGATTCCCATCGCTTTTTCGACGACGGGATAGACGGTCGGGTCGAGCACGCTTGAAGACAGCGGAATGATATCCATCGGCACATGCAGGATGAAGACATGCATGCCTTCCCGAAGCTGGCCGACGCTGAGCGGCTCGCCTTCGTCGGAAAGCGTGGTGATCACGGCGGGGAAGGTCGCAAGCCGCGCGCCATCCGCATCGTCCACGGCCATGTATTCGTTCATCACATGCAGCGTCACCGACTTCCCGCCCGAGCCGACGGTGACGGTGCCGATGTCGAAGGCTTCCTTGGTATAGACGACGTCTTTGCGGGTAATGACGCCTTCACTGAGGATATGCCCTCCCGTCGTCTTGCAGATCGCATCGATGATGGCTGCTCCGCCGCGTTTCTCCGCCGCGATGATCGCTTCGCCGAGGGAAAGCGCCATCGAGATGCCGCCGAGTGCGGCATGGCTGCGCACATAGGAGGCCCTGAGCGGATTGCGGCAGCTGGCGATGAAACCGCCGGACTGATCGGCAGCGGCGCGTAGCACCGGCGAGATCTTCGCGGTCGCGCCCTTGACCACCAGCTCGATATAGCGGTTCTCGGCCCTGTTGCCGCCGACCGCGGTCTGGATCATCTGCTCGGGTGAAGCAGCCATGCCGATCGAACCCATGTCGCCCGTCGGATGCGCACGGATATCGCCGACGGCGTCGACCACCTTGGTGCCGAGGATTGCCGACGGCAGCCAGCCGTTCAGCGTCGAGGACTTGCCATTCTGGCCGATGATCAGGCCGGAGAGTTTTTCGCCGAGCGCCTCCTGCAGGAGCTGGACGGCCTTCACATAGTCGATGCCCTGCATTTCCCAGGGCGTCGTGGAGGCCGGCGCGCCGATCGCGGCAGCCGTGGCGATCCAGTCCTCGTCCTTCAGTTCCTCGATCGAGACCAGTTCCGGCTTGCCGACATTGACGGCCGCATAACCGAGCATGCGCCCATGATCGGCCCAGCCGCCGCCGCCGGCGGCATAGACGGAGCCGCCTTTGACGGCGGCTTCCACGTCCTTCTCAACCAGTATGCGTCCCATCGGCGGCCTCCTGCTTCGAGTTTTTGTCCATCTCGCGCACCGCTTGGAAAAGAACGGCGGCGCCGAGCGCGATATCGTCATTATCAGCCCATTCGTCGGCGCAATGGCTGCGGCCCTCGCGGCACGGCACGAAGATCATCGCCGCCGGCGCCACCTTGGCGATCCAAGCCGTATCGTGTCCGGCGCCGGAGGCCATGCGCCGGTATTTTGCGCCGACGCGTTCACAGGCGGTCTCCAGCGTCGAAAGCAGGCCGGCATCGCCCGGTGTCGGCTGATTGTCGGAAACCCGGTTCGGTGTCCCGATGGTCACGCCGTAGGCTGTTGCCAGTTTTTCGACATGGCCGTCGAGCCAGCGGCAGAAGGCATCCATGTCGGCGCGGATTTCCGCGCGGCCGTCGATCAGGAGCACGGCCTTCGAGGGAACGACGTTGGCCGCATTCGGTTCGATCCTGAATTCGCCGACCGTCGCTGCGAAATGTCTCGGCGTCTTGGCAAGCTCGGCGGCGGCGTTGCGGATGTCGAGCACCAGCTGCGATGCCGCCACAAGGGCATCCGCCCGCCGGTCCATCGGTGTCGTACCGGCGTGGTCGGCGCGGCCTTCGACAGTGATCTCGATCCGGGTGATGCCCGATATCGCGGTGACGATACCGATATCCTCCCCTTCGGCTTCGAGCACCGGTCCCTGCTCGATATGAAGCTCGAGAAAGCCCGCTATATCAGGCCTCTTCTGCTGCATCAGCACGTCGGGCTCGCCGCCTACCTGGGCGACGCCCCCAGCAAGGTCGAGGTCGCCGCTGACGCGTGAAAGCCAGGCTTCCGGCAATTGCCCAGTCATGCCGCGGCTGCCGATGCAGGAGACGCCGAAGATGCTGACTTCCTCGGCGAGGAAATCGACGATCTCGAGGTCGTGGTCGAGTTCGATAGCCTGATCGCCAAGCGCACGCGCCACCTCCAGAGCCGAGATGACGCCGGCAATGCCGTCGAAGCGGCCGCCGTCCGGCACCGTGTCGGAATGTGAACCGAGCATGATCGTGCCGAGCCAGGGTTTGCGGCCCGTGCGCCGGCCGATCAGGTTGCCGGCGGCATCGATCCGTGTTTCCAGTCCCGCCGCCTTCATCCGCGCTTCGATATAGGCGCGTCCTTCGAGGAAGAGCGGCGAGAAGGCGCGCCGTGTCCAGGGATGCCCGGGTTCGGTAAGCCCGGCCAGCGCCTCTATGTCCTCAGCGATCCGGCCGGCATTGACGGGCAGATTGCGGCTCATGTGGCAGCTCCCGCGATCACCTGGCGCGGCCGCGGCCGCACGAACCGCCCGGCGCCGGGCTTGGCCAGCACCTTCCCGCCCTCCGCGATCTTTTCGCCACGCAGATAGGTGGCCGAGACCGTCCAGGGCAGGCGGATGCCGTTGTAAGGGCTCCAGCCGACGACATTGTTGCCGCTTGCGGACGCGTCATAGACGCTTTCGTGCGGCTCCAGCACGGTGATATCGGCGTCCTTGCCTGGTGTCAGCGCGCCCTTGATATGATCGAGCCGGAAATGCTTCGCCGGATTTTCCGCCATCAGTCGGGCCGCCCATGTCAACGGAATACCGCGTTCGAAGGCGCCTTTCACGAAAAGCGGCACCATCACCTCGAGGCCGGGAACGCCGGAGGCGTTGGCGAGCATGTCGGGATTGGTCTTGCGGTTTTCCGACCAGCTGACGTGATCGGTCGAGACCAGCCAGACGTCGCCTTCGGCCACCTTCCGCCAGAGCTTCTCCACCTCGGCGCGCGGCCGCAGGGGCGGATTGATCTTCGCCTTGCCGCCGAGGCGCTTCACGTCGTTTTCCTCGTCGAGCGTGAGGTAGTGAATGCAGCATTCGACCGTCGCGGCAAAACCGTCGCGGCGATAGGAACGCGCGATATCGTAGCCGCGCCCGAGCGAGCAGTGCACCACATGCGAGGGGCAGCCTGTATTGGCGCCGGTCTCGAAGATCGTATGCATCGCCAGAAGCTCGGTAATCGCAGGCCGCGACAGGCCGTGCGCCCGCCAGTCGGTGATGCCGCTCGCCTTCACCTGCTCCATGTAGCTGCGCACCGCCTCGTCGTCCTCATTATGCACGCCCGCCGTCAGCCCCGTCGGCGCGATGGCCGCGAAGCAGGCGTCGAGCAGGGCGGGCGGAATGCGCGGAAAACGCTTGGGATCGGTGCCGAAGGTCGAGAATTTGAAGGCGGCAACGCCGGCTTCGACCATTTCGCGGATACGCGCCGGGCCTTCTTCCGGGTCGATGGTGCCGTAAAGCGCGAAGTCGACGCGCGCCTGAGGGCTCGCATGGTCGACCTTCCGCTTCACCGCCGCCGCCGAGCAGACGAGATTGCCCTCGTCATAGGGCATGTCGACGATCGTGGTAACGCCGCCGGCTGCCGCCGAGCGCGTCGACCAGATGAAATCCTCCTGGTCCTTCTGGGAGAGCGAATGCACCTGCGCGTCGATCGCGCCCGGAAGGATCAGAGCCTTTCCGAGCAGATGCCGTTCGTGGGCCGAGGGCGGCACGCCGAGGCCGAGTTCGGCGATTTTGCCATCGCGCACGGCGACATAGCCCTCGTCGAGAATGCGGTCCGGCAGCACCACCGTGCCCTGCAGAACGAGATCGAAGTCCATGCCGGTTCCTCCTCTGAAATCAGATCGCCACCGGTTCCTGGCGTGTCAGCCGCTCCTCGATCCGTTCCAGCGAGCTGAGCGCGAAGAAATCGTCGAAGGAAGCGATCGGAACCTGCTCCGTCAGCTTCGAGAGGAAGGCGTCCGAGCCGAGTTCCTCTTCGATGGCCTCCACCTCCGCCGAAAGCGGCCGGTCGACCGTATAGAAATCAGCATGTTTGCGCACGACCTCATAGAGCATGGCCGCGACACCTCTCGGCTCGTCGCCCAGAATGTCGATCGCCTGGGCGGAGAGCAGCGCTTCCAGCGCGGCGAGGCGCTTCAATGCCCGCATCTGCCGATCGAAGCGCTCTATGACGAGCGGCAGGAAGGCAGCTTCGTCCTCCAGCCCGGCCGCGACGACAAGCGACTGGGCGGAAACCGGATTGGACATCGACAGCACCCGCGAAAAGATCTCGCCGGCGAGCTTGATGATCGGCCCGAAACCGGTGGCGATCCGTCCCGGCGGCACCAGGTTGACCGGCAAGTCGCGCCGCTGGCCGTTGCCGAGAATAACGCAGCGGTTGAAGGCGTTGCGCGCCGCATGCGCCATGCAGAGTGCGGCCGATTCGAGCAGGATCGTCACGTCGAGCGGAAGAGAACCGCCCGATGTCATCACCCGGCCCTCGACGACGACCGGATTATCGTCCGAGCGCCCGGTGGCGGCAAGGATCTTGTGGCCTGTTGAAAGCAGGTTTTCGATCACTGCGCCGAACACCTGGGCGATCATGCGCAGGCTGAGCGGGTCCTGCACATGCGTGGCAACAGGCCAGTTCCAGTCGTCGGAGGCATTGCAGAGCCAGGCGCCGATCAGCGCCTCGCGCGCCGTGCCGACATGGCGAACCGCCTTCCAGGGATCGCGCGACGCGCCGAGCGCGCCTGATGCCATCATGCCGGTCGAAAGCAGAACGCGGATCGAGGCGGCGGCGCTGCGCGTCGTCTCCGCCGCTGCGGCAAAGCTCACCGCATTGACGCTGAGCGAGGCGAGGCTGTCGCGCGGCGCCATCCGCACCGGTTCCAGCCCCGCCGCCCGGAAGGCGTCAGCCGCCTGCATCCGGTTGCCGCGATAGATCGCTTCGCCGACGCCGGTCAGCACCGCGCCGATCTGCCCCATGAGGCCGATATCGGCGCAGCCGATCGAGCCCGTGCGGCGCACGACCGGAACGAGGTCGGCTTCGAGCATTCTCATATAGGCCTGCACCAGTTCCGGCGTGCAGCCGACCTGGCCGGTCAGCGCCGTATTGACGCGGATCGCCATGGCGTTGCGCACGACATTGCAGGAAAAGGGCGTGCCGGTGCCGAAATGATGGGCGCGCACGAGGCCGAGATTGAAGGTGTCGAGTTCGTCGGCCGACCACTCCACGTCCTTCATCGCGCCGACGCCCGTCGTCGAGCCGTAGACAGGCATGCCGGACGCGATCGCATCCTCGACGACCTCGCGGGCGATGGCGATGCGGGCCATGCCGGTCGGCGAAGCCGAAATGACCGCCTTGCCCGCACCGATCGTCACCATCTCGGCAAAACCGAGCGGTCGTCCGGAAAGTTCGATGCCGGGGCGTTCGTGCTGCATGTGCCTATCTCCTTGAAAATGAGACTAAGCGAGCCATCCGTCACATGGGATATCCCAAATGCCGAACACAGCATGTTTTTGCGAACGGATCAGCTCAGCATCCAGGCAATATAGAGAAGCGTCAATGCTATGACCCAGAGCGCAAACCTGGCGGAGCGGTTGTGCCGTGCCTCGGCCTTGCCGATTGCATCCGCCGTCTGCTCGTCGAAACGTAAGCCGTGTTCGCTCATATGCAGAAGCTGATGGTGGAATTTTTCGGTCTTCGCCGCGATCTCGGGCACGGCTTCGGCAAGCTTCACCGCCGCCTTCAGCCCGTCCTTGAGATCGGTGGCGATCCGCTTCGGCCCGAGATTGTTGCGAATCCAGTCACCGACGACGGGCTCGGAGGCCTTCCACATGTTGAAGCGCGGGTTGAGCATGCGCGACACGCCCTCGACCACGACCATCGTTTTCTGCAGCATCACCAGTTCCGGCCGGGTGGCCATGTCGAAGAGTTCGGTCACTTCGAAGAGCAGCGTCAGCAGCTTGCCCATCGAGATCGTCTCGGCCGGCTGTCCGTGGATCGGCTCGCCGATCGCCCGGATCGCCTGGGCAAAGCTCTCGACATTGTGGTGGCCGGGCACATAGCCCGCCTCGAAATGCACTTCTGCCACGCGGATATAATCGCGGGTGATGAAGCCGTAGAGGATTTCGGCGAGGAACCGCCGTTCCTTCTTGCCCAGCCGCCCGACGATGCCCATGTCGACGGCGACGATCATGCCGCCCGCATCGACGAAGAGATTGCCCGGATGCATGTCGGCATGGAAGAAGCCGTCGCGCAGCGTGTGGCGCAGGAATGACTGGATCAGCGTGTCGGCGAGCAGGTTGAGATCGTGGCCGGCCGCGCGCAGGCCCTCGACGTCGGACATTCTCGTGCCGTCGATCCACTCCATGGTGATGACGTCGCGCCCAGTGCGCTCCCAATCGACCTTCGGCACACGGAAGCCCGGGTCCTTCTCGGTATTCTCGGCGATTTCGGAAAGGGCCGCGGCCTCAAGGCGAAGATCCATCTCCACCTTCGTCGTCTGCTCCAGCGTCTTCGTCACCTCGACGGGGCGCAGCCGCCGGCTGAAGGGCAGGAAACGCTCCTGCATATGGGCAACGAGATACATCGCCTCGATGTCGTGGGCGAAGCGCTGGCGCACGCCGGGCCGGACGATCTTGACGGCGACCTTCTTCCGGCCTTCGGCCGTTTCGACTTCCGCCGGATGCACCTGCGCGATCGAGGCGGCGGCGATCGGATCGCCGAAGCTCGCATAGAGTTCGCCGATCGGCCGCCCGAGCGAACCTTCGATATTGGCCTTGGCGGCGGCCACCGGGAAGAAGGCCATCCGGTCCTGAAGCTGCGACAGGTCGTTGGCGAATTCGACGCCGACGACGTCGGGCCGCGTCGCCAGGAACTGGCCGATCTTCACATAGGAGGGACCGAGCCGTTCGACGGCCTGCGCCAATCGGTCGCTGCGCTTCTGATGCCGCGCCTTGCCCCGCTCGAAAATCGTGGCGAAGGATTTGGCGAGCGCGATCGGCGGCGGTAGGCCTTCGGAAGGAAGAGCTGACACGACGCCCTCGCGCACGAGCACCCAGCCGACGCGCCAAAGGCGGAAATAGGCTCCGAAAGTGCTCATGCGGGCTGGCCTGCTTGCGAAGGCGCGGCCAATCTCTCCCTCATTCCTGTGCTTGTCACAGGAATCCAGCCACCGCGCGTCGGCGCGGTGAATGACTTAAACAGCATTAATGAGTCTCCTGCGCCCAAGGACTTGGGCGCGCTGGATTCCTGTGACGAGCACAGGAATGAGGGGGAGCGTGTAGCCTTCCTCATGCCTCAGAGCTTCCAGCCGGAATGGAGCGCGGCGATGCCGCCGGTATAATTGGTGTAGGTGACGCGCGAGAAGCCGGCCTGGCGGATCATCGCCGCGAAATTCTCCTGGTTTGGGAATTTTCGGATCGATTCCACCAGATACTGGTAGGGTTCGGCATCGCCGGTGATCGCCTTGCCGAATTGCGGAATGGCATTGAAGGACCAGGCGTCGTAGATCTTGTCGAGAAGCGGCATTTCGACTTCGGAAAATTCCAAGACCAGCAGCCGTCCGCCGCGCTTCAGCACGCGATAGGCCTCCGACAGCGCCACATCGATCCGGGGCACGTTGCGGATGCCGAAGGCGATCGTATAGGCATCGAAACTGCCGGCTTCGAAGGGCAGTTCCTCGGCATTCGCCTCGACGAAGGTGAGATTGCCGGAAAGCTTCTTCTTTTCCGCCCGCTCGGCGCCGACGCCGAGCATCGAGCCGTTGATGTCGAGCACGGTCGCATGCGCCTGCTTACCCGAGGCCTCGACGATGCGGAAGGCGATGTCGCCGGTGCCGCCGGCAACGTCGAGCACCTTGTAGCCCGGCTCCTTGCGCGGATTGAGCGCCGAGATCATCGCATCCTTCCAGGCGCGGTGCATGCCCATGGACATGACGTCGTTCATGATGTCGTAGCGCTTGGCGACCTTGTGGAACACCTCGTTGACGAGGCCCTGTTTCTCGCCGCCCGCCACCTCGCGGAAGCCGTAGGAGGTCTCCATGCCGCCATCGGCGGAAGTGCGGCTTTCTGACATCAGGCTGCTCCGTTCCTTGCAGATCGGCACGGCGGCCATAGCGAAAGACCGCGCGCGACGTTATCACTGGACCGCACTCTCCGCGGCACACTGGCGCTATAGCGCACATCGTCCTCGGTTGAAACACGTTAGATATAGATGGGTTAAGATGCCGGAATTGCCAGAAGTCGAAACGGTCAAACGGGGCCTCACGCCGGCGATGGAGGGCGCTCGCATCGCAAGGCTGGAGCTGCGCCGTGGGGATCTGCGCTTTCCTTTTCCTGACGCTTTGGCGGAGAAAGTGTCCGGCCGCACCATCGTCGGTCTCGGCCGCCGCGCCAAATATCTGCTGGTCGATCTCGATGACGGCAACACGCTGATTTCTCATCTCGGCATGTCCGGCTCTTTCCGTATTGAGGAGGGCGCCGGCTCCGATACACCGGGGCAATTCCACCATGCCCGCTCGAAGGATGAGAAGCACGATCACGTCGTCTTCCATCTGGAAAGCTCCGGCGGCTCAAGGCGCGTGATCTACAACGACCCGCGCCGTTTCGGCTTCATGGATATGGCAAGACGTGCCGATCTCGCCGCCCATCCCTTCTTTCGCGATCTCGGGCCGGAGCCGACGGGGAACGAACTCGGGGCGGCCTACCTCGCCGAACGTTTCCGCGACAAGGCGCAGCCGCTGAAGAGCGCGCTCCTCGACCAGAAGAACATTGCCGGCCTCGGCAATATATATGTGTGCGAAGCGCTGTGGCGCTCGCATCTTTCGCCCATCCGCGCCGCCGGCACGCTGGTCACGGCAGGCGGCAAGCCGAAGGAGACGCTGAACCTGCTCGTCGCCTCGATCCGCGAGGTCATCGCCGATGCGATCGCCGCCGGCGGGTCGTCGCTGCGCGACCATATCCAGGCTGACGGGTCGCTCGGCTATTTCCAGCATTCCTTCTCCGTCTATGATCGTGAAGGCCAGGCTTGCGGCACGCCGGGCTGCGGCGGTACGGTCGCCCGCATCGTGCAGGCCGGCCGCTCGACCTTCTATTGCGCCGCCTGCCAGAAGTAACAGTGAGAACCCGGGAGAACAGCATGGCCTATGAGACCCTGATCGTCGAAACCCGAGGCAATGTCGGCCTCGTCACGCTGAACCGCCCGCAGGCGCTGAACGCGCTGAACTCCACCGTGCTGAGGGAACTGAAGGAGGCCTATACCGCTTTTCACGCCGATGAGGCGATCGGCGCCATCGTCCTCACCGGTTCCGAGCGCGCCTTCGCTGCCGGGGCCGACATCAAGGAGATGCAGTCGCTCGAGTTTGCCGATATGTATAAGAGTGACTTCATCAGCGGCTGGGACGACATCGCCAGGGCGCGTAAGCCGGTGATCGCAGCCGTCAGCGGTTTTGCGCTCGGCGGTGGCTGCGAGCTCGCCATGATGTGCGACTTCATCATTGCCTCGGAGACGGCGAAATTCGGCCAGCCGGAAATCACTCTTGGCGTCATTCCCGGCATGGGCGGCTCGCAGCGGCTGACGCGCGCCGTCGGCAAGGCGAAGGCGATGGATCTCGTGCTGACCGGCCGCATGATGGATGCCGCCGAGGCGGAGCGATCGGGACTCGTTTCGCGTGTGGTGGCGCCCGAGCGTCTGATCGAAGAAGCGCTGGCGGCGGCCGAAAAGATCGCGTCGCTTTCCCGGCCCTCGGTCCTGATGGCCAAGGAGGCGGTCAACCGCGCCTTCGAAGTGACCCTGGAGGAGGGGCTGCGGTTCGAACGCCGTCTGTTCCACAGTCTCTTTGCCATGGAGGATCAGAAAGAAGGCATGGCGGCCTTCGTCGAGAAGCGCAAACCCGCTTTTAAGCACCGTTGAGCGCTTTTAGGCGCTTCCGGCTGGAAAGCTTGAAAATCCGCGTTGACGTGGGCCGGCTTTAGAGTTATATGCCCGCCCACGGTTCGGAAAGCCGGTCTGGTTTTCCGCGATTGCTCCCGCATTGCTGGATTTGGTGGCCGCAGGGCCCGCGGTAATGGCGGAGTTTGTTCGAATTCTTGAGAGAGGCATCCATGGCCAATACAACTTCGGCGAAAAAAGCGACCCGCAAGATCGCCCGCCGTACCGACGTCAATAAGGCTCGTCGCTCGCGCGTTCGTACTTTCGTTCGCCAGGTCGAAGAGGCTATCGCATCCGGTGACGCCGACAAGGCGAAGGCCGCTTTCCTGGCCGCTCAGCCGGAACTGGCCCGCGCCGCCAGCAAGGGCGTTCTTCACTCCAACACGGCATCGCGTAAGGTCTCGCGCTTGGCCGCTCGTGTGAAGGCTCTGTCGGTCACGGCGACCGCGTAATATCCTCTGTAATATTTCGTTAACGACCTCCTCGTTATGATTAGCCCGGTAATTTTACCGGGCTTTTTCGATTCCGCTTGCAACCCCTTGGATGGTTAATTACGCGACTGTTTCGTGTCAGCACCATGACAGGAAAAGTTGTTTAAAAACAATAGCTTGCGCAAGGATGCTTTTGCACTGCGCGACTCTGCCCCGAGCTTCCGGGACCATCGGCGAGTCAAGAAGATTTTTATTTTTTTTCTTTCCATGCGTGTCAAAATAGCCCGAAAGGGGAATCTCCTTGATTCAAAAGCGATTCTTTTTTGACGCTGGTGTGACGCCCGAAAACGCCGGGCGGAGTCAATGCCTGCATCTTAATTTTGCGTAAAATTCATCGTTGATATTGCCTTTTGATCCTGCCTAAATGACTTCCAACAAAGGGCGCGGACATCACCTGCAGAGGCTCGGTCTTAACTGCCACGTCGGCAGGGCGATAAGTTTGTGTCATTTGTTACGGAGCCTCAGGCTTCCGTTTTTTCAAGCACTTGACGGATTTGGGCCGTAACGTGGCTGTTACGGAACGGGGATGTTTTGTGTCTTCAGCGGCCACACGTTTAAGGCGAGGCTGCCGGAGAGGGTTAAAGTAATATTGCGTTCGGGCTGGTCGGCCGAAAACGAGGATTGACCGCCAGCCTGGCACGGAAGCCGATGAAGGTTGCCGCATGAACGCGGTACCTGCAACGGTGTTCTATGCCGTGTTTGAGTGAACCGGCAGGCGAGTGGCTTCATGAGGATGCCGCCAGCCCGCCAAAGCGGGGAATGATCGGGCGGCTGTTAGCGGATGCCGCCCGGTGGAATTGAAAGGCGGCATTATGCAGATGAATACGATGACGACGGGCGGGCTCGACAATGGGGATGCGGCACCGCAGGCGTTCGGCTCCATTCGCCTGGAAGTGGGAGAAGCGAAGGCGGAAGTGAAGCAGAGCATCTTGTTTGAGCGCGTCAGTGCGCGCTTGAAGGCACAGGTCGGTCCTGACGTTTATGCCAGCTGGTTTGCAAGGCTGAAGCTGCATTCGGTATCGAAGAGCGTGGTTCGCCTTTCGGTTCCCACGACTTTCCTGAAGTCGTGGATCAACAATCGTTATCTCGATCTCATCACCGGCCTGTTTCAGGCCGAAGACCCGGAAATTCTCAAGATCGAAATTCTGGTGCGCACGGCAACGCGCAGCGGCATGAAGGCCGCCGACGAGGTGGCCCAGCCCGAGCCCGCCGCTCCCGCTCAGATGCGCCGTCCGGTCAGCGCCCAGCCGGCCGGTCAGGCCGTGCAGCAGGCTGTCTCGGCCGTCGCTGCGGCAAGGCCCGCAAGCCTCGGTTCGCCGCTTTTCGGCTCGCCGCTCGATAGCCGCTTCACTTTCGAGACCTTCGTCGAAGGCAGTTCGAACCGGGTTGCCCTTGCGGCGGCAAAGACGATCGCGGAGGCTGGTTCCGGCGCGGTGCGCTTCAATCCGCTCTTCATCCATTCGACGGTCGGTCTCGGCAAGACCCATTTGCTGCAGGCGATCGCCAATGCGGCGGTCCAGAACCCGCGGGCTCTGCGCGTCGTCTATCTGACGGCCGAATATTTCATGTGGCGCTTCGCCACCGCGATCCGCGACAATGATGCGCTGACGCTGAAGGATTCGCTGCGCAACATCGACCTCTTGATCATCGACGACATGCAGTTCCTGCAGGGCAAGATGATCCAGCATGAATTCTGCCATCTGCTCAACATGCTGCTCGACAGCGCCAAGCAGGTCGTCGTCGCCGCTGACCGTGCGCCGTGGGAGCTGGAGTCGCTCGATCCCCGCGTCCGCTCGCGCCTGCAGGGCGGTGTGGCGATCGAACTCGACGCGCCTGACTATGAGATGCGTCTCGAAATCCTCAAGCGTCGCCTTGCCGCGGCCCGCCTCGAAGATCCGTCGCTCGAAATCCCGGCCGATCTGATGCAGCATGTCGCCCGGAACGTCACGGCCAGCGGCCGCGAGCTGGAAGGCGCTTTCAACCAGCTGATCTTCCGTCGCTCCTTCGAGCCGAATCTGTCGATCGAGCGCGTGGACGAACTGCTTGCCCATCTCGTCGGCTCCGGCGAGCCGCGCCGTGTGCGCATCGAGGATATCCAGCGCATCGTCGCAAGGCATTACAACGTCTCGCGCCAGGAACTGGTCTCGAACCGCCGCACCCGCGTCATCGTCAAGCCGCGCCAGATCGCCATGTATCTGTCGAAGACGCTGACGCCGCGCTCCTTTCCTGAGATCGGCCGCCGTTTCGGCGGGCGCGATCACACGACCGTGCTGCATGCCGTGCGCAAGATCGAGGAGCTGATTTCCGGAGACACCAAGCTTTCGCACGAAATCGAGCTTCTGAAGCGGTTGATCAACGAATAATCGGTGGACCTATCGGGAAATTCGGCGGCTGGAAGCGATTCCAGCCGTTTTCTTTTATAAGCTTTTTATTTTATACCTCCGGTGCATCAGACGCATGTCAACGCCGAGCGATCTCGGCCGGCATGCGGCCGATGAAGACGGAAGCGCCGAAGAGAGCGCGTGGGAGGTAATGAATGAGTTTTGAAAAGATCGCCGTTCTCGGCCTGGGCAAGGTCGGACGGCTGGCGGCAACGCTTTTGCATGAAGGCGGCTTCGAAGTGATCGGGGTCGATGCGCAATTGCCCCCGGGCGAGCTTCCCTTCAAATGCCGCACCGGCGATATTTCCGATCCCGTAGTGATCGGTGAGCTGCTCTCGAATGTCGAGGCGGTGCTGTCCTGCCTGCCCTATCACCTGAACATCGAACTGGCGCGGGCCGCCCATCTTGCCGGCATCCATTATTTCGACCTGACGGAAGATGTTCCCACCACCAATTTCATCATCGAACTGTCGAAGACGGCTCGGGGCCTGATGGCGCCGCAATGCGGCCTGGCGCCCGGCTTCGTCGGCATCGTCGGGGCGAGCCTGGCCGACGGCTTCGACCGCTGCCGCTCCATCCGCATGCGCGTCGGCGCCCTGCCGCAGCATCCTACGGGCCTTCTCGGCTATGCCTTCAACTGGTCGCCGGAAGGGGTCGTCAACGAATATCTGAACGATTGCGAGGTCATTGAAGGCGGGGTGCGCAAGCTCGTCTCGCCGATGGAGTGGCACGAGACCATCTATGTCGGCGGCGTCAAACTCGAAGCCTTCACGACTTCGGGCGGCCTCGGTACCATGTGCGACACCATGCTCGATAAGGTCGAAAATCTCGACTACAAGACCATGCGTTATCCCGGCCATATGGAGCTGATGAACTTCTTCTTCCATGAGCTCCTGATGCGCGACAAGCGCAAGCTGGCCGGCGAGATCCTCACCAACGCCAAGCCGCCTGTCGAAGACGATGTCGTCTACGTCCATGTCGCCGCCGAAGGCACCGAGAATGGCAGCCTGCGCCGCAAGGAGTTCGTGCGCGCCTATTACCCGATCGAGATCGCCGGCGCGCGCCGCACGGCGATTGCCTGGACGACGTCGGCCTCCGTCGTCGCCGTCATCGAGATGGTCCGCGACGGCCTGCTGCCGGCGACCGGCTTCCTGCACCAGGAGCACATTCCGCTGGAGATGTTCCTGAAGACGCCGACCGGCAGCCTGTTCAAGGCGGGTGCGACCAGCCACGGCTGAGAAATGCCTTCCGGCGCGGACGGCGATGTCGCTGCCGCGCCGGGATCAGCCTCGTTGGATGTCAGCAGGCGAGGTCGGCGACGACGGAATCGAGGATCAGCATGCCTGATGGTGTGCAGCGCAGGCGTGAATTGCCGATCCGCTCGATGAACTTGTGTTCGAGCAGGAATTCTTCGCGTTTCGGGTCGAGATCGCGGCCCGAAAGCTGCTGCCAGCGGGCGAGGTCGACGCCTTCCCTGAGCCGCAGTCCCATCAGCAGCAGCTCGTCGGACTGCTCCTCGTAGCCGAGCCGCTCCTCGTCGAGAATGCCGTGGCCGTCGCGCTCGACCATGTCGAGCCAGGCTTCCGGCCTGCGTTCGGTGGCGGTCGCGATCTTCTCCGGGCCACGCGTCAGCCGGCCATGCGCGCCCGGGCCGATGCCGGCATAATCGCCGTAACGCCAATAGGTCAGATTGTGCCGGCTTTCGGCGCCCGGCCGGGCATGGTTGGAGACCTCGTAGGCGGGCATGCCCTCGCGCGCCGTGATCTCCTGCGTCGCTTCGTAGAGCACGGCCGATTGCTCGCCATCTGGCACGATCAGCTTGCCTGCCTTGTGCAGGCCGTAGAAGGGGGTGCCTTCCTCGATAGTCAGCTGGTAGAGCGAAAGATGATCGACCGCATAGGAGATCGCCTCTTTCAGTTCCTTTTCCCATTCCTCGACCGTTTGGTCCGGGCGGGCATAGATGAGGTCGAAGGACATGCGCGGGAAGATGTCGCGCGCCAGCCGGATTGCCTTCAGCGCGTCGGCCACGTCATGCAGCCGGCCGAGGAATTTCAGATCGCGGTCGTTCAGCGCCTGCACGCCGAGCGAGACGCGGTTGACGCCGGCGGCCCGATAGCCGCGGAATCGTTCGGCTTCGACGCTCGAAGGGTTCGCTTCCATGGTAATTTCGATACCGGCGGGCACATGCCAGTGCCGGGCGATGCCGTCGAGAATGGCATCGACCGTTTCCGGCTTCATCAGCGAGGGCGTGCCGCCGCCGAGGAAGATGCTCGTCACGGTCTTCGGCCCGCTCATTGCCCGGACCGCAGCCGTCTCCTTCAGGAAGGCGGCCGTAAAGCGCTCCTGATCCACCGGCTGGTGCCGCACATGGCTGTTGAAGTCGCAATAGGGGCACTTCGCCGCGCAGAAGGGCCAATGCACGTAGACGCCGAAGCCGGGCTCGCCGGTATCGGGCAAAAGCGCCGCATCGCGCGAGAGGCTTGGCGTACCGAAATTGCCCACGAACAGACCCTATGCCTCCAGGCAGGTTTCGACGAAGAGCTTGAAGGCACGCGCCCGGTGCGACAGCGCCTGCGGCTTGCCGACGTTCCAGCCGTGTTTTTCCTCGCCGCTCATCTCGCCGAAGGTGACGCCGTAGCCCTCGGGCTGGAAGACCGGGTCATAGCCGAAGCCCTGCGTGCCGCGCGGCGGCCAGACGACATTGCCTTCCACTTCGCCGCGGAAGAGTTCGGTATGCCCGTCCGGCCAGGCAAGGCAGAGCACGCTGACGAAACGCGCCCCGCGCTGCTCCGGCGTCGTCGCGCCCGCATCCTGCAGCGCCTTTTCCACCTTGGCCATCGCCATGTCGAAATCGCGCGTGCCGTCGGCTTTCTCCGCCCAATTGGCGGTATAGACGCCGGGATCGCCGCCGAGCGCATCGACCACCAGCCCGGAATCGTCAGACAGCGCCGGCATGCCGGCGGCATTGGCGGAAGCCACCGCCTTGATCGTCGCATTCTCCTCGAAGCTCGTGCCGGTCTCGTCGGGCTCGACGAAATTCAGTTCGGCCGCCGATTTGGCGGTGAAGCCGAGCGGCCCGATCAGTTCCTGGATCTCACGGATCTTGCCGGCATTGTGGCTGGCGACGACGATGGTCTTCGTTTCGAGCTTGCGCATTCAGATATCCTGTTCGATGCCCCAGATTTTAGCCTCCGCGCATTCCAGGCTGTTGCCGGCTGGATCGCGGAAATAGATCGAGCGGCCGCCATTCGGCCAATGCACTTCGGATTCGATCGCAACGCCCGCCGATTTCAGCCGTCCGGCCATGGCATCGATATTGCGGCCCGATACCCTGAAGCAGGCATGGCCTTGCCCGCTCGTGCCGTGCGGCGGCACCTGTAGCGCGCCGGCCGCCGGCGGCTTCACCGTTTCCTCGGGGTTGAAGATCAGGAGAACGCCGGATCCACAGCGGAAGAAGACATGCCGGTTGTCGGCGCGAGTGATCTTTTCAAGCCCGAGAACATTCTCGTAGAACGCCTCGGCCTGGTCGAGATCCCGCGCATAAAGCGCCGTTTCCAACATGCCTTCCAGCATGGTGTTCATCCCGCGATGGCCTCTTTCTGCAAGGCGACGAGTTCGCCGATGCCGTTCTTGGCAAGATGCAGCAGCGACGTGAATTCCTCTTCGCTGAAAGGCGTGCCTTCGGCCGTGCCCTGGATCTCGACGATCCCGCCGGCGCCGGTCATGACGAAGTTCGCATCGGTCTCGGCCGAGGAATCCTCGAGGTAATCGAGATCGACCACCGGCTGGTTGGCGAAAATACCGCAGGAAATGGCGGCGACATGATCCTTCAGGACCCGGTCGACCTTGATCATGTTGCGGCTTTCCATCCATTTCAGGCAGTCGTAAAGCGCGATCCAGCCGCCGGTGATGGAAGCCGTCCGTGTGCCGCCATCGGCCTGGATGACGTCGCAATCCAGCGTGATCTGCTTTTCGCCGAGCGCCTGCAGATCGACGACGGCGCGCAGCGAGCGGCCGATCAGCCGCTGGATTTCCTGCGTGCGGCCGCCCTGCTTGCCGGCCGCGGCCTCGCGCTTCATCCGCTCGCCGGTCGCCCGCGGCAGCATGCCGTATTCGGCCGTGACCCAGCCCTTGCCGGTATTGCGCAGCCATGGCGGCGTCTTGTCTTCGAGGCTTGCCGTGCAGAGCACATGCGTATCGCCGAATTTCACCAGGCAGGAGCCTTCCGCATGCTTGGAAAAATTGCGCTCGAACGAGACCTTGCGCATCTGGTCGGTTTTTCTGCCTGAAGGCCGCATTATTATCTCCTGGAGTTGCTGACCGCTTCTACGATTGGCCGCGCCCATTTGCAAATTCCCTTTTGCCACGGGGGCGAGTTTGACTATATTTTCGGAAGTATCATCAGCGTGGGTTCGAGAGGTTCATGGGCATCAGGTCGACGTCGGTTTCGGATGCCGTTGCTGCGCTGGACGAGCGTTCCAGGGAAATTTTCCGCCGCATCGTAGAAGGCTATCTGGAAAGCGGCGAGCCGCTCGGCTCGCGCAATCTGTCGCGTCTGCTGCCGATGTCGCTCTCGCCGGCCTCGGTGCGCAACGTCATGAGCGATCTCGAAGAGCTCGGCCTGATCTATTCGCCGCATGTCAGCGCCGGCCGGCTGCCGACCCAGATCGGCCTTCGCTTCTTCGTCGACGCCTTCATGCAGGTGGGCGATCTCTCCGCCGAGGATCGCGCCAGTATCGACCGCCAGGTGCGGGTCGAAAGCGGCGGCAATCCGCTTGAATCGATGATGAACGAAGCAAGCCGCATGCTGTCGGGCATTTCGCGCGGCGCGGGTCTCGTCATCACCTCGAAAAGCGACCCGGTGCTGAAACATGTCGAGTTCATCCGGCTGGAGCCGACGAAGGCGCTTGCCGTGCTCGTCGGCGATCACGATCAGGTGGAAAACCGTATCATCGAGCTGCCGGCGGGCGTCACCTCCTCACAGCTGACGGAAGCGGCGAATTTCCTCAATGCTCACATGTCCGGCCAGACCTTGCCGGAACTTCGCAAGCAATTGAGCCGGTTGAAGGATGACGTCCGTCACGAACTCGATGCCTTGTCGCGCGATCTCGTCGAGCGCGGCATCGCCGTCTGGGCCGGCAGCCCGGACGAGGGAAAGCCCGCCCAGCTCATCCTCCGCGGCCGCGCAAACCTGCTCGAAGGCCTTGCCGGTGCCGAGGATCTCGACCGGCTGCGCCTGCTGTTCGACGATCTCGAAAAGAAGGACAGCCTGATCGAAATTCTCAATCTGGCTGAGAGCGGTTCGGGTGTGCGCATCTTCATCGGCTCGGAAAACAAGCTCTTCTCTCTGTCCGGCTCGTCGCTCATCGTTGCGCCCTATCGTGACGAGGACGATCGGATCGTCGGCGCCGTCGGTGTCATCGGCCCGACGCGGCTCAATTATTCCCGCATCGTGCCGATGGTGGATTACACCGCCCAGCTCGTCTCCCGCCTGTCGCGCAATCCGCTGTGACGCTCTCTTGTTGAAGGCGCGGAATTTTCGCTTCTTTGTCACGCAGACTTGATTTTTTTCGGTCAAACCTCGATATCGGGCGCATCTGAAGACACCAACCGGAGACCGTCATGACCGATGACACGACGAAACACGGACCTGACGCAACTGCGGCCGATGCCGCAGCCGACACCGCCGCCAACGTCGAGACTGATACCGTGCAGCAGCAGGAGGCCAGCCAGCCGGACCCGCTGGAGCTCCTGAAAGCCGAGAATACCGAGCTGCGCGACCGCTATCTGCGCCTTGCCGCCGAGATGGACAATCTGCGACGCCGCACCGAGCGCGAGGTCAAGGATGCCAAATCCTATTCCGTCGCCGGTTTTGCGCGCGACATGCTCGCCGTTTCCGACAATCTGCGCCGGGCGCTGGATGCCATCTCTCCTGAAGCCAAGGCAACGGCCGATGCCGGCCTCACCACGCTGATCGAAGGTGTGGAGATGACCGAGCGCGCCATGCTCTCGGCCCTCGAGCGCCATGGCGTTCGCAAGCTGGAGCCGGTCGGCCAGAAGTTCGATCCGAATTTCCATCAAGCGATGTTCGAAGTGCCGAATCCCGAGGTGCCGAACAACACGGTCGTCCAGGTCGTGCAGGCAGGCTTCACCATCGGCGAACGCGTGCTGCGTCCTGCCATGGTCGGCGTCGCCAAGGGCGGCCCGAAGCCGGCCGAAGCCGAAGCCAATTCCGTCTTCGACGAAAAAGACGCCTGAGTCTGCTTCCTCCTCACTTCAAGAGGAGGAAGCCAAAGATCAGATGCGGGCGAAGCGTTCGATCAGCAGGTCGAAGAAGCCGTCCGCATCGACGAAGCGCATCACCTTCGCATTGCGCTTGCGCTCGGTCACATGCCACCAGTCGACGACGGTCATGCCGACGGTGAGTTCGGACTGGACTTCGATCTCGACATTGCAGTCCCGGCCCTGGAACAGCTCCGGCTTCAGCAGATAGGCGATAACGGTCGGGTCGTGCAGCGGTCCGCCGTCGGAGCCGTATTTCTCGATATCGAAGCGCTCGAAGAATTCCAGCATCTCGACCATGGCCTTAGCAGGCGCCGTGCCGATCTCGGCCATGCGCTTTACCCGGTCTTTTCGGGTCAGCAGCTGGTGCGTCACGTCAAGCGGCATCATCACGATCGGAACGCCAGAGCGGAAGACGATATCGGCCGCCTCCGGATCGACATAGATGTTGAATTCGGCAGCAGGAGTGATGTTGCCGCCCTCGAAGAAGCCGCCACCCATCATCACCAGCTCACGGATGCGGGGGATGATGTCGGGCGCTTTCTCAAAGGCCATGCCGATATTGGTGAGCGGCCCGAGCGTGCAGAGCGTCACCGCACCCTCCGGCTCGCGGCGCAGCGTCTCGATGATGAAATCGACGGAATGGCCGGGCTGCAGCGCCATCGTCGGCTCGTTGAGAACAGGACCGTCAAGGCCGGTCTTGCCGTGCACATGTTCGGCTGTCACCAGCTTGCGGGCGATCGGCTTGTCGGCGCCGGCGAAAACCTTCGTTTCCGGCCGGCCGCAGAGCTCGCAGACGATGCGCGCATTGCGGCTGGTGAACGAGAGCGGCACATTGCCGGCGACGGTCGTGATCCCCAGCACATCGAGTTCGTCCAGGCTGCCGAAGGCGAGCATGATGGCGGCCGCGTCGTCCTGGCCCGGATCCGTGTCGATGATGATCTTTCTTGCGCTTGCCATTCCGCTCGTTCCATCCTCGTGGGTGCGCGTCTCTGCATGCACCAATTTCTTCATTTCCCGTCACAGATCGGCACATCTTGTTCCGGCATGTTTTGATGCGAGGCAGCCGTCGCTTTGTCAAGCAAGGAGAAGGCTGCCGGCCCAGCTTAAAATCGAGGAGGCGACGCCGACGGGTCGCCTGCGCCTTGCAGCGCCGGGGTCCTGTCCCCATATTAGCACCATCCGGATGCTGCCTATGAGGTCCGGGATGGTCGCTTGCGTCAAGGACTTGAAAAGAGATGAGCCGTATTACCCCTTTCGCCAGCCCGCTGCTTCTGGGCTTCGATGCCATGGAAAAGACGCTGGAGCGCATTTCCAAGGCGAGCGACGGATACCCGCCCTATAATATCGAACGCATCGCCGCCGATAGCGGCGCGCCGGAGCGCCTGCGCATCACGCTCGCCGTGGCAGGCTTCAGCGAGGAGGAGCTCGACGTTTCCACGGAGGAAAACCAGCTTGTCATCCGCGGCCGCCAGGCGGAGCAGGGCGAGCGCGACTATCTCTATCGCGGCATTGCCTCCCGCCAGTTTCAGCGGACCTTCGTTCTTGCCGACGGTATGCAGGTGCTCGGCGCCGGCCTGAAGAACGGTCTGCTCTCCGTCGATCTAATTCGTCCGGAACCCGCCCGCATGGTCAAGAAAATTAACATTTCGGTCTCACAGTAGCACAACGGTTTATCGAACCGTTGGTCCCTTCTCCCGGAGGAACAGGAATGTTGATGAAAGAAGCCACGTCTCGTCTGACCAAGTCCGAGCTTGCCCATATCGGCAACGGCGAGGTCGCCTATATCAGAAAAATGCGCACCGAAGAGGTCGCCAAGTGCTTCCCCGAGGCGCCGGATATCGATCCGAACGTCGATCTCTGGGCACTTTTCGGCGCCGACGGCACGCCGATCCTCTTGACGGACAACCGCTCCAGCACCTTCTTCAAGGCTGCCGAGGATGAACTCAAGACGGTCAGCCTGCACTGACCGTCAAATAGGGTCTGTCGCGTTCCACCGTTGTTTCGGTGCGCGTCCCTGCATTCGGCTCCGCCGCCGGGCTTGCTGCGGGTGGTGTGTTATACAGTAATATACGCCCGTTCCCTCCCTGTTTGATGCATACTCCTTCGGTCCTGATCGGTGTCGATCGGGATGCAGGGAGGGGCAAATTGCTGAAACGAGATCTTTAACGGGTGTCCGCACCGCAGCGATGCTCGCGCGTATGATCCTGTCTTGCTTGCGTCCCACCTGAATCAGGAACCTTCCGAGAAGGGACTCGGAGGATGTTCAGAGGAGTCAGGCAATGGTCAGATTGAAACCTCTGTTTACCGCTCTGCTGGCTACGATGTTTCTCGCAACTCTGCCGGATTTATCGTGGAGCACAGAACAGGCACAACAACGGCGCGCCGGGCGTGACGTCAAACAAGACACGCGGCAGGGCGCACGCAGTACAAAACAGGCTTGTCGCGCCGCCAACGAAAAGAGCAATGCCTCATGCCGGCAGGACAAGCGCCAAACCAAGCAAAGCGGTCGCCAGACCGCGCGCGACCTCAAATACTGAACAATAGTCCTTTGGGCTCGGCGCGAGAGCGGCCGGTATTCAGGATTTGGGATTCTGCCGTTCACGCTTACCGAGATTCAGCCGCGTCGCCCTTGTAGCCGAGTGCGAGACGGCGCGGCATCTTCCCGAAGACTCGAGTGCGCCGATCGTATATCGAGGGAACCGAAATGGGGTGGAATCGGCTCTACAGTCTGAAGAGCTACGTCAAGTCGTCGCTGTGGCTCGTGCCGTTCATAGCCTTGCTCCTCTACATCTTGGCAATTCGCGTCGTCTATTTATTTGAACGGTGGCTGATCTGGATCGAGCCGTGGCCGTGGGGCGCGGCCGGTTCCCAAAGGCTGCTCGAGACGATCATTACCATGACGCTGACATTCGTCGTCTTTACCTTCGGCTCTCTGCTGGTCGCAATCCAGATCGCAGGCGGCCAGCTGACGCCTCGTATCATCGCGACGACGTTGCTGCGCGATAACGCCATCCGTTTCACGGTAGGGCTTTTCATATTCACCCTGTTGTTTGCGACGGGCGCTTTGGCAAGGCTCGAAACCGATGTTCACCATGCCGTCGTCGGGATCGCGGGTCTCCTGGGTTTTCTGTCCATCGCCGCTTTCCTCTATCTGATCGACTATGCCGCCCGATTGCTACGGCCTGTGAGCATCATCTCGCGTGTCAGCGAGGAAGGTCGCGCCGTCATCGAGGACGTCTACCCCGCAATGGCGACAGACGAAACCGATGCCGCCCCCTCCAACCTTCGACCGGGCAACGAGCCGGACAAAGTCATCGTCTACAAGGGACGACCTGCCATCATCGTGGCTGTCAATAAAAACGCCCTGCTGATGCAGGCCGAGAAAACACAGTCCGTCGTCGAACTGGTTCCGCGGATCGGTGATTTTGTCGCTCCCGGCGAGCCGCTTTTTCGGTTGTATGGCACTCTGCTGCCGGAAGAAGACATCCTGAAAAAGATGATCGCTTTCGGGCCTGAACGCACCCTCGAACAAGACGCGACCTTCGCCTTCAGGATCATTGTGGATATCGCGATCAAGGCGCTTTCCAAGGCGATAAACGATCCGACGACTGCGGTGCTTGCGATTGACCAACTACAACGTTTGTTGTGTTTTGTCGGGAAGCGCAGCCTGCGTGGAGAGGCGATCTTCAACCCGTCCGGAGAATTGCGGGTCATTTGCAGAACGCCGAACTGGGACGATTTCGTCAAATTGACCTTCAGTGAAATCAGGCTTTACGGCACTGAAAATTTTCAAATCGCCCGCCGCCTCCGAGCCGTGCTGGAATACGGGCTGCAGGTATTGCCCGAGTTCCGGCGACCTGCTCTTGAAATGGAGATGGCTCTGCTGGATCGGCGGCTCGCCGAGATATACGACTTTCCGGAGGATCTGGAGCTCGCCAAAATGGCCGATACTCAAGGTCTGGGCGGGTCAAAATCCTCCATGCTCAATTCGCAACAGCGACCGGCAAAAGCGGAATGGGAGCCGCTGCAACGAGGTTAAAACAATCTCGCTTCAGTCGCAGCGGTGTCTGACAGCTTGCCCCGAGGCTCAGATCTTCCTGAACGTCAGATAGGCCGAAGACCGGCCCTCGCGCCGCGCCTTCGCCTCGTATCGCGTGCTCGGCCAGCCCTCGTAGGGCGTCAGCCAGTCAGCCGCATTTTCGGCCAGCCAGTCGAAGCCGCCATGGCCGCGGCATTTGATGAGTGTCCAGTTCACATAGGTGTCGATGTCGGAGGCGAAGCAGAAAAGGCCGCCGGGCTTCAGCACGCGATGAAAGCGGTCGAGATTGGTTTTCGAGACGAAGCGCCGCTTCCAGTGCTTCCGCTTCGGCCAGGGATCGGGATAGAGCAGATCGATCTGGTCGAGAGAGGCGTCCGGCAGCCAGTCGAGCAGTTGCGTTGCGTCGTCATTATAGACGCGGATGTTGCGCGCGCCCGTCTCGCCGACACGCGACAGCAGTTTCTGCATGGAATTGACGAAGGGTTCGACGCCGATGAAGCCGGTCGAAGGTCTCTCGAGCGCGCGGTGGATCAGGTGTTCGCCGCCGCCGAAACCGATTTCCAGCCGCAAGGTTTCGACCGGAATCGGAAAAAGAGATGTCAGCGGCTCGCAGGGAGCCGCCGAGAGATCGACGAGGAATGCCGGCAGCAGGCTGTTGAGAGTTTCGGCCTGCTGTTCACGCAGGGCCTTTCCCTTGCGGCGACCGAAAAAGGCTTCGGTCGCCCGGCCCCGGCGTTCCATATCCGTCATGCAGCAGCCTTGGTCTTGACGGCTTCCTTGAGTGCCTTCACGAGGTCCGTGCGCTCCCAGGAGAACGAGCCGTCGCGGCCGGCCTTGCGGCCGAAATGGCCGTAGGCCGAGGTCTTGGCATAGATCGGCTTGTTGAGGTCGAGGTGACGGCGGATGCCCGACGGCGACAGGTCCATGTTCTCACGGATCGCGGCTTCGATCTGGTCTTCCGAAACGCCCTTGCCGGTGCCGTGCAGGTCGACATAGATCGACAGCGGCTGAGCGACGCCGATCGCGTAGGAGAGCTGGATCGTGCAGCGGTCGGCGAGGCCGGCGGCGACGACGTTCTTGGCGAGGTAGCGGGCGGCATAGGCGGCCGAACGGTCGACCTTGGTCGTGTCCTTGCCGGAGAATGCACCGCCGCCATGCGGAGCCGCACCGCCGTAGGTGTCGACGATGATCTTGCGGCCGGTGAGGCCTGCGTCGCCGTCCGGTCCGCCGATGACGAACTTGCCGGTCGGGTTGATGTACCACTTGCAGTCTTCAGCGATCTTCAGTTCGCCGAGCGCTTCGCGGATATAGGGCTCGACGACCGCGCGGACCTTCTTGGAATCCCAGCTGTCGTCGAGATGCTGGGTCGAGAGCACGATCGATGTCGCTTCCGACGGCTTGCCGTCGACGTAACGCACGGTCACCTGGCTCTTGGCGTCGGGGCCGAGCTTGGCGACTTCGCCGTCGCCCTTCTTGCGGGCGGCTGCGAGCAGCTGCAGGATCTTGTGGGAATAATAGATCGGAGCCGGCATCAGGTCCGGCGTTTCCTTGCAGGCGTAACCGAACATGATGCCCTGGTCGCCGGCGCCTTCGTCACCCTGCTGGTCGGCGGCGCTGTCGACGCCCTGCGCGATGTCGGCAGACTGCGAATGAAGCAGCACGTCGATCTTGGCCTTCTTCCAGTGGAAGCCGTCCTGCTCGTAGCCGATATCCTTGATGGCGCGGCGGGCGGCAGCCTTGAACTTCGACGGATTGATGACGTCCTTGCCGTCCTTGTCCTTCTTCATCAGGCTCGGCGGCAGGCGGACTTCGCCGGCGATGACGACGCGGTTGGTCGTTGCCAGCGTTTCGCAGGCAATGCGCACACCCCAGGGATTGACGCCGGTCTTGGCCGCTTCGCGGTAGACCAGATCGACGATCTCGTCGGAGATGCGGTCACACACCTTGTCCGGATGACCTTCGGCAACAGATTCGCTGGTAAAGAGATAATTCGCGCGCATTCCGGGATTCCCCTCAAAGAACAAAAGCTAGCTAGTAGGTACTCAGTTCAGGCGCTGATGACAAGCGCAGAAGGACATAAATATATCTTTATATCTGCGGCAAAGTGACAAATTTTGCCCCAAAACAGCAAAAAAGGCGGCCTTTCGACCGCCTTTCCGAATTCGTGAATAGCGATGGCTCAGTCGGAGTCGGCTTCGGCGGCCAGCGCCTTTACCAGCTCCACGACCTTGCGGCGAACCTTCGGATCGGAAATCTTGACGAAGGCGCGGTTGAGCTGCAGGCCCTCCGAGGAGGAGAGGAAATCGACGACGTAATTCGAGCTGGAGGCTTCGGCCATGCCGCTGATGCTGCCGGAATGTTCACCCGGGGCATCTTCGAAGAAGAAGGACACCGGAACGTTCAGGATGCTCGAAATGTTCTGCAGGCGGCTGGCGCCGACGCGGTTCGTGCCTTTTTCGTATTTCTGAATCTGCTGGAAGGTGATGCCCAGACTCTCGCCAAGCTTTTCCTGGCTCATGCCCAGCATCGTGCGGCGAAGGCGAATACGGCTGCCGACATGGATGTCGATCGGATTCGGCTTCTTCTTGTTCTCAATCATGGTCGTGCCCTAGCTACGAATTTCAACCTGTTTCTAACCGGCATGCCCCTGATCCATCCCAAAACGCCACGTTGTAAGCGGCGGGAACCCACCGATTAACATACGTTAAGAACGCCGATTGACACCACTATGCAATTTTAGGGGTTTTTGGTCAATTCAACCCCGAAATAAAACCTGCGCGTGAAATTAGCGCAATCAAAATCAACAGGGCCTCAGTCAACCAGAAGTATGTTTGACGGGGGAATGTTGTCCCGAACCCATTACCGAGCCCATCAACAGTTGCATCAATAAAGCCTGTCTCACCAAGATCCAGGCCCGCGATAATTTCCCCATGGGCGTTCACCAGCGCTGAAATGCCGTTATTGGCATCGCGAATCAGCGGCAGGCCGGTCTCGATTGCCCGAACGCGGGCCTGCTGGAAATGCTGATAGGGGCCGGGCGTGATACCGAACCAGGCATCGTTGGTGATATTGAGCAGTGCGTTGGCGTCTTTTATGTCGCCGGTCATCTCGCCAGGGAAAATGATCTCGTAGCAGATCAGCGGGTAGAGATTGAGGCCGCCGGGCAGCGCCAGCAGATGCCGGGTGGCGGCAGCCGAAAATCCTCCGGGTATTTCGACGACGTTCTGGATGCCGAATTCGGTGAGCAGGTCCTCGAAAGGCAGATATTCGCCGAAGGGCACCAGATGCACCTTGTCGGAGGCGGCGATGATCTGGCCGCGCCCGTCGATCACGTAGATGGAATTATAGTAGCGCACCGGCGTGCCCGGCCCCATCTCCTCGGCGCGCACCGCGCCGGCGATCAGGATCTGGTTGTCGTCGAGCGTGTCGGCAATACGCGTCAGCGCATCCTGGTTGTCGGTCAGGATGAAGGGGATGGAGGTTTCCGGCCAGACGATGATATCAGGCTTGCGCCCGCCATTCCTGGGCGCTTCGGCCGAAAGCTTCAGATGCGTTTCGAAAATCGCATTGCGATCGGCGTCATTGTCCATCTTCGCGGCTTGGTCGATGGCCGGCTGCACCAGCCGCACCACCGGCCGCTTGTCCTCCGGCAGGGCTTCCGGCCGCGGCGCCAGATAGAGAGCATAGGCGCCGTAACCGAGATGGCTGGCAAACAGCAGGACGCCAAGTGCGAGTCCGGCCTTCGCGCCCTGCCGCGTGCCGATGAGGGCAGGCGCTGAAAAGACGAAGACGGCAAGCGCCGTTACCCCCATCGCGCCGACCACATGCGCCGACTGCATCATCAGCGGAACGGGCATCATGCCGTAGCCGATGGCATTCCAGGGAAAGCCGGTGAGAACAGTGCTGCGAAGCCATTCGACGAAGCCGAAGGCCGCCGCAAGTGCGGCGATCCGCCCCAGGCCGTCCGACCAGAAGATGCGGGCAAACGCGGTCGCCAGCCCATAGAAGATCGCCAGACAGGCCGGCAGCCCGAGGGTGGCGAGGGGCAGCGCCCAGGCGAATCCTTCCTCATCGACCAGTAGCGCATGGCCGAGCCACCAGAGGCCGGCGACGAAATAGCCGAAGCCGAACAGCCAGCCGACGGTGAAGGCCGGCCACAGCCTGCCGATCAGGCCGCTTTCAGGCGTAGCCGCCGCCCCGTCGATCAGCCAGACGAGCAGCGTGAAGGAAACGAACATCGCCGCGAAAAAGCCGAAGGGCGGCAGCGCCAGCACGGCGAAGGCCCCGGCGGCAACGGCCAGCAATGACCGTTTGAACCCCCAGACGAGGATAACCCTGTCCGCAAGCCGCTCCATGCGCACTCCCATCAAGCTGCGAATCAACCCGTTCGCAGTCTTTCAAAAAAGCGGCTCTTTGTCGTGTGAATGCATGTCACCCGGAAACGTGCATCGGTTCCGGGATGACGACATGCACAAAAATAAGAGGCTAAGGCGCATCGCATGAAGCGAATTCGATGCGATGCGCTTTAGTTGGCGGTCGATTCGGCCGGGCGGTCGTCGCCGGCCTCCGAGCCGGGAGCGATATCGCCGTCGGCCTTGGCGCGGCGGCGGATGGCGTGGCGCTTGCGGGTGATGCGCAGCCGTTTGATGCGGCGCGGATCGGCATCGAGAATGTGGAATTCGAAATTCGGAAGCGCCTGGACGACTTCGCCGCGCACCGGGATGCGGCCGAGGGCGGAGAAGATCAGGCCGCCCAGCGTATCGACTTCGTCGACCTGCTCGCTGATGTCGAAATCCGGCCCGATCGCTTCGGCGATCTCTTCCAGTTCGACGCGGGCGTCGGCGACGAAGACGTCTTCGGCGACGCGCTTGAACATCACCTCTTCGTCGTCATGTTCGTCGTCGATGTCGCCGACCACCATTTCGACGATGTCCTCATGCGAGGCGAGCCCGTCGGTGCCGCCATATTCGTCGATGACGAGCGCCATCTGTGTGCGGTTCACCTGCATGCGGCGAAGCAGGTCGGACGCCAGCATCGACGGCGGCACGAACAGGATCTTGCGGATGATGCCGGCCTCGGCCAGCGTCTTCTGCAGATCGACGCGGGCGAGATCGAAATTCGGCTTGGCCGAACGCGTCGGCTTCTGGATGTTCTCCGGCGCGACCTCGATGGCCGGCGCGGCGGCAGATTTGGCCGGTCCGCGGCGCTTGTTGCGCGCCTGCTTGGCGACATAGGAGAGCAGGTCGCGGATATGCACCATGCCGCGCGGATCGTCGAGCGTATCGGCATAGACGGGCATGCGCGAGCGGCCGGATTCCTCGAAGAGGATCATCAGTTCGCCGATGGTGATGTTCTGGTCCACCGCCTCGATGTCGGCGCGCGGCACCATCACGTCGGCGACGCGTACCTCGCGAAAACGCAGGATGTTGTGCAGCATCGCCCGCTCGTCGGGCGAAAAGGCGTCGTCATCAGCCGCATCGGTCATCAGCGCGTCGGCGAGATCCTCGCGCAGCCGCGAGCCCTGCTGGGGGCGGAGAATGCGCGCGGCGCGCGACCAGAAGGATTGGGATCGGCCGGATGGCCGACTACTACTGCCTGCCTCGTCCGAAGAAGAGGATGGCTCGGAGTCCTTGGCGTCTGCCGCCGGCTTCGTCGTAAAGTCGCTCATGGTTCCATTTTAAGGTCTTGACCCTCGTAGGGATCAGATAGGCCGAGCTGCGCCAAAATGCGAGTCTCCAGCCCCTCCATAATTTCGGCTTCGTCACTATTCATATGATCGTAGCCGAGCAGATGCAAGAAACCATGGACGAGAAGATGCGTCAGATGGTCGTCGAAACTCTTTTCGAGCTCCTTCGCTTCCCGCTCCACCGTTTCCCTGGCAATGATGATGTCGCCGAGCATCGGACCGGGCATCTTGCCGGGCTTGACGGGAAAGGCCGGAAAGGAGAGCACGTTGGTCGCCTTGTCCTTGCCGCGCCATTCGGCATTGATGTCCTGGATCGAGGCGTCGTCGGTAAAGACCAGCGAAACCTCGGGCGGCATCGTCGGAAAGGGCTGCTTCTCGCTGTCGCTGAGATAGACCGCGGCGGCGCCGAGCACGCGCTGGCAAAAGGACAGCAGCGCCTCCTCGGTGGGCCAGCCGATATCCTCGATGTTGATCTGGATGTCGAGTTCGGGCATCAGTCCTGCCGGCTGGCTTCTTCGGTTTCGACGGCATAGGTGGAATCATAAGCCCTGACGATGCGCCCGACCAGCGGATGGCGCACGACGTCGGTGTCCTTGAAGCGCACGATCGAGATGCCCTCGACGCCGTTCAGAAGCTGCAGGGCCTCGACGAGGCCGGACTTGACGCCGCGCGGCAGGTCGATCTGGCTCGGGTCGCCGGTGACGATCATGCGCGCATTTTCGCCGAGGCGGGTCAGGAACATCTTCATCTGCATCGACGTCGTGTTCTGCGCTTCGTCGAGGATGATCGCGGCATTGGCGAGCGTGCGGCCGCGCATGAAGGCGAGCGGCGCGATTTCGATGACGCCGGCGGTGATCGCCCGGTCGACCTTGTCGGCGGGGATCATGTCGTAGAGCGCATCATAGAGCGGGCGCAGATAGGGATCGACCTTTTCCTTCATATCGCCGGGCAGGAAGCCGAGACGCTCGCCGGCTTCGACGGCTGGACGCGACAGGATGATCTTTTCGACCGCGCCGCGCTCCAGGAGCTGGGCGGCATGCGCAACCGCGAGATAGGTCTTGCCGGTGCCGGCCGGGCCGACGCCGAAGACCAGCTCGGCACGCTCCAGCGCCCGCATATAGGCGTCCTGCGTCGGCGTGCGGGCGATGATGGTTTTCTTGCGCGTAGAAATCTGCGCCATGGTCAGCTTGGCCTTGCGCTCCATCGTGGGAAGGCTGAGCTGATCGTCGGCGGCGACCGCCATGCGAATTGCGCCCTCAACGTCGGATCGTTCCACGCTGCCGCCTTTCTGGAGCTTTTCATAGAGATAGTCGAGCGTGCGCCGCGCCTGGTTGGTGGTCACGACATCGCCCGATATGACGACGGAATTGCCGCGCGCCCGCGCATCGATATTGAGCCGTTCCTCGAGCAGCTTGAGGTTCTGGTCGAATTGACCGAAGAGCTCGCTGGCGAACCGGTTGTTCTCGAACGTCAGGACGAAGTGATTGGTATCGCTCGGCGTGCGGGGGTGGCGCGGTGAAGAAGAAACCAATTCTTGTCCGTTCAAGCGGTCGGGCTCCTTGGGTTAGACCGCAGCCTCTGCGCGTTCGGCAAACAGGCTGTTGGTTCCGGTTCCGGTGATTCGCACTTTGATAATGTCACCGATTTGCGATGCTTTTGCATCAACATTCACTGATTGAAGCCAGGGAGAACGTCCGATCAGCTGGCCGGGCATGCGGCCGGGCTTTTCGAGCAGCAGATCGATCTCCTTGCCGATGCAGGATTCGGCAAATTCCTGCTGCTGCTTCAGGAGAAGCGCTTGCAGGCGTTCCAGCCGTTCTGCCTTGGTTTCTTCCGGCACCTGGTCCTTCAGTTCCGCGCCGGGTGTGCCCGGCCGAGTCGAGTATTTGAACGAGAAGGCCTGCGCATAGCGCACCTCCTCCACAAGCCTGAGTGTATCCTCAAAATCCGCGTCTGTCTCCCCCGGAAAGCCGGTAATGAAATCGCCTGACAGCGCGATGTCGGGCCGCACCGTGCGGATGCGCTCGATTAGGCTGAGATATTCGGCGGCCGTATGGCGCCGATTCATGGCTTTCAGGATGCGGTCCGAACCCGATTGCACCGGCAGGTGCAGGTAGGGCATCAGCGCCCGGAGGTCGCGATGGGCCTCGATCAGCCGGTCGTCCATGTCGCGCGGATGGCTCGTGGTATAGCGCAGCCGCGCAAGCCCAGGGATCTCGGCAAGGCGGTAGAGCAGGTCGCCGAGGCTCCATGCCTCGCCGCGGGGGCCTGCGCCGTGCCAGGCATTGACGTTCTGCCCGAGCAGGGTGATTTCGCGCACGCCGCCTTCGACGAGCTTTTCGGCCTCCTCGACGATCTGGGAGACCGGACGCGACACTTCCGAGCCGCGCGTATAGGGCACGACGCAGAAGGTGCAGAACTTGTCGCAGCCCTCCTGCACCGTCAGGAAGGCGGTGACGCCGCGGGCGCGGATCTTGCGGCTCTCGGCGATCGGCAGATGCTCGAACTTGTCCTCGATCGCATATTCGGTATCGACGACGCGGCGGCCCTCTTTGGCCTGGCGCAATGCCTCCGGCAGGCGGTGATAGGTCTGCGGGCCGATGACGACGTCGACGGCCGGCGCGCGGCGCAAAATCTCCTCGCCTTCGGCCTGGGCGACGCAGCCGGCAACGCCGATCATCATCTCCCGGCCGTCCGCCGCCCGCTTCTTTTTCATCTCGCGCAGCCGCCCCAGCGCCGAATAGACCTTCTCGGCCGCCTTTTCCCTTATATGGCAGGTGTTGAGGAGAACGAGGTCCGCCTCTTCCATATCTTCCGTCGGCTCGTAACCGTCACGGGCGAGCGCATCGCTCATGCGCGTGGAATCGTAGACGTTCATCTGGCAGCCATAGGTCTTGATGAAGACCTTGCGGCTGTTGCTGCCATCGCGGAGAGAAATCTCCGGGGCCTGAAGAGTAGCGCTGTCCTGTGTCATGGCGCGCTATTTAGTGGTTTTTGCCGCTTGAGAAAAGGGACTCTCGTCTCAGCCCACATCGCGGCCGCGCAGGCTGGTGTTGAGAAGGCTGCGGATACGGGCGGCGATCGTCGCGCTGACGTCCTTGCGGTTGGTCTTGTCGCTGTATTCGATCGCCTCTCCGAAGGAGACTTCGGCATCGATCGCGCCGCATTTCACGATATCGATGAGATGCGGCAGAAGCTCGATATCGCCGGGCCAGGCGGCGAGCGGACGGTGATAGCGGCCCATGGCGATACCATGAACCCTGGTATAGGCGATCGAAACCGGCTGGACCATGACCATGCCGGTCGGCGAATAGGGCACGGCCATCGCCGCCGCGCCGAAGAGGGATGACTTGACCTCCAGCAGGCGATTGCCGTCAGAGGTCGTGCCCTCGGGAAACAGCACCACGATTTCGCCGTCGGCCATGCGGCCGGCGATCTCGCTTGCCTGGTCGCCGGTGCGGCGCTTTTCCTCGCGCACCACGAAGACGCTCTTTTGCAGCTTGGCGAGCGTGCCGAAGATCGGCCAGTCACGCACCTCTATCTTGGCGATGAAGGCGACGTCGGCGACGGCCGACATCACCATGATATCCATCCAGGAGGAATGATTGGAGCAGAGCATCAGCGGCCGGCGGTTTTCCAGTCCGCCGGTCACGCGGATGCGGATGCCGAGACAAGAGCAGATGATGCGATGCCAGACGCGCGGAAGCCAGCGGCGCAGACGCCAGTCGAAACGCAGGGCAAGTACCTGCAGCGGCATGAGCACGATGCTGACGAAGAGAATGACGACCGCGGCGAGGGCGATGCGCAGCCAGGCGATCAAATGCGATTCTCCGGGGCTGCCATGGCTTCAGTGATCTTCGTTCTTCAGCGGAATGCCGTAGAGCTCCAGGCGGTGGTCGACCAGCCGGAAGCCGTGCTCGCGGGCAATCCGCTCCTGCAGCGCCTCGATCTCCGGCGAACGGAATTCGATGACGGTGCCGTTCTTCAGGTCGATGAGGTGGTCGTGATGCTCTTCCGGCACCGTTTCATAGCGCGAGCGTCCGTCGCGGAAGTCGTGGCGGGCGATGATGCCGGCATCTTCGAACAGCTTGACGGTGCGGTAGACGGTCGAAATCGAAATCTTCGCATCGACCTTCACCGAGCGGCGGTAAAGTTCTTCGACGTCGGGGTGGTCCTGCGAGTCTTCGAGGATGCGCGCGATCACGCGGCGCTGCTCGGTCATGCGCATGCCGCGTTCGGTGCAAAGCTCCTCAAGGGTCTTGGCTACATCGGTCATGGCCCGCCTTTAGAGATATTCGTCTTTCGACAATGCCGCACGGCGTTTGCGCCGGCCTGCATATTGTCTCGCTGCAAGGGAACTACCGAAGAACGCGCTTCATGACAAGCGCCGTGGAAAGGGCGCCGTTCTCCTGCTTGTAGTAACCCTGGCGCTCGCCGACCTTTTCGAAACCGAGCTTGCGATAGAGGCCGAGCGCTGCCGTATTGCCGTTGTCGACTTCGAGAAACATGCTCTCGCCGCCGCGCGCCCGCGCTTCCCGCATGGCCGCCTGCATCAGCCGCCAGCCGAGGCCGGAGCGGGCGGCCTTCGCCTGCACGGCGATCGTCAGGATCTCCGCCTCGCCGGCGACCTCACGCGCGAGGATGAAGCCCGGGAGCGGCTTCCGCAGGATGGCATTGGTCTGGCGCGCGACGAAGCCGAACACGGTCTCCTGCGAAAGCAGGCTGTGGAATTCGCCGTCGCCCCAGGGACGGGCGAAGCGTTCGCCGTGCAAGGCGGCGACGTCGCGGCAATCCTCGCGCTCCATGGCGATGATTTCGAATTCGGGCTTCAGCGTCAGATAGGCTTCCAGCATCGTCATACTCGTCGCGCAATCGCATACCCGGCCTGCGGTTTGGCATCGGGTCCGCGCAGATAAAGGGGCTTCGGCTTTCCGGCATCGGGGGAGGCGGCAGCGCCGAGGCGCGCCACAAGGGAGATCGGGAATTTGTTGGCGTGGTCGCCGTCGGCATCGGGCCGGAGAAGCGGCGTCGCCGAACCGGTGATCTCACCGTCGAAGCCGGCGGCGAAAGCCTGTGCTTGCTCCACACTCAACGCCCGGGGTTCGTCGAGCGGAGAGCCGTCGGCTGCAAAGGGCTGAAGGTAGATTTCGTCCCGCTTGGCGTCCATTGCCGCAAGCACGGCGCGGTGAGGCGTCTTCTCACGCTGGGCGGATGCCATGACTTCGAGCGTGGTGATGCCGACGGCAGGCACATTGAGGGAGAGCGCAAAACCGCGGGCTGCGGCAACGCCGACGCGGATACCGGTAAAGGAGCCGGGGCCGATGGTGACGGCAAGGCGCTCGACGTCCGAAAGCGTCAATCCCGCCTGATCCAGCGCGCGGTCGACGATACCAATCAGATGTTCAGCATGCCCCTTGCCGATCATGTCCGATGCCTCCCCCAGCATCGTATTCCTGCCGCTGTCATAGACAGCGGCAGCGCAATCCACACCTGCCGTGTCGAGCGCCAGAACGATCATGCCATCAATTTCCGAATAAACTATTGTCGCCTATTCATAAATCCGCCCGGCCGAACTCTAGATGAACGGCCGGTGCAAATTCGGGCTTTTTAAGCGGCAATCACTTCCTGCACTTCCGGAACGAAATGGCGCAGCAGGTTCTGGACGCCGTGCTTCAGCGTTGCCGTCGAAGACGGGCAGCCGGAGCAGGAACCCTTCATGTTCAGATAGACCTTGCCGTCCTTGAAGCCGCGGAAGGTGATGTCGCCGCCGTCCTGGGCAACGGCCGGGCGCACGCGGGTCTCCAGAAGCTCCTTGATGGTCAGCACGATCGACTCATCGCCCTCGTCGAAGAATTCCTCACCCGCATCGGCATCTTCGGAGAGGATGGAAGCATCGCCCATCACGGGCTTGCCGGACATGAAATGCTCCATGATCGAGCCAAGGATAGCCGGCTTAAGATGCTGCCATTCGGCATTGTCCTTGGAGACGGAAATGAAGTCGTAGCCGAAATAGACGCCGGTCACACCGGGAATGTCGAACAGGCGCGCGGCAAGCGGCGAGGCCTCCGCCTCTTCGGCGCTGCGGAATTCGGCCGTGCCGTTTTCCATCACAACCTTGCCCGGCAGGAATTTCTGCGTGGCGGGATTGGGCGTCGCTTCGGTCTGAATAAACATCTGGTTCTCCATGCGGCGGGCTCGTGACCTCGGCCGTCTTTAGAATTCTTCAAAAGAAGATAAGCCCAATAGGGGCTCTAATCAAGAGACTTGTACTCAAGAAATACTCTCAGCAGAGAGCGTCGATTTCCTCGTTCGTCAGCGTATCCGGCAGCACGGTGACCGGGATCGGGAAGGCGGCCGCACGGCCGGCGACCGACGAAACCAATGGGCCGGGACCTTCCTTCGCCGAGCCGGCGGCGAGAACCAGGATCGCCACATCGCGGTCTTCCTCGATCACGGTGTTGATCTGTTCGGCCGCACTGCCTTCACGAATGACGACCTCAGGCTCGATGCCGATCGTTTCGCGCACGATCTGGGCGATCTTGGCGACAACAGCCTCGGCTTCCTCGCGCGCTTCGGCCCGCATGATCTCCTCGACGCCGAGCCATTGCTGGAAATCGCCCTCGGGGATCACGTAAAGCAGCACGAGGCCGCCATTGGAATTCTTCGCGCGCCGGCCGGCATAATGAACGGCGCGCTGGCATTCGGGTGTACCGTCGATGACCGCCATGAATTTGCGGCGATGACCTTCGAGCCGTGAGAGTCGCTTCGATACCATGGCGCGGACTCTGACACCCGAAGCGGAAAATTTGCAAGCCCCAGTTTTTGCTCCCCGCTCAGGGAGAGCTCCCCGAGCGAGAAGAGCAGGCTGCCTAGTACGAGAAGGGAAGGCTGCCTAGTAAAGGAAGCCGATGACGTCGCGCACTTGGCTCATCGTTACCTCGGCGCGTGCTCTCGCACGCTCGCCGCCCTTGCGCAGGATGGCGTCGATGTGGCTGGTATCGTCCATCAGCCGGCGCATCTCGCCGGTGATCGGCGCGAGCACGTGGATCGCCAGGTCGACCAGAGCCGGCTTGAAGACGGAGAATTGCTGGCCGCCGAATTCGGCAAGCACGTCCGCCTTCGACTTGTCGGCGAGCGCGGCATAGATCGCCACCAGATTGTCGGCCTCGGGACGGCCCTGCAGCCCGTCGATTTCGCTCGGCAAACCGTCCGGATCGGTCTTGGCCTTGCGGATCTTCTTCGAGATTGCCTCCTCGTCATCCATCAGATTGATGCGCGAGAGGTCGGACGGGTCCGATTTCGACATTTTCTTGGTGCCGTCGCGCAGCGACATGACGCGCGGCGCCGGCCCGCCGATCAGCGGTTCGACCATCGGGAAATAGGCATGCACCGGCTCGTCGCCGACGGTGATGTCGACGCCGTAGCCGCTCTTGCGGATATGTTCGGCGTAGTCGAGGTTGAACTTCATCGCGATGTCGCGGGCAAGCTCCAGGTGCTGCTTCTGGTCCTCGCCGACAGGCACGTGGGTGGCGCGATAGACGAGAATGTCGGCGGCCATCAGGCTCGGATAGGCGTAGAGGCCGAGCGAGGCCTGCTCGCGGTCCTTGCCGGCCTTGTCCTTGAACTGCGTCATGCGGTTCATCCAGCCGATGCGGGCGACGCAGTTGAAGATCCAGGCGAGTTCCGCATGCTGCGGCACGGCCGACTGATTGAAGACGATATGTTTTTCCGGATCGATGCCGGCGGCGATGAAGGCGGCGGCGATCGAGCGCGTCTGGCTCGGCATGTCCTCGTGCACCAGCTGGGCGGTGAGCGCATGCATGTCGACGACGCAGTAGATGCAGTCATTGCCTTCCTGCAGCGCCACGAAACGGCGGATCGCGCCGAGATAGTTGCCGAGATGCAGATTGCCGGTCGGCTGCACGCCGGAGAATACGAGTTTCTTGAATTCGCTCATGTCGTCCTCAATAGGCTGGTGGAGGGCCTACAGCGCCGCGCGTCTTTTCAGACGCGCAAAGGACGCTGTAACACTTCAATTATGCAGCGGGCTTTTTTCGCCTGTGTTGCTAACGCCGCGGCTTATGCACGGCCAACCCGTCGCAAGCAAGGGGTTCAGGCTGCGGCATGCTGGATCAGATCGAAGGTGTTGCCATAGGGATCCGCAAAGACCGCGACCGTGCCATAAACCTCATGTCGCGGCTCTTCCAGAAAGCGTACGCCGGCCGCAAGCATCGCGGCATGATCGCGCGCGAAATCGTCGGTCTTTAGGAAGAAGCCCACACGGCCGCCGGTCTGATTGCCGATCGCCGCCCGCTGCGCATCGTTTGCAGCCTGCGCCAGCAGAAAGGCGGCGCCATCCTCGCCTCTGGGCTTGACGACCACCCAGCGCTTGCCCTCCGGCTGCCGCTCGTCCTGCAGGCAACTAAAGCCGAGGGCGTCGCAATAGAAGGCCTTGGCGCGCTCGTAATCGTCGACGACAAGGGTGATGAGGAAGAGAGACTGAATTGCCATGTTGACCTCCTGTTTGGACGTTTATTCCATTTCAGAACAACTCTGTGCCAGATTTTAAGCCAAATTGATCAGGTTGCTTAGTTATAATTGAGTATAAAATTTCACAGAAAAGCTTTTATTGAACTGAAAATCCTCGATCGCGTTGCCGGCCCGACGGGCTGACGGGACAACCGATTGGAGGGACCATGCGGAACGCCAGTTTGCTCGCCATGGCAGGCCTTTTCGCCTTACAATCAGCAACCGGTGCGGCCGGTCAAGACACCAAGCGGCCGGCCGTTCATCTTGCAAAGCATGAGGCGCGCCTCGCCTATACCGTCCAGACCGTCAGCGTCCGCGCCGGTTGTTTCCCCGAACGCTTGAGAGCGGTCCTGTCGCATATCGCCGCGAAAACAGGACGCCGCCCGATGATAACGTCCGGTCACAGGCCGCGTCCCCGCCGTCACGGCTCCCTGCATGGAAAATGCCTGGCGGCTGATATCAGGATACCGGGCCTCTCGGAGCGCACCATCATCGCCGCGGCGAAAAGCGCCCCCGGCATCGGCGGCATCGGCAGCTATTGCAACGGCATCGTCCATGTCGACGTCGGGCCGCAGAGGCGATGGGTTGATTGCTAGAGTTTACGCGTCCTTTGCCGGAACCGGCTTGCGGTTCAGGTTGCGCCTTATCATGCCGAGATCGGCTCCGCCGATCAGGAAGGCGACGGCGAAATAGACCAGCATGGAAATCGCAATCAGCAGCCCGAGGGTGCCGATCTTGGTCAGAAGCGGCGCGCCTGATGCAAGCCAGGGGGCAAAGTACTGCTTGAGGAAGACGATGGCCGCACCCATCACCGCGGCGGCGACGACCAGCAGCGCGGTGCGCTTTGCCAGCGCCCATTCCCATGTCAGATGGCCGCGGCGCAGGAGCGTGGTGAACAGCAGCACGGTGCTGATCCAGCCGGCGGTGGCTTCGGCAACGGCGATGCCGGGCGCGCCCATATAGGGGAAGAGGGTCAGCGCGGTGGCGCAGTTGGTGGCAACCGCGATCGCCGAAAAGCGCATCGGCGTCTTGGTGTCCTCGCGGGCATAGAAGCCGGGCTGCAATGCCTTGATGAGCACGAAGGCAGGCAGGCCGATGCCGTAAATGGCAAGGATCGAGCCGACGACGAGGGTGTTTTCCTGATGGAAGGCGCCGCGCTCATAGAGCACGCGGATGATTTCGTCGGAGAGAATCCACAGCGCGAAGGCGGCCGGGATGGTCAGAAACAGCACGAATTCGATCGAGCGGTTCTGCAGGTTTCCGGCTTCGCGCAGGTTGCCGCCCTTCAGCGCCCGGGCAAGCTCCGGCAGAAGCACCACGCCGACGGCCACACCGACGACGCCGAGCGGCAGTTGGTAGATGCGGTCGGCATATTGCAGCGCTGCGATCGCGCCGTCGCGGGAGGAGGCGATCGCCTGGCCGATCAGCTGGTTGATCTGGGTGATGCCGCCGGTCACGGCGGCCGGCACCGCAAGGATCAGCAGCCGCTTGACATTCGCAGTCATCTTCGGGAAGCGGAAGCCGATGCTCATGCCGGCCGCCAGCACGCCGACATAGACGACGGCGAGCTGCAGGATACCGGCGGCAAGAACACCCCAGGAGAGATACCAGGCGGTCGCCAGCGGATCGGCGCCGGTATAGAGCGAATAAAACAGCGCTCCGATCATCACCACGTTGAGGAAGACGGGGGCGATGGCGGCGGCGAAGAAATGATGCAGCGAATTCAGCATGCCGCTCATCATCGCCGTCAGCGACATGCACATGAGATAGGGAAACATCACGGCCGCCATGCGGATCGTGATCGAGAATTTCTCGGGATCGTCGGCGAAACCCGGCGCAATGACGAAGCGCACCAGGAGCGGCATGGAGAGCTCCATCACGATGGTGATGAGGAGCAGCACCGAAAACAAAACGCCGAAGACTTCTTCCGAAAAGCGCTTGGCCCCATCCGTGCCGTTCGCCTCTATCTCCTTGGCGAAGAGCGGCACGAAGGCGGCGTTGAAGGCGCCTTCGGCAAACAGCCGGCGGAAGAGGTTGGGAAAACGGAAGGCGGCGTAGAACACGTCGGCCATCGGCCCGGTGCCGAGCGCCGCCGCCATCAGCGTTTCACGGGCGAAGCCGAAGATGCGGCTGCCGAGGGTTGCGCCGCCGACGGTCGCGAATTTCTTGACGAGGCTCATGCGTATAGGCTCATGCGGGAGAACCGGCTTTCTTGTCGGTGGAGGTCGATGTCCGGGCGGTGGCGGCGGGCGCGATGATGCCGGAGGGCATGCGCTCGCGCAGCTCGTCCTCCTCCTCGGCCATGACGGCCTTCATCCGGGCGGTGATGTTGGCGCGCTTGCTGTCGCCTGAAATCTTCTGTCCCACAAGATCGGTGACGTAGAAGGTGTCGATCACCTTTTCGCCGAAGGTGGTGATGCGGGCCGACTGGATGTCGAGCGACAGATCCGAGAGCACGGCTGTTATCTCCGACAAGAGGCCCGGCCGGTCGAGGCATTCCACCTCGATGACGGTGAACTTGTTCGACAGGCTGTTGGTGATGTTGACCGACGGCGGAATGACGAAGGCCTTGCTTTTCTTGCGATTGCGCGCGCGCGTGGCGATCACCTCGGGCAGGCGCTTGCGGCCGGACAGCACGTCCTCGATCATCCGTCCGATCGTGGCGGCGCGGCGCAATTCATCGGCATCGTCGGCAAATTCGCGGCTGACATGGATCGTGTCGAGCGCTCGCCCGTCCGATGTCGTGAAGATCTGCGCATCGACGATGTTGGCGCCGGCTGCCGCACAAGCGCCGGCGATGACCGCAAGCAGCCTGGGATGGTCGGGCGACAGCACGGTGATTTCGGTAATCGCGTGGAAACTGTCGGTGCGCACCGTCGTGGCAAGCGCCTGGCCCGCCTTGTCGGCCTGGCGGATGAAATGGGCGTGGCGGACCTGGTCTTCGAGCGGCACGGAGAGCAGGTAGGGCTGGTAGTGCAGCTTGGTATAGGTGTTGCGGTCCTTCTGGCTCCAGTCGGCGAGGGCGGCATGCAGCGCCTCGGCGGCGGCATTGGCCCGCTCCTTGCGGGAAACCTCCGAAAAGCCGCCGGCGAGCAGCAGCTCGGTTTCGTAATAGAGCGTGCGCAGAAGCTGGCCCTTCCAGCCGTTCCACACGCCGGGGCCGACGGCGCGGATATCGCAGATCGTCAGGATCAGGAGCATCTTCAGCCGGTCGAGCGACTGCACGCGGTCGGCGAAATCGGTGATCGTCTTGCGGTCGGTCAGGTCGCGGGTCTGCGCCACCATCGACATGGTCAGATGTTCCTCGATCAGCCAGACGACGATCTCGGTCTGCTTCTGCGACAGGCCGAAGCGGGCGCAGAGTTTGCGGGCGACGCGGGCGCCGGCGATCGAGTGATCCTCCAGCCGGCCCTTGGCGATGTCGTGGAGGAGAACGGCGACGTAAAGCGCCTCACGGTCCTCGATGTTGGATATCAGCTTGTTGGCGAGCGGATGCAGGTCCTCCGAGCGCGACTTGTCGATCTCGGAGAGAACGTCGACCGTGCGGATCAGATGTTCGTCGACCGTATAGTGGTGATACATGTTGAACTGCATCATCGCGACGATCTTGCCGAATTCGGGGATGAAGCGGCCGAGCACGCCGGCCTCGTTCATACGGCGCAGGATCAGCGCCGGATCGCGCTTCGAGGTCAGGATCGACATGAAGAGGCGGTTCGCCTCGTCGTTTTCCCGTAGGCTGTTGTCGATCAGCGCGAGCGAACGGGTGACGCGCTTCAGCGCATCCGGATGGAATTCCAGCCCGTTGATGTCGGCAACGTGAAAGAGCCTGAGGATGCTGACCGGATCGCGCTTGAAGACGTCGGCGTCGGCGAGCGCAATACGGCCGCGGTCTTCGACGAATTCGACGCTGCCTGCGATCTTACGATTGCGGTGGGTGAAGCGGCTGATGACGCCGGTGAGGCCGGGGATCGACTTCGCCTGCTGGTCTTCGAGCGCGGCGCACAGGATGCGCGTGAGATCACCGACATCCTTGGCGACGAGGAAATAGTGCTTCATGAAACGCTCGACGGCCGAAAGGCCGGGGCGGGTATGATAGCCGAAGGCTTCGGCGATCTCGCGCTGGATATCGAAGGACAGGCGCTCTTCGGCCTTGCCGGTGAGGAAGTGCATATGGCAGCGCACGGCCCAGAGAAAATCGTCGGCTTTCTCGAGCAGCCGGTATTCGTGCTTCGACAGCACCCCGAGCTTGACCAGCTCCGCCTGGTCGCGCACGTGATAATAATATTTCGAGATCCAGAACAGCGTGTGCAGGTCGCGAAGCCCGCCCTTGCCTTCCTTGACGTTCGGTTCGACGAGATAACGCGTGTCGCCCGCCTTGCGGTGGCGTTCATCACGCTCGGCAAGTTTGGCGGCGATGAATTCCGGGCCGGTGCCGGTGACGATTTCCTTGTCGAAGCGCGCTTCGAGCTCGGTCTCCAGCCGTTGCAGGCCGCAGATGTAGCGCATCTCCAGGATAGCGGTGCGGATCGTCATGTCGGACTTGGAAAGCGCGATGCATTCGTCCACCGTGCGGGTGGCATGGCCGACCTTGAAGCCCATGTCCCAGAGCACGTAGAGCATGAATTCGACCGCCTTGTGCGTCTCTTCCGCCGGCCTCGGCAGAAAGAGGAAGAGCAGGTCGATATCGGAGCCCGGCGCCAGCGTGTCCCGGCCGTAGCCGCCGACGGCGGTGACCGCGAACTTGTCCTTCTGCTGCGGAAAGATATGGGTGGTGGCGAAATCGTAGAGGACGGTGATGATCTGATCCTGCAGCCAGGAAATCCGGTAGGCGCAATTGAGCCCGCCGCCGTCGGCCATCAGCGCCGCGCGCGCCTTCTGCCGGCCTTCCACACTCGCCTTCTTCAGCACCGCGAGAAGATCGGCGCGCATGACATCGGGCCGGTTGCGATTGGCTTCGGCGACGGCGTGGCACTGCTTCTGCAGCAGTTCGGCGTCGAGGATCTGGGAGAAATCGAGGTCGCGCATCGCTGCCACAGGGGCGGTTTCCTGTTCATGCCGGGCTGCCGGTTCAGGGCTTTCCGCTTGTTTCATCTGCATGCGCTATAGCCTCTTTGCCCGTGGATGACACGGGCCTGGATACTGCAAGAACCTTTAAATTTGGCGAAATGGTGTTGCCATGCTGCAATGCGGGACGCTTTGACGCAAGACGCTGGGTTGGGAAAGCCCACCGGCGTTTCCGAAAAGCCTCAAGCGGCGGTCTGCGCATGCAGCGAGTACAGCACTTGCCGGGTCTCGCCCAGGATCTCCTCCAGCGTTTGCCTGTCGCATTCGCGATAACCCGCCTTGGCGATCGAGGTCGCGAGTTCGCAGATCATAGCGCAAGAGCGTGTGATTTTCAGCAATCCGATCGGCGAGGTCCAGCCGCGCGCATTGCGGTCCTCGTCGGCGCGCCGCATCGTGTCGAGCATGGAGCAGATGAGCGAGAGGCGCTCAGTTTCACGAACGAGCTTCTCCATGAACATGGGCAGCGCTCCTATTTCAGCTTCTTCTTGAGGTCGTAAAGCGCGTCCATCGCCTCGCGCGGCGTCATGTCGTCGAGGCTCATGGCCCTCAACGCCTCCTCGACCTTGGACGGGCCGCGGGCGGTGTCCTCGCGGCGCACCGCCACCTGGAAAAGCGGCAGGTCGTCGATCAGCTGGCTCGCCGGGTTCTTGCGATCGGCATCTTCCAGGCGGGTGAGCACGTCTCGCGCGCGCGCCACGACCGAGGCCGGAAGCCCAGCAAGGCGGGCGACCTGGATGCCGTAGGAGCGGTCCGCCGCACCCGGCCCGACCTCGTGCAGGAAGATGACGTCGCCGTCCCATTCCTTGACGCGCATCGTGGCGTTCGATAGCCGGCCAAGCTTTTCCGAAAGCACGGTCAGTTCGTGGAAATGCGTGGCGAAGAGGCCGCGGCAGCGATTGGCCTCGTGCAGATGCTCGACGGCTGCCCAAGCGATCGACAGGCCGTCGAAGGTCGCGGTGCCGCGGCCGATTTCGTCGAGGATGACGAGCGAACGATCGCTCGCCTGGTTGAGGATCGCCGCCGTTTCCACCATCTCCACCATGAAGGTGGAGCGCCCCCGCGCCAGATCGTCCGATGCGCCGACGCGCGAGAAGAGCCGGTCGACGATGCCGATATGAGCTGACGTCGCCGGCACGAAGGAGCCCATCTGCGCCATGATCGATATCAGCGCGTTCTGGCGCAGGAAGGTCGACTTACCGCCCATATTAGGGCCGGTCAGCAGCCAGATCGCGCCGTCCTTGTCGCCCGTTTTCGGCGAAAGATCGCAATTGTTGGCAACGAAGGGGCCGCCCGCCTGGCGCCGCAGCGCCTGCTCGACGACGGGGTGGCGCCCGCCTTCGATCGCGAACATCTTCGAGCCGTCGACCTGTGGGCGGCAATAGGCCTGTTCCTCCGCGAGCAGCGCCAGACCCGCGGCGACGTCGATGACGGCAAGCGCCCGCGCGCCTGCCTTGATCGCCTCGGCTTCAGCCACGACGGCCGCCGTCATCCTGTCGAAGGCTTCGAGTTCGATCGCAAGCGCCCGGTCGGCGGCGTTGGCGATGCGGCTTTCGAGATCGGCAAGCTCGGTCGTGGTGAAGCGCATGGCGCTCGCCATCGTCTGGCGATGGATGAAACGGGCCTTCGCTTCGGTCGTGTCCGTCATCGGTCCGGCATTGCCGGCGGTCACTTCGATGAAATAGCCGAGAATATTGTTGTGCTTGATCTTCAGCGACCGGATGCCGGTTTCCTCGGCATATTGCAGTTGCAGGCCTGCGATGACGCGGCGGGACTGGTCGCGCAGCGCCCGGACTTCGTCGAGCTCGGCATTGGCGCCATCGCGCAGGAAGCTGCCGTCGCGTTTCAGCAGCGGCAATTCCTCGGCGAGCGTCTCGGCCAGCAGGTTTTCCAGGCTTGCGGGCAGGGCTTTCAGGCCGGACAGCGCCTCGCCGAGTTCTTCCGGCAGCATCGCGTTTCCGAGCAAATCCGCAAGGCCTCTCGCGGCTTGCAGGCCCTGGCGGATTGCCGAGAGGTCGCGCGGTCCGCCGCGGTCGAGCGCAAGGCGGGAGAGTGCGCGGGGCATGTCGGGCACGTGTTTGAAGGTGTCGCGCAGATTGCCGCAGAGCGAAGGTTCGTCGATCAGGAAGCCGATCGAATCGAGCCGCGCATTGATGCGGGCGGGATCGGTGAGCGGCGACATCAGCCGCTCGGCAAGAAGACGCGCCCCGCCGCCGGTGACGGTGCGGTCGATCGCTTTGAGCAGCGAACCGTTGCGATCGCCCGACAGCGTGCGGGCAAGTTCCAGATTGGCGCGGGTGGCGGGATCGATGAAGAGCGTCGAGGCAGCACTCTCCCGCTCCGGCTTTCCGAGCGGCGGCCGCTCGGCGATCTGCGTCTTCTCGACATAGGCGACGGCTGCTGCCGCCGCTGCGAGTTCGGCGCGCGAGAAGGTGCCGAAGCCGTCGAGTGTCGCGACGCCGAAATACCGCGCGATCCGGCCTTCGGCGCTGGCGCTGTCGAAGAGCACGGCCGGCTGCGGCACGGCTGTCCGGCCGAGCACGTCGAAGACGGGCTTGAGTTCGGGATCGTGGAAGATCGTATCGGGAAGAATGAGTTCGCGCGGATCGATGCGCAGGATATCGGCAAGCAGGCGCGAGGCTTCGGTCTCGGCCAGCCGGAAGACGCCCGTGGAAATATCGATCCAGGCGAGCGCCAGCAAGGGCTGGGCCGCACCGCGAATGCGGGTCAGCGCCATCAGATAGTTGGATTCCGAGGGCGAAAGCAGCTTCTCTTCGGTGATCGTGCCGGGTGTGACCAAGCGGACGACGTCGCGCTTGACGACGGATTTGCCGCCGCGCTTCTTGGCTTCGGCCGGATCCTCGATCTGCTCGCAGACGGCGACACGGAATCCGAGCGCAATCAGCTTCTGCAGATAGTCGTCGGCCGCATGCACGGGAACGCCGCACATCGGGATATCCTGGCCCATGTGCTGGCCGCGTTTCGTCAGCGTGATGCCGAGTGCGCGGGCGGCTTCGAGCGCATCCTCGAAGAACAGCTCGTAGAAATCGCCCATGCGATAGAACAGAAGCGAATCCGGATTGTTCGCCTTGATCTCGATATATTGCTCCATCATCGGCGTCGCCGAGGCACGGCTTTCCGCCGTGGCGAGCTCGGCAGCCGAAAAGGCTTCATTCCCGGTATCTATTCGTGCGTTCACGGAGGTGCAGTTTTTCCCAAAAAAACAGGTGCCAACCCTATCCGCGCGCCGCTATAGATGACAACTGCATTTGAGGAAGAGCGAAGCGTCGCCCACAGGACGTTGGAGGATTTATGCCCGATATCGATAAGAAAGACCGGCCGGTGACCTCTGTGACCGACCAGGAGGCGCTCGAATTTCACGCCATGGGCCGCCCCGGCAAGCTGGAGATCAACCCGACCAAACCGATGGCGACTCAGCGGGACCTCTCGCTCGCCTACTCGCCGGGTGTCGCCGTTCCGGTCAAGGCGATCGCCGCCGATCCGCAGACGGCCTATGATTATACCGCGCGCGGCAACATGGTCGCCGTCATATCGAACGGCACTGCCATTCTCGGCCTCGGCAATCTCGGCGCGCTCGCCTCCAAGCCGGTCATGGAAGGCAAGTCGGTGCTGTTCAAGCGCTTCGCCGACGTCGATTCCATCGACCTCGAGATCGATACGGAAAATGTCGACGAGTTCATCAACTGCGTGCGCTTCCTCGGCCCTTCTTTCGGCGGCATCAATCTCGAGGATATCAAGGCGCCGGATTGTTTCGTCATCGAAAGCCGGCTGCGCGAGCTGATGGACATCCCGGTCTTCCACGACGACCAGCACGGAACGGCGATCATCGCCGCTGCCGGCCTGATCAACGCGCTGGAGCTGACCGGCCGCGACCTGAAGACGACGAAGCTCGTCTGCAATGGGGCCGGCGCTGCGGCGATCGCCTGCGTCGAGCTCATCAAGGCGATGGGTTTTGCGCCTGAGAATGTCATCCTCTGCGACACCAAGGGCGTCATCTATCAGGGCCGTACCGAGGGCATGAACCAGTGGAAATCGGCGCATGCGGCCAAGACCGATACGCGCACGCTGGCAGAAGCAATGAAGGGCGCCGACGTCATTTTCGGCCTGTCGCAGAAGGGTGCCTTCTCGGCCGAGATGATCCGCTCGATGGCGGACCGGCCGATCATTTTCGCCATGGCCAATCCCGATCCCGAAATCACGCCGGAAGAGGTGGCCCGCATCCGCGATGACGCCATCATGGCGACCGGCCGTTCGGACTATCCGAACCAGGTCAACAACGTCCTCGGCTTTCCCTATATTTTCCGCGGCGCTCTCGATGTCCGCGCTTCCACCATCAACGACGCGATGAAGATCGCCGCCGTCAAGGCGCTGGCAAACCTTGCCCGCGAGGACGTTCCGGATGACGTGGTCGCCGCCTATCAGGGCAACCGGCCGCGTTTCGGCGCGCAATACATCATTCCCGTTCCTTTCGATCCGCGACTGATCTCGGCGATCCCGGTGGCGGTCGCAGAAGCCGCGATCGAGAGCGGCGTCGCCCGCAAGGTCATCACCGACATGGCGGGTTACGCCCGCGAGCTTTCGGCGCGCCGCGATCCGATCGCCTCGACGCTCGCCAGCCTCTACGAGCGCGTTCGCCGCCGCCCGAAGCGGATCGTCTTTGCCGAAGCCGAAGAAGAACAGGTCCTGCGCGCGGCGCTCTCCTACGCCAACCAGCAGCTCGGCACCGCCATCCTGCTCGGTCGCGAGGACCTGATCCGGGCGACGGCCGAACGCGCCGGCATCGATCTCAACCGGTCGGGCCTGGAAATCGTCAATGCCCGCATCTCGACCCGCGTCGAGGCCTATATCGACTATCTCTATGCCAGGCTGCAGCGCAAAGGTTATCTCCATCGCGATGCCCAGCGCCTGATCCACAACGACCGCAACCACTTCGCCGCCACCATGGTGGCGCTCGGCGATGCCGACGGCATGGTGACGGGCATCACCCGCAACTATTCCACGGCGCTCGAAGACGTGCGCCGCTGCATCGACGAGAAGCCCGGCCACCGCGTCATCGGCGTGTCGCTGGCGCTTTGCCGCGGCCGCACGGTCTTCGTTGCCGATACGGCGGTGCACGACATGCCGACGGCCGAGGAGCTTGCCGATATCGCCGAGGAAGCCGCCGGCCTCGCGCGCCGCATGGGTTATCCGCCGCGTGTCGCCCTGCTTGCCTATTCCACCTTCGGCCATCCCTCGGGCGAACGTTCCGAGCGGGTGCGCGAGGCGGTGAAGATCCTCGATCGACGCCGCGTCGATTTCGAATATGACGGCGAGATGGCGGCCGATGTCGCGCTGAACCGCAAGGTGATGGAGCAATATCCCTTCTGCCGTCTTTCCGGCCCGGCCAACGTGCTCGTCATGCCGGCCTTCCACTCGGCCTCGATCTCGACCAAGATGCTGCAGGAACTCGGCGGCTCCACCGTGATCGGCCCGATCCTCGTCGGTCTGGACAAACCGGTGCAGATCACCTCGATGGGCGCCAAGGACAGCGATATCGTCAACATGGCGGCGATCGCCGCCTATGGCGGCTCGTAAATCTTATCCTTTCCTAGGAGCGGCATTCTGTGCCCGGCCGACAGCGGATCGGCCGGGCACAGGTTTTTTCTGGATGACTCCGCAGGTCTCGGCTCGCCCGCCTCAGGAGTTCAGGGCACTATCCATAAGTCATACTTTTGATACGGTAGCCTTTTATGCGCGGCATGAATTGCCCGCCCGGACTTTGGAAAAGCGATGGGCAATTGACGGTTTCGCTGCTCAATTGTTTAATATTTCATCAGCGGGTTGGTTTCCATGACAGAAGACGCATCCCTCGATTTCACCGCCCGATTTCAGGGGGCAACTTTCGACGATATGGTCGAGGCCCTGACCAAGGGGTTTGGGTCGCTCGACGCATGGCGCACTGGCCGGGAGAAACCGCTCGACTGGAAGGTCGGGTTTTGGGGCGATGAACGGTTGTCGCTGGTCAGTAACCAGGATTCCGGCGACTGGGGTGCAAGAACGGGGCATGGAACGCCGGAAACTCTGGCAATCGTCGTTCCGCGTATGGGTGCCCTCAATGTAGGGTTTGGTCGCACGGTGGTCGAAGCGACGCCCGGGCGGCTGCTGTTGATGAACAATCTCGAGTCGGAATGGGTTTCCATCCAGGCAGCGCCTCACCGGTCGGACACGCTCAGCCTGAACTGGACAATCCTAACCCAGGCCTTTGCCGCCATACTGGAGAGACCCCCGATCGGGCCAATGGAGCTGGCGCCCATCCTCGATTTTTCCACGGCAACGGGACAGTTGGTCGCCAATCTCGTGCAGACGATCGTCATCGGCATGCGCAACAACGGGCCGCTCGCTCACTCGCCCATCGCCATGGCGAATCTCAGCCAGGCGCTTGCCGATCTCGTGGTGCGCCTGGTTCCTCATAAGCTCTCGCATCTGCTCGACAAGAAAATCCATCTGATAGCGCCGCAGCATGTCCGTCGAGCCATTGAATTCATGCATGCGAACATCGCCCAGCCGTTCACGATGCTGAGTGTCGCGGAGGCGGCAAACGTCTCCATCCGCGCTCTTGAAGTCGGTTTTCGCGACTTCAAGGGAACGACACCGGCAGCCTATCTGCGGACGATCCGCTTGCAGGCCGCCCGAGAGGATCTGCGCGATCCTTCGAACCGACAGCCGTTGCGGGACATCTGCTTGAAGTGGGGGTTCTTTCACTTTGGCCGTTTTTCGGCAATCTATCGGGCGGCGTATGGAGAGAACCCGTCGGACACGAGAAGGCGATCTGGACGGCCCCTCCCGGGGTAATATGTATCAGCTTGCGAAGCGGCCGGCGTCGGCGCCGTAATAATTCAGGTAGCGGTCGGAAATGCTGGAGATCGGCAGCACGATCAGCACATCGGTCGTGTTGAAGGCATGATCGATGACCGCGCTGGAGCCGACCATTGCGCCGAGGCGCAGATAACCCTTGATGAGCGGCGGCAGCGCCATTAGTGCCCGCTTGGGATTGACGGCCTCGACCGGCATCAGATCCATGTTGCGGGCGAGATGCGGCAGGGCGCCGACGGCCCACTCGTTCTTAGCCAGCACAGTATGGTAGAGGAAGGACAGCGCCAGCGCATGGCTTTCGAGATAGACGCCGGGGAAGGAGGCGCAGCCGAACATGGCGCTCATGCCATGCTTCAGCGCATAGGCCCAGTTGCCCTGCCACAGAAGCTCGACGGTGCGCTTGGTGCGGTATTCCGGCAGCACGCAGGACCGCCCGAGTTCCATGAAGCGCTTGTCCGGATGCTTGGCGAGCAGGCTCTCGATTTCGAATTCGGAAGCCGAGTAAAAACCGCCATTGGCAAGGGCGACATCCTGGCGCAGCAGCCGGTAGGTGCCGACGATCTGGTCTTCCGGATCGCCTTCGAGCGAGCGGTCGAGAACGAGAAGATGGTCGCAGAAGGCATCGTAGGCATCGAAATCGCGTTCGCGGCGCATGGCTTCCGGCGGCAGCTGCGCTTTCATTTCGTCGACGAAGACGCGGTAGCGCACGGCCTGCGCCGCATCGATCTCGCGCGCCGTGCGGGCGAGACGGGTTTCGAGGTTGCCGATGCGGCCGAGGATATCGCCTTCCGTCGGCGCAGCAGCCGTCGAGGGCCGAGCAGCCTCCGCGGTGGTGTCACGATTCAGGATGTCGATGGAGGACATGGCGATTCTCCCGTTGCCGGCTTATCGACGCCATAAAACACTTCTCTACGACAGGAAAGTGACATATTGCATTTCCCGGCGCAAGAAGCGTCCCGGTCCCGCGGCGCCTTACCGCGCCTCTGCCCGACGGGCGGAAAGTGCTGCGACCGCCTGAACTTCCGTCAGCAGCCGCACCGGGTCGACCGGCTTCACCATGACGCGGTTGGCGCCGTTGAGCAGAACCTGGCGGCGTGATTCGTCGCTCTTGTCGGCGGTCAGCACGATCACCGGCACCGGGGCAAGGTCGAGCCTCCGTTCATGGCCGCGCAGGCGCCCCAGCATGTCGATGCCGTTGCCGCCAGGCATCGAGAGATCGCTGATGATGATGTCGGGCCGGTCGCTTGCGTCGCAGAGCGCGCAATCGAGCAGCGTCTCGAAATCCTCGACATGGCGCACCTTATGCCCGCCCTTTTCGAGCATGACGCGCACCAGCATGGCATTGATCGGATCGTCCTCGCCGAGCAGGATGCTGAGCCCGTTGCGCGCAACCATCGTCTCCGCCAGCGAAAGGCCGAAGCCCGGCTGGTTGTCGTTCAGCGCGTCGCGCTTCTCCATCCCCCGCATGCGCCCGCGCAGCACGTCGATCAGCGACTGTTCGCGCAGCGGCCGGATCAGCCAGGCGTCGAAGAGATCGAGCGGATGAGCGCTACGCTCCTCCGGATTGACGAGCAGGACCTTGCGCAGGCCAAGTGTGGCGATTTCGGCGCGGTCGGCCAGGTGAGCGGAAAATTCCGCCGACATGCGATGGTCGACGATGATATCGGTCGGTCCCCGGCTGCCATTGGCCATGCCGAGCAGTGTCGCACGCGCCGTCTCGCCGTCGCTGACGAGATGGCAGAGGCCGCCGAGCGCGGTAATCGTTTCGGCAATCGCAGCGCGCGCGGCCCCGGCAGGCGCCAGCAGCACGACGCTGTTGCCGGCAAGCAGTGTGTTGCGCCGGTCGGGCCGCTCGCTGCCGATGTCGACGGGGAAGCGGATGGTGAATTCGCTGCCCCTGCCTTTTTCGCTGGCGACCGTCAGCGCGCCGCCGAATTCGCGCATGATGCGGGCCGAGATGGCAAGGCCGAGCCCGGTGCCGCTGCTCTTCTCCGCAACGGTCCCGCCTTGCTCGAACTCGCCGAAGACGCGCGCCAGCTCCTCCGCCGTCATGCCCGGACCGGTATCGGCCACGGTGATCAGCAGATTGCCGGCGTCGAGCGAGACGCGGATGAAGACGCCGCCGGCTTGGGTGAACTTCACCGCATTGCCGATGACGTTGAAGAGCACCTGACGCAGGCGCGCCGGGTCGAAGCTCATATTTTCGGGCACGTCGGACGATACCGTGGCGCCGATCTCGATGCCCTTTTCATGCGCCCGGTGGGCGAGCATTTCGACGACGCTTTCAAGGAGCTTGCGCACGGATTCCGAGCGCGGATGCAGCTCGAAGCGGCCGACCTCGATGGTGGAGAAGTCGAGCAGGTCCTCGACGAGCTGCGTCAGCGCGTGACCGGACTGGCGGATGTTCGCGAGATAGTTCTGTTGCTCCTGCGTCAGCCGGGTTTCGGCGATCAGATGCGTCATGCCGAGAATGCCCGAAAGCGGCGTGCGTACCTCGTGGCTGACGGTGGCAAGCAGCCTGGATTTGGCGGCGCTGTTATATTCGGCCTTCTGCCGGGCTTCCTCGCGCGCCTGCGCCACGAGGCGCTCCTCGGTCACATCCCGGGCGACGCTTTGCAGCAGCAGCCGGCCGTTTGCCGGATCGCGGGTGACGACGTCGCGCCAGAGGAAGATGCGTTGACCTTCCGGTGTCGAGATCTCGACATCGTAGCAGTGCGGAACCGGGCCGGGGCGGAAGGCAATCCCCATCTCCTCGCAGGTCCGTCCTTCCGGACGCGGCCGCCCGGTCAGGCGGCGAAACGTATCGTTGGCGGAAATGATGCGCCGGTCCATGGTGCGGCTGACCGTGATGTCGCCGAGTACATCGTGCACGTCGGCGAAGAGTTTTGCGCCATCGTTCCAGTCCGGCAGGGGGTTGATCCTACGTTGCCCGGCCCGGCGGCGCCGGACCATCAGGACGGCATAACTGGCGATGACGGCAAGACCGAGAACGACAAGGCCGCCCGAAAGGAGCAGCGGGTCGCCGGCATGGCCGAGCAGCATCAGGATCGTCGCGGCAAGAAGGCCGGCCCCGCCCAGCCAATAGAACAGCAGAACCCTTGCAGGAGTAGGCCCCTTCTCCTCGTCGCCGGCTTGCGGAGATTGCGATGCGCGCGACAGTGAAGGAAGGCCCTCCAGCCGCGTGTCATGCGGCTTGGCGGCGGCCCCGCCGAAAGCGGCGGACAATCTTTCCTGCAACTGTCCCAGACTCTGCATGGTACCGGGATAACATGAGGCCTCTTCCGAATGCCTTCAGGAATTCGATAAGATTTTAGCGGCTCGCCTTTTTCGGCAGCAGCAGTTCATCGAGAATGACGCAGCCCGCGCCGATGGTGATGAAGCTGTCGGCGAGGTTGAAGACCGCGAAAGACCAGCTTTCGGTGTGGAAAAGGATGTAATCGATCACGTGGCCATAGGCGAAACGGTCGACGAGATTGCCGATCGCGCCTGCGATGATCAGCGCATAACCGAGATGTGCGAGCCAGCGGTCTTTGTCGGTGCGGTACCAAAGCCAGATGACGAAAGCGACGATGATGAGCCGCATGCCGACGATGAACCAGCCATCCATGCCCGACAGCATCGAAAAGGCGACGCCGAGATTGTAGGTGCGGTAGAGCGCCAGCATCGGAATGACGGGAACGGCTTCCTGCAGCGGCAGGTAGTGATCGACGGCGATCTTGACGACCTGGTCAATGAGAACGGCGATGACGATAAAGAAGAGGATCGGCGCCGGCCTTGAAAAGAGCGCGGGACGTGCATGCGTCTGTTCGGTCATTTGACCTCGGCAAGTGAGAGGAGATGGCGGCGCGCCTCGAAAAGCATGACGGCGGTGGCGATGGCGAGGTTCAGGGAATCGGCGCGGCCCTGCTGCGGAATGCGCGCAAGCGCATCGGCTTCTTTGGCCAATTGGTCCGGCAGACCGGACTGCTCATTGCCCATCAGCAGCACGACCGGCTTTTTCCTGTAATCGATCGTGCGGTAGTCGACCGCGCCGGCAAGATGCGTCGCGACGATGGAAACGCCGGCCGATTTCCGCCAGGCGATGAATTCCTCCGGCGTCGCCCGCGCGACCGGAACTGCGAACACCGACCCCATGGTGGCGCGCACCGTTTCGAGCGAGAAGGGATCGGTTGCTTCTCCGACCAGGATGACGCCGGAAGCGCCGGCCGCATCGGCGGTGCGGATGATGGTGCCGAGATTGCCGGGGTCGCGCACGCGGTCGAGCGCCACCCATGTCTCGCCGTCTTTCGGCCGGATATCCTTCAGCGGCTTCCAGCGTTGATCGAAGATGCCGACGACCATTTGCGGATTGTCGCGGCGGGTGATCGAGGCAATCACCTTCTCGCTGACTTCGAGCACGAGCCCGCCGGCGGCGACCGTCCTTGCCGCCATCTGCTCGACCAGCGGCTTGCCCTTGGCGGCCTTGGCATAGACGAGCGTGCGGATCGTCCAGCCGAGTTCGATCGCGTCGATGACGAGCTTCAGTCCCTCGGCCAGGAAAGTGCCGCTTTCCTCCCGCGACTTCTTGTTCGTCAGCGCCTTGATGTCCTTGATGATCGGATTGGCGAGCGAGGTGACTTCCTTCACCTGGCCGACCCTGCGCGGTCCCTGATCGTGGAAGTCTTTGCTCATTTCGGCACCCAGCGGGAAAAGAGGGAGGTGGAAAGCGCGCGGCCCTGCGTTCTGCCGTCGGTGCCCGCCTCGCGGATGACAAGCTCGCCGGATTCGACCACGCCGCCGGCGCCGCGCATCGTTTCGCGCATCAGCTCGTGGATCGAATAGAAGCTGGCGCGGATCGAATAGGCCGTCAGCACCAGGCCGGCAGCCTTCGGCGACAGGATCTCGCGGCAGATGTCGAGCATCAGCGGCAGATGCTCGAAGAGATGCCAGACTTCGCCGTTCGGGCCGCGGCCGAATTTCGGCGGATCGGTGAGGATGATGTCGTACTGGCTGCCGCGGCGCTCCTCGCGCAGGATGAATTTCATCGCATCCTCGCAGATCCAGCGGATCGGCAGCTTTTCCATACGCCCGAGCGCCTGGTTCTCGCGCGCCCAGCCGATCGCCTTCTTCGAGGCGTCGACATGGGTGACTTCGGCGCCGGCTGCCGCGGCAACCAGCGAGGCGACGCCGGTATAGCCGAAGAGGTTCAGCACCTTCAGCGGCCTGCCTGCCTTTTCGACCTGCTCTTTCATCCAGTTCCAGTGCACGATCTGCTCGGGAAAGACACCGACGTGACGGAAGGAGGTGAAGCGGCCGAGGAAATCGACGCCGAGCAGGTTGAGCGGCCAGGTCTCGCCGAGCGCCTCCTTCGGGAAGCGCCAGCGGCCGGTGCCTTCCTCGTCGGTATCGCCGGTGAAGACGGCATCGACCTTTTCCCAGATGTGGGAGGGCAGCGAGGGCTGCCACAGCGCCTGCCCCTCCGGGCGGATGATGCGATAGGGGCCGTATTGCTCCAGCTTCTGGCCGTTGCCGCTGTCGATCAGATGGAAGTCGCCGGCCCCGAGCGATTCGAGGATGACGGGCACGCGTTCGGCCGGACGCTCGCCGCTGCGCGTCATCAGAGGGCGCGAGACCACGGCCGGCGCCGCGGTCTCGCGAACCGTTTCGCGGGCGGCCGCGGGCCGCTGGACGGGCTTCGGCGATCGGCCAGCCCGATCGTCCCTGCGGCTTTCACCAGCGGGACCCGATGTCTTCTTCTGGCCCGGCCGGCGTTCTCTTTGTTTCAACGTGCTCTTCCGCATCTCTGTCGGGGTTTTTCGTCCTCTAGCCTAGAAGACCGCGCCGGATCAACTGCGCGCCGACCAAGCCCGAACAGGTTCTCCCGGAGCGGCGTTCATTTCAAGCCCTCGGATGCATGCATGCGAAGCCAGCTTTCCGCCGCAAAAAGGGCCGCGACATGCATCGACTGCATGATGACGGCGCCTGACCGCAGGTCGGCAAGGATATCGCCCAGGTCGGCAAACAGCATGTCGACTTTCTCCTCGGGGTCGAACCGGGGTTCGCCTGTTCTGTTCAAGCCAAGCGCCAGCCAGCTCGTGACGATGTTGCTGTGGTTGGCGGCGTTCGGATAAGAGGTGAGCAGCTTGACGAAGGTGGAAGCTTCATGGCCGGTCTCTTCCCGCAGTTCACGCCGCGCGGCCGCCATCGCCGCATCGCCGGCCTCGATGTCAGCGGGTTCGACGCCACCGGCGACGAGACCGAGTATGATCTCACCGCAGCCATGCCGGTATTCCCGCGTCAGCAGAACGCGCCCGTCGGGCATCAATGGGATAACGTTGATCCAGTCGGGATAATCGAGCACATGAAATGGGGCGACGACGGTCCCCTCGGCGGTAACGCAATCATCGCTGCGAAGCCGGATCCAGCGATCCTCATAGGTGATGCGGCTGGCCGTCACGCTCCATGGCTTCAATTCATGACTCATCGTAGTCCCTTGCTCCGGATGGAGGCTGCCAGATAACATTCCTCTTCGCCGTGGCAAAGCGTCTTGCCGCTGGGATAAGATAGGCGAATCGGAGATGGGGCTATCGAATGGATTTCACCGGCGAAGAACGCATCGCTGCGCCCCGGGACGCCGTCTGGGCTGCGCTCAACGACCCTGAGATCATGCGCGGCTGCATTCCCGGTTGCCAAAATATCGAGCGGCTGTCGCCCGATACCTTCGAAGCGACGATCAAGGTCAAGTTCAGCCTGCTCTCCGCCACCTTCCACGGCCTGCTGATACTCTCCGACGTCGATGCGCCGAGACGTTATACGCTGTCGGCCGAAGGCAAGGGCGGTCTTGCCGGCTTCGCCAGGGGCAGCGCTGACGTCGTGCTCGAGGAGGCCGGCGCAGAGACGGTCCTGCATTACCGGGCCAGGGCCGAACTCGGCGGCAAGCTCGCTCAGCTCGGAGGGCGCCTGCTCGATTCGACCTCGCAGCGGCTGGCCGAGGGTTTCTTTTCGGATTTCAATGCCGCCGTCGTCGCGAAAATGGCGGCTGATTGAACCGCCGAACGCGCATGCCATGGGCTTGGCGCGGGTAGGGGCTTGGTTTAAGCCGGAATCATGACATGGACCATCAGGCCGCCGCAGGCGGAAGACCAGGAAGCGCTCGCGGAGATCTATCTGTCCGTGCGGCGGGAAACATTCGTCTGGGTCGATCCCGGCAAGTTCCACCGCGAGGATTTCGCCGCCCATACCAATGGCGAGACGATCTTCGTCTGCGAGCATGAGGGTGGCAGCGTAGCAGGCTTCCTCTCGCTCTGGCCGGCGGATGATTTCATTCACATGCTGTATATCCGCCCGGAATATCAGGGCAGCGGTGCCGGCACGGCGCTGCTGCGGGCGCTGCCGGAATGGCCGCGCCATAAGTACCGGCTGAAATGCCTGGTGAAGAACCGGCGGGCGAAGGCCTTCTACCTCTCCCATGGTTTCCAGGTTACCGGCAATGGTGCGTCGCCGGAAGGCGATTATGAGGAACTGAGCTTCTTGCCGGCCTGACGGACCGTCAAATCTGGCGGCCGAAATGCTTACCGCGACGGCAGCTGCCCGGCAATTTCCTCGGCGCGGCTCTTGTGGCGATCGGCTTCGCTCTGCCAGCGGATCGCTTCCTTCGCCTCGGTGCGGGCGCGCTTGCGGTGTTTGCCCTGGCCGAACCAGGTCGCGGCCGAGCCGATCAGCATGCCTGCTATCAGCGCGATGAACAGGAAGACGAAGAAGGGCGCGGAAACCGCAAGCACCTGATCTTCGGGCCTGAACGGATTGAAGGCGAGCGTGACGCTCTGCCGGTTGGCGACGCAGAAGACGATGAGGATGACGCCGAGCGGCAGCAGAATCAAAAGGTTGACGATTTTCTTGGCCATTTGAAATCTCCACATGCCGGATTGCACCGGTCTTTTCGGGCCGGTGCGCTAGCAGAATAGGAAAACGGCCTTCAAGTTCAAGTGCGGTTTCGCCGCAGGCGGCTCGCCGCTCAATCCTCTTCGTCGGCCTGGCCCGGGTTGAGCCGCTCGCGCAGCTCCTTGCCGGTTTTGAAGAAGGGAACCCACTTCTCCTCGACGAAGACCGTATCGCCCGTCCGCGGGTTGCGGCCGGAGCGGGAAGGGCGGTTCTTGACGGAAAACGCGCCGAAGCCGCGCAATTCGACACGGTTGCCCGCAGCCAGTGCATCGGTGATCTCGTCGAGAACCGCGTTGACGATATTCTCGACGTCGCGATGATAGAGATGCGGGTTGCGTGCCGCAACAATCTGCACCAATTCGGACTTGATCACAGTCGCCCCCTTAAATTATTGATTTCTTATCAATCGCGGCCAACCTGCCAAACTGAAAGCAGCCCGTCAAGAAGCAACTTTGGGGGCAGGATTCCATTCAGATCCTGGGATTTCGCGAGATCATCATAACCGAAGATCGCAATCAACCGTGAAACAGCCCCAGCGAGCAGAAAGGGCGTATTGCTCTTCTTGTCCCAGTCCACCATCGGCAGATCGGCGTCGATGCCGCGCGATGTCAGGTAGGCCCGGATTTCCGCTTCGCCGCCGATCGTATCGACGAGTTTCACCTTCAGCGCCTGCCGGCCGGTATAGATCGTGCCGTCGGCCAGTTTCAGCACCTCGTCCCGCGGCAGCTTGCGCCGGTCGGCGACCAGATCGACGAACCAGTTGTAGCTGTCGACCACCATGTTGCGGATCATCGTCTTTGCCTCCTCGCTCGCCTCGTGGAAGGGAGAGGGCTCGGCCTTCAGCGGCGAGGATTTGATCTCCTGCAGCGATACGCCGATCTTGTCGAGCAGCGGCTGGATCTGCGGATATTGGAAGATGACGCCGATCGAGCCGGTGATCGAGCTGTCGCCGGCAATGATCGTATCGCCGGCGGTGGCGATCATGTAGCCGGCGGAGGCGGCAAGCGTGCGCACGTCGGAGACAACAGGCTTCTTGGCCGCAATCGCCCGGATCGCCTTGAAGATTTTTTCGCCGCCATAGGTCGTGCCGCCCGGCGAGGAAATGGAAATCACCACCGCCTTCACCTGATTGTCGGTCTCGATCTTCTTCAAACGCTCCAGAAGCTCGTCGTCGTCGACGATCAGCCCCGATATCGTCACATGGGCGACATGCGGACGCACCGTCCCGGCATCGCCGAGAGCGAAACGGTAGAAAGCGAAGCCGAGCGCCACGATCAGGGCCACCGCAATGAGGCGCCAGAAGCCGAGCTTGCGGCGCAGCCGCCGGCGATCGGCAATGATCGAACTGTCCATGAAAACCTCCAGCGCTGGGCTCCGGCCTTCGGCATGCCGCCGATGGACCGGTGAAATAGGGTGGCAGCGGCACGTACGAATGCCACTTTTTGATGTTTTTCCGTTTTGTTGCTTGTTGCAGAAAAAATTCCATATTGGCAAGCCAATGTAATAATGCGAAACGAACTGTGATTGGCGGCCGGCTTTGTTACGAAGGCGCGGCGATCACCGCACATGGACGAGGCATATGCTCGATACCCTGAAGAACAACGGAAGCGCCGCTTTTGCGGGGTCCGGCAAGACCCCCTATGGCGATGCGTTGTTCCATTCCGCCCGCGTGCGGCGGCTGAAGGTCCTGCTGCCGGCGGCAGCCCTCATCGTGTCGTTGGCTTTCATCGCGGTGTCGGTGATCCGCACCTATCTGCCCGAGAACATCAAGATCGAAGGCGCCAAGATCGAAAACGGCAAGGTCGTGATGGAAAAGCCGGCGATATCCGGGCGCAATTCCGACGGAATCAATTATTCCATGCTCGCCGAGAGGGCGCTGCAGGATATCCGCGATCCCGATCTCATCACGCTCGAAACCATCAAGGCCGCCGTGCCGATGAATGACGGCCTGATCGCCCGTGTCGTCGCCTCGACCGCCGACTACAATCGCGCCACGGACAACCTGCACATGACCGCTCCCTTCACCCTGGTGCTGAGCAGCGGCCTCAACGCGAAATTCCAGTCCGCCCATCTCGACATCAAGGGCGGCAACATGCGGAGTGACGACCCCGTCACCATTACCAAGGACAATGCCTCCATTGTTGCGAAGACGCTTCAGATAACCGATAAGGGGCGCGTGATCACATTCGAGGGGAATGTTCGCATGAATGTCGATCCAACCACCATCCATAAACAGGGCACTTAACCAGCCGGGTCACCATGACAAAAGATTGTCGCATCTCCACTTGCAAGACTGGCATTGCACTCATTGCCGGCGCATTTGCCCTTATTCTGACGGCTTCGGGCGCGGGTGCGCAGTCGACGACGATGTCGGGCATGAAGCTTTCCAACGACCAGCCGATCCAGATCGAAAGCGACAAGCTTGAGATCCACGATCAGGAGCACACGGCTCTGTTCACCGGCAACGTCAAGGTCGTGCAGGGAACGACGACGATGCAGTCGGGCAAGATGACCGTCTATTACAAGGACAAGGCTGCAAAGCCGGGCGCGGCTCCGGCTCAGCCCGAGACAAAGGCGCAGCAGTCTGGCTCGCTTGCATCGGGAAGTGCCGACATCGACAAGATCCTGGTGACGGACAAGGTCTACCTGGTTTCGGGTACGCAGACGGCGACCGCCGATGACGGCAATTTCGACATGGCCTCGCAGACATTCATCCTGACAGCGGATGAGGGAAACAAGGTCATCCTGTCGGATGGGCCGAACGTCTTCACCGGCTGCAAGCTGACCGTTCACATGCAAACCGGTCAGGCGGAGCTTGAAAGCTGCGGCGGGCGTGTCCAAATTCAGCTCGATCCGAAATCGCAGCAGAATCCGCAGCAGCAGAAGCAGAACTGAAACCGGCCTCCCACGTGAAATTATCATCGCTATCCACCATGTTCGGCAAGCCCGAGCCGCAAGCCGCGGGCGCCGCCGACAAGAGTCGCTATCAGGGAACGCTGATCGCACGTGGTCTGACGAAGACCTATGCGACGCGCCGCGTCGTCAACGGCGTCTCGCTGGTGGTGCGCCGTGGCGAGGCAGTCGGCCTGCTCGGTCCGAACGGCGCCGGCAAGACCACCTGTTTTTACATGATCACCGGCCTCGTGCCGGTGGATGAAGGCACGATCGAGATCGACGGAAACGAAGTCACGACCATGCCGATGTACCGCCGCTCGCGCCTCGGCGTCGGTTATCTGCCGCAGGAAGCCTCGATCTTCCGCGGCCTGACGGTGGAGGAAAACATCCGCGCCGTCCTCGAAGTGCATGTGAAGGACAAGGCCGAGCGCGAGCATAAGCTGAACGAGCTTCTGGAGGAGTTCCATATCCAGAAGCTGCGCAAGAGTGCCGCCGTCGCCCTGTCGGGCGGTGAGCGCCGCCGCCTCGAAATTGCCCGCGCTCTTGCCACCGATCCGACCTTCATGCTGCTCGACGAGCCCTTCGCCGGCGTCGATCCGATCTCGGTCGCCGACATCCAGAACCTCGTCCACCACCTGACGGCCCGCGGCATCGGCGTTCTCATCACCGACCATAATGTGCGCGAAACGCTCGGCCTCATCGACCGCGCCTATATCATCCATGCCGGTGAGGTGCTGACCCACGGCCGGGCGAACGACATCGTCAACAATCCGGAAGTGCGCCGGCTCTATCTCGGCGACAATTTCAGCCTCTGACGGCGGAATGCGCAGAAATTCACCATGCCGGCACAGTTCCGCTTGACCAAATCCAATAAAAAAGCAATTTTTGGGCCAAGTTGGATTTCCGTGGCCTGAAGCGTTGACCGGACGCGGTTTCCCAAGGAATCGTGGGGAGTTTCGCGTCCGTCATGGCACTGTCCGCCAATCTTTTCCTGCGCCAGAACCAGTCATTGGTGATGACACCGCAACTGATGCAATCCATCCAGTTGCTGCAGATGACGCATTTTGAACTCACTCAGTTCATCGCCCAGGAAGTGGAAAAGAACCCGCTGCTCGAATTCCCGTCAAATGACGGCGAGGCGGGCAGCGAACGCGGCGAAGCCGAGGATGGGGACTATGGCCATCAGCCGGAAGACGCCGCGTCGGACGACGGTTACGACAATCGTGCCGAGGCGCTTTCCAGCGACTGGTACGACAATGGCGGCAGCGCCAGCACGAGCCGGCTGACCGAAGAGCTCGACGCCAACTATACCAATGTCTTTCCCGATGACGGCGCGCCGCAGCGCCTCGATGCGCCGGAACTCGTCAGCCAGTGGAAATCGATGCCGGGCAGCGGAGAGGCCGCCGATTACGACCTCGATGATTTCGTCGCCGGCCAGGTATCGCTACGCGATCACCTCGCCCAGCAGATCCCCTTCGTCCTGCCCGACATGGCCGATCGGCTGATCGCGCAGAACTTCATCGATCAGCTCGATGACGCCGGTTATCTGCAGGCCGATATGGCCGAGGCCGGCGAGAGGCTGGGCACGAGCCTCGCGCAGGCCGAGCGCGTGCTCACCGCCCTGCAGACGCTCGATCCGCCGGGTGTTTTCGCCCGCAGCCTCTCGGAATGCCTGGCGATCCAGCTCAGGCAGAAGGACCGGTACGACCCCGCCATGCAGGCGCTGGTCGAAAACCTCGAACTTCTGGCCCGGCGTGATTTCGCCACGCTGAAGCGGCTCTGCGGCGTCGACGAGGAAGACCTTCTCGACATGCTTGCCGAGATCCGCCAGCTCAATCCGAAGCCCGGCAGCGGTTTCGAGGCGGGTGTTTCCGAAGCGATCATGCCCGACGTCGTCGTCAGGCCCTCTTCGGACGCCGGCTGGCTGGTCGAGCTCAATCCGGATACGCTGCCGCGCGTGCTGGTCAACCAGTCCTATTTTTCCCGCGTGACCAAAAATGGAGAGGATCACGCCTTCCTCTCCGAATGCCTGCAGAGCGCCAATTGGCTGACACGCAGCCTCGATCAGCGGGCAAAGACCATCATGAAGGTGGCAAGCGAGATCGTGCGCCAGCAGGACGCCTTTCTGCTGCACGGCGTCGACCATCTGCGCCCGCTGAACCTGAAGACGGTCGCCGAGGCGATCAAGATGCATGAATCCACCGTCAGCCGCGTCACGTCGAACAAATACATGCTGACGCCGCGCGGCCTCTTCGAGCTCAAATATTTCTTCACGGTTTCGATCAGCGCCGTCGAGGGCGGCGACGGCCATTCGGCCGAAGCCGTGCGTCACAAGATTCGCGCGCTGATCATGCAGGAGAGCCCGGACGCGGTGCTCTCCGACGACGACATCGTCGACATGCTGAAGAAGGGCGGCATCGATCTCGCCCGCCGAACGGTTGCCAAATACAGGGAGGCGATGAACATTGCCTCCTCGGTGCAGCGGCGCCGCGAAAAGCGGGCGCTCGCCAAGGTCTCAGGCTTCTGAGGCGATCATGCTTCGGCCTTGATCGAGGTATCCTGCGGCAGGCCCCCCGCTATCTCCCGTAAATCCCAACCGACATCATATCGGGTGCCGCCGCTCTGTGTTTGCCTTGAGTCGCTGAGGCGGGCTTTTGGTCCTATTGACTTTTCCACGGCCTCCGTCTAGAAGCCCGCCGCAATCGATGCCCGTGAACGGCATTTGGAGTTATCCCCATCATCCAAAGGGTACCAAGGACACGCAGGCTTGCGCCGATCTTGCTTGAGATTGCGCGAAGTGCTTGGATGAACCTGAGGCTTGGCGTAAACTGATACCCGCAAACGACCATAAGAAGGGAAACTCCATGAGTGTGCGTGTATCCGGGAAACATATGGAAATTGGTGAATCGTTCCGTCAAAAGATCGAGGACCAAATTGGTATGGCCATCACGAAATACTTCGACGGGGGGTATTCCGGCCAAGTGACCGTGGTGAAGGCAAGTTCCCGTTTCTCCGCGGACTGCAAGCTCCATCTCGACAGTGGCGTGGTGCTGCATGCGGCCGGCGAAGCGACCGATCCCCAGCTTGCTTTCGATGCCGCTTCCGAGCGCATCGAAAAGCGTTTGCGCCGCTACAAACGCAAGCTGAAGGACCATCATGCCGGAAACCATCTGAATGGTTTTGCAGAAGTCTCCTACACGGTCATGGATTCCGTTCCTGATCACGAAGATGAAATTCCAGACGATTTCGCCCCGGCGATCGTCGCTGAAAGCACGAAGCAGCTGAAGACCATGTCGGTCGCCACCGCCGTGATGGCGCTCGACATGACCGACGAGCCGCTTCTCCTGTTCCGCAGCCCCGGCAAGGAACATCTGAACATCGTTTACCGTCGGCACGACGGAAATATTGGCTGGATCGATTCGGCCAATATCAAAGGCTGAGATCAGGGCGGTGAGCGGCGGTACTGCCGCCGCTCCTTCATCTGATCCCGGCGACAGAAGGAAAAAGAAATGGCATTGGCAGATTTGCTCCATCAGGATGCGATCATTCCCGCCCTCAGAGTAAATTCCAAGAAACAATTGCTTCAGGAGTTGGCAGCAAGAGCCTCCAGGATCACCGGGCTTTCCGAGCGGGAGATCTTCGACGTCATCCTGCAGCGCGAGCGCCTGGGTTCGACGGGCGTCGGCAACGGCATCGCCATTCCCCACGGCAAGCTGGTGAACATCCATTCGATCGTCGGCATCTTCGCCCGTCTGGAGCAGCCGGTCGATTTCGAGGCGCTGGATGACCAGCCGGTCGATCTCGTATTCCTGCTGCTTGCCCCGGAGGGCGCCGGCGCCGATCATCTCAAAGCGCTCTCGCGCATCGCCCGCGTCCTGCGTGACCACGATCTGGTCGCAAAACTGCGCGCAACCGATTCCGCCTCGGCGATTTACGCTTTCCTCAACGAAGAGCAGACCTCGAACGCCGCCTGAGCGGCATCGATCCCTGAATCAAAAAAGGCGCCTGATTTCTCGGGCGCCTTTTTCGTTTATCAAAGCTCGACGTTCAGAACTCTTCCCAGCTATCCTGCGCCACGGCAGCCGAGCCATGCGATACGGTCGCGGGGCGGCGGGTCGCCGGGGCGGCAGCGTGACGGATCTGCGGGGAGGGCGCAGCCGGCGCACGCATCTGCCGCGCCACGGAAGCGAGCGCAGTGGCGTTGCCGGAACCCGAAACCCTGAAGCGGGTGGCAAGCGCCTTCAGCGTCTGCGCCTCGTCGTTGAGCGCCACGCTTGCCGCGGTCGCTTCTTCCACCATCGCCGCATTCTGCTGCGTCACCTGGTCCATCTGGTTCATGGCCTGGTTGATTTCCTTCAGGCCGACCGCCTGTTCGCTGGCTGACGCCGAAATCTGCCGGATGAGGCTGTTGATGCCCATCACCTGCTCGGCGATCTTGTGCAGCGTGCCGCCGGCGCGGCCGACGAGATCGACGCCCTCCTTGACCTGGACGGCCGAGGTGTTGATCAGCGTCTTGATCTCCTTGGCGGCATTGGCCGAACGTTGCGCGAGCTCGCGCACCTCCTGGGCGACGACGGCAAAGCCTTTACCGGCTTCGCCGGCGCGGGCGGCTTCGACGCCGGCATTGAGCGCCAGCAGGTTCGTCTGGAAGGCGATCTCGTCGATGACGCCGATGATCCGCGAAACCTCCGTCGACGATTGTTCGATCCCGTGCATCGAGGCGATCGCCTTCTGCACCACTTCGCCCGATTTCTCGGCATCCTCACAGGCGAAATTGACGTTCTCGGCGGCCGTGCGCGCATTCTCGGCGCTGGAATCGACCTGTGCGGTGAGCTCGTTCAGCGCTGCCGCCGTCTCTTCCAGGCTCGCCGCCTGCTGTTCGGTGCGCTTGGCAAGGTCGGAAGCGCTGTTGCTGATCTCGCCGGTGCCGGAGCCGATATTGGCGACGCTGAAGGTCAGCGTGTTGATGGTCTCTTCGAGGCTCGCAAGAGCGGCGTTGAAATCCTGTTTCAGCTTGCCGTATTCGCCGGGAAATTCTTCGGTGATGCGGTAACCCAGATTGCCGTGAGACAATTCGGAGAGGCCGGCGCCGACGATCGAGACGATATGACGCTGCAGCGATACCGATTGCTGACGTTCCGATTCCGAACGGCTGCGTTCCGTCTCGGCGGCTTGCCGCTGGTCGGCGGCCTCGTTTTCGAGGCGCTTGGAGTCGGCGAGCTTGAAGCGGAAGCCTTCGAGCGCCTTGGCGACCGAACCGACCTCGTCGCTGCGGTCCTGGGCGGCGACGGGCTTGGCATATTCACCGTCGCTGAGCACCTTGACGCTGGCGACAAGGCTGCCGAGAGGCCGCTGCACGAATGAGCGTACGGCAAAATAGAGCGCGAGCATCACCGCGCCGAGCACGATCAGGCCGGTGGCGACCATCATGTAGGTCTGGTCCTGTACCGGCGCGTTGATCACCGTATGCGGGACGTCGACGAGCACGACCCAGGTGGCGTTGACGCCGGGAACCTCGAACGGATAGACGACGCGGTCGAAGGGATCGAGGCCGTCATAGGTGAGGTTCCTGACAAGGCCGGCTTGCTTGTTCGACAGCGCCGCCTTGACGACGTCGGCGCCCTCACCGTCATATTGCTTGGTGATCAGGTCGGGGATCGGCGCGACGATCCAGTTGCCGGCCTGCGACAGCAGCGTGACGCGGCCGGAGCCGAAAGGATGCAGCGCCTGCAGCTTGTCGGTCAGCGATTTCAGCGAAATGTCGACGCCGCCGACGCCGATCATCTTGCCGCCTGATATGACGGGATAAGCAATTGATGTCAGCAGCGTGGGTACGTCGGTCCCTTCGGCGAGGTAGGGCGTCGTGATCGCGCCCTTGCCGCTGTCGGCAGCAAGCTTCCACCATTCGGCGGTATAATCATTGTCGAAAGTCGAATACTGGACGCCGCCATCCTTGGTCTTCGACCAGTAGGGCGTGAAGGCGCCGTTCTTGTTGGTGCCCTCGTCGTTGTTATTGGCGATTTCGGTGGTCTTGCCGTCGAGCGCGCCGAGCTGCTCGCAGAACCAGCTGCCGAAGGCGAAGGCGTTCTGTTCGAGATTGGCTTTCAGTACGTTGATCATGCCCTTACGATCCAGCGACTTGCCTTCATGGGCGCGGCCGATGACGCCTGACATGCTGCGTGCGGCGCTGGCGAGTTCGCCGACATTGGCGGCGATTTCGCTGGCGATCGATTTTGCCTCGAGGTTGGCCTGGTCCATCGTCAGCGTCTGGACGCGATCCCGGGTCTGGCCGATGAGGAAAAAGTTCGAAACGGCGAGAACAAGCGCGATGGCGATGCCGGTGATGACGATGAGCTTCGCCGCAAGCGATTTCATGCGAAAAATGAACATGGGATTCCTCGGGCAAGGATGCGCCGAACGGGCATTCTTCGGCACAGGAGCGAAGGCTCGCTCCGTCATGGAGCAGCCATGTGGGTGGTCAACCAAAGGCAACAGATGCCGGCGACCGCCAGCAACATCGCCAGAGATCTCTTAAATTTAAATGAAACTTTAGTGGCTTACTTAAGCAAAACCGCAAGAATCCCCCCTGAATTTAAAGGGCATTGCTGGCGGTTTCGCAAAGGGGCGCGGTTTATATCCTGTCTACGACTTCTTCGCTGAGCGGGATCGAAGGCTGTGCCCCTGATTTGAGGCATGCCAGCGAACCGGCGACCGCCGCGCGGCGCAACGCCGAGGCAAAATCGAGGCCTTCGTCGAGGCTCGCAGCGAAATAGCCGCAGAAGGTATCTCCCGCGCCGACCGTATCGACGGGTTCGATCACCAGCCCCTGCGCCCTTGAGATCGCGCCGTCGCGGATGGCGATGACTCCGTCGCCGCCGAGCGTCACGATCAGGGTCTGGCCGGTTTCCTGATGCAGGCGGGTGAGCGCCGCCTCACGCGCGCCGGCATCCAGGCCGTTCTGCCCGGCGAGCCGCTCGAACTCGGTCTCGTTGGCAATGACGATATCGGCCAGGCGGCCGAGACGCGGCGCATCGGGGATCAGCGGCGCGAGGTTGAGAATGCTGGTGATGCCTTTGACGCGGGCTGCCGACAAGGCGCGCTCCACGGCCGGGACCGGCACTTCGAGCTGCAGCATCAGGATATCGCCTTCGCTCATGCGGGCGACCGCCGCTTCGGCATCGGCTGGCGTGACGAGCCCGTTGGCGCCCGGAACGACGGCGATCATGTTTTCTCCGTCGCCGCCGACGAGGATCAGCGCCGTGCCGGTGGGACCATCGACATGCCTGATGAGAGAAAGGTCGGTTCCCGCATCATCGAGCAGGGCAAGCGCGTCCGCGGCGAAGGCATCCTTGCCGACGGCGCCGGCCATATGCACGTAGCGGCCGGCGCGGCGTGCTGCCAGCGCCTGGTTGGCGCCCTTGCCGCCGGCGGCCGTGGCAAAGCCGTTGCCGGCCACCGTCTCGCCGGGCTTCGGCAGGCGCTCGGTCGTGGCGATGAGGTCCATGTTGATGGACCCGAAAACTGTGATCATCAGGCTGTCCCGTCTTTTGGAGCATGCGGACGACATCATGCTCCTGCTATTTCATGAGGGGCAGACACTGCCCGAAGCGGTCACTCCTCGTCAACCACCCGGAGCTTCAGAAGACCGGTGCGGCTTTCCACCGATTTGGCCGCGGGTTCGCTGTCGCGGGCGGGCTTGCCGTCGCCGCCCGCCTCGAATTCCAGCGCTTCGATCTTGGCGCCGCGCTTGGTCAGCTTGTCGGCTGACGTGACCACCATGTCGATATCCTTCTGCGCCATGGCGAAATGGCCCTGCAGCTTGCGCACACGCTCGTCGAGGCGGCCGAGATCGTCCATCAGGATCGCCACTTCGCCCTGGATCAGATGCGCTTGCGCGCGCATGCGCTGATCCTTGAGCACGGCCTGGATGACCTGGATCGACAGCATCAGCAGCGACGGCGAGACGATGACGATGCGTGAGCGATGCGCCTTCTGCACCACCGGCTCGAAGTTTTCGTGGATCTCGGCGAAGATCGATTCGGAGGGCACGAAGAGAAAGGCCGTCTCCTGGGTCTCTCCCTGGATCAGATATTTCTCGGAAATGTCCCGGATATGGACGTCCATATCGCGGCGAAACTGCTGGTTTGCGATCTTGCCGGCCTCGGGGCTGGCCGCGTCGCGGATCGCGTTCCAGGCTTCGAGCGGAAATTTCGCGTCGATGACCAATGCCGGCGCGTCGTTCGGCATGCGGATCGTGCAGTCCGGCCGCGAGCCGTTGGAGAGCGTCGGCTGGAAAGTATAGGCGCCCATCGGCAGGCCGTCAGCGATGATCGTTTCCATGCGCGACTGGCCGAAGGCGCCGCGCGTCTGCTTGTTGGAAAGAATGGCCTGCAGCCCGACGACATCCTTGGCGAGTGTCTGGATATTGTTCTGCGCGGCATCGATGACCGCCAGCCGCTCCTGCAGCCGCTGCAGGTTCTCATGCGTCGATTTCGTCTGCTCGGTAATCGTCGAGCTGACGCGCTGCGACATGCCGTCGAGACGCTGGTTGATCGCCTGGTTGAGCTCGCTCTGCCGCGCGCCGAAAACTTCGGCCATTGCCGTGATGCGGCCCTGCATCTCCGCCTGGATCTTCAGAAGTTCGGCCATGCGCGCCTCGCCTTCCGCCGCACGGAAGTTCGCCTCCTCCGCCTGCTCGCGGCGAAGACCGGCGCTGCGCAGAAGAAGGACGACCACCAGCACGGCGAGGGCTGCGAAAACCCCGCCGACGAGCGCCAGCATGGCCGGGCTGATCGAGGCAAGGGAAAGGGTGAGCGATTCGGAATGACTGGTCATGCCGCAACCATAACAGAAGAAACGGCGAGATATAGATCAAAGCGTGAACGGAATGGGCGGTCCCCAATATCTTCGCAAGCCGCTGTTCTTCCTCGTTCGTAAAAAGAAATCGCGGGCTAATTTAACGAATGCTCTATTCGCCAAAACTGTCGCGCGCGGCCCGAGGGCCATTCCGTCGTCGCTACCCGCCGAGCGGCGTGACGCGAATATGGCGAAATTCCGGGCGGGGAAGCAAAAAAGCGCGCTCCCCGCCTGCCGGATAATTCCATAGTCGGAAAAGATGGGTTATGGGAACGCCATGACCATTAAGCCACTCATCATTCTTCCCGACCCCGTCCTCCGCCAGATATCCAAGCCGATCGAGCGGGTGGATACCGACCTGCAGCGCCTTGCCGACGACATGCTGGAAACCATGTACGACGCGCCGGGGATCGGCCTTGCCGCAATCCAGATCGGCGTACCGCGCCGCATGCTCGTCATCGACGTGTCGCGTGAAGGCGAAGAAAAACAGCCGCAGGTCTTCATCAATCCCGAGATCATCAAATCCTCCGACGAGCGTTCCGTCTACGAGGAGGGGTGCCTGTCGATTCCGGACTATTATGCCGAGGTCGAGCGTCCGGCCGTCGTTTCGGTGAGATATCTCGACCGGAACGGCAAGGAACAGACGGTGGAAGCCGACGGCTTGCTCGCCACCTGCCTCCAGCACGAAATCGACCACCTGAACGGCGTGCTCTTCATCGATTATATCTCGCGGCTGAAGCGGGAGATGGTGATCAAGAAATTCACCAAGGCGGCGAAGTCCAAGGCGCTCTGACGGCGCATTGAAAATACGCTGGCAAGGCATTATGATATCATTGATATCATAATTGAGGCGTCGCATGGGCGATCTGCTGATCAGAAATATTTCCGACGCAATGAAGCGAGATATTGCGGAGGCGGCGCAGCGCAGCGGAAACAGCCTTTCCGATGAGGCCAAGGAGCTTTTACGGGAAGCGCTTCAACGAAAAACTGAAGCGAAACCCGAGACTGTGTCGGCGTATGAAGCGATACGCGCCGCATTCGTAAGCGAAGGCGCAGTGGATGACGAATTTGCTGCAATCATGGAAGAAATAGAGGCGGCGCGGAAAAAAGACTTCGGGCGACCATTCGAGGATTTCGAATGATCGTTCTCGATACGAATGTGGTGTCGGAGTTCGCCAGGCCATTGCCGAATGAAAATGTGAAAGCCTGGATATTGCGGCAGGATGGCTCGCGAATCTGGCTTTGCACGGTCGGGTTGATGGAGCAGATTTACGGAGCCGAGAGGGTTCTCTTAAAGACAGGATCGGACCGCTTCTTTCGTGCTGTCGAGAATTTGGTGAAAGGCCAATTCCGTGATCGTATTGTTGGCTGGGATTTGGAAACGGCTATGGCGACCGGTCGCTTGCGAGCGAAACGCGAAAGCATAGGGCGGCCGATTTCGGTCCAGGACGCCATGATTGCCGCCATCTGCCTTTCAAACGGCGCGACGCTCGCCACCCACAACACCAGAGATTTCGAGGGGCTTGATCTCAAGCTCGTAAACCCGTTTGAAGACGGTTGATCCTCAATTGGCGAGATAGAATGTCTCTTCGCATCATCTTCATGGGAACGCCCGAGTTCTCGGTTCCGACCCTGCGCCTGCTTGTCGAGGCGGGCCACAGGATTGTTGCCGTCTATACGCAGCCGCCGCGGCCGGGCGGACGGCGCGGGCTCGATCTGCAGAAATCGCCCGTGCATCAGGCGGCCGAATTGCTCGGTCTCCCGGTCTTCACGCCGGTCAATTTCAAAGACCCGGAGGAGCGCGAGAGGTTTGCCGCCTTCAATGCCGACGTCGGCGTCGTCGTCGCTTACGGGTTGCTGTTGCCGGAGGCGATTTTGAACGGCACCCGGGATGGCTGCTATAACGGCCATGCCTCGCTGCTGCCGCGCTGGCGAGGTGCCGCGCCCATCCAGCGGGCGATCATGGCCGGTGACGAGAAGACCGGCATGATGGTGATGAAGATGGACAAGGGGCTGGATACCGGCGCCGTCGCGCTGACCCGCGAAGTCGAAATCGGCTCGAACATGACGGCGGGCGAATTGCACGACCGGCTGATGCTCGTGGGCGCCAAGGCGATGGCGGAAGCCATGGTGAAGCTGGAGATGAACGACCTGCCACTGACGCCGCAACTGCAAGAGGGCGTGCTTTACGCCGCCAAGATCGACAAGGCCGAGACGCGCATTGAGTTTGCCGGAAATGCGAGGGATGTGCACAATCATATCCGTGGCCTCGCGCCGTTTCCCGGCGCATGGTTCGAGCTTGAGATCGGCGGCAAGCCGGAACGGGTGAAGGTGCTGGGCTCGGAACTGGCGCAAGGGCAGGGCGCGGCCGGAGAGCTGCTGACGGATGATCTCGTGGTCGCCTGCGGCTCGGGCGCGGTGCGGCTGACGCGGCTGCAGAAGGCGGGCGGCAAGCCGCTCGCGGCGGCCGATTTTCTCAGGGGCACGCCGCTTGCGGCGGGCACGAGGCTCTCCTGATGCCGCGTTACCGCATGACCGTCGAATATGACGGCGGCCCCTATGTCGGCTGGCAGCGGCAGGAGAATGGTCCTTCCGTACAGGGCGCGATCGAAGCCGCCGTGCTGTCGCTGAGTGGCGAGACTGTGTCGGTCCGCGGCGCCGGACGCACCGATTCCGGCGTTCACGCCATGGGGCAGGTCATTCACGTCGATCTTTCTAAGGACTGGTCGCCCTATAAGCTGCAGAATGCCTTGAACGCGCATCTGAGGCTCGCCGGCGAGCGCGTCTCCATTCTCGATGTCGAGGCGGTTCCCGAATTCTTCGATGCTCGTTTTTCCGCGCTCAGGCGTCACTACCTCTACCGCATCGTCAGCCGGCGGGCGCCGCTGGCGCTCGAAGCCGGCAAGGCGTGGTGGGTGCCGAAGACGCTCGACCATGAGGTCATGCATGCCGCCGCCCAGAGGCTTGTCGGCAGGCACGATTTCTCCACCTTCCGTTCCGCCCATTGCCAGGCGAACAGCCCGGTGCGCACGCTCGACCGGCTGGATGTGACGCGCAACGGCGAACTGATCGAGATCCGCGCCACGGCCCAGAGTTTCCTCCATAATCAGATCCGCTCCTTCGCCGGCACGCTGAAGCTCGCCGGCGAAGGCAAATGGACACCCGACGATGTCCAGGCCGCGCTCGAGGCGCAGGACCGCAAGGCGTGTGGCCCGGTGGCCCCGCCCGAAGGGCTCTATTTCATGCAGGTGGATTATCCCGAGGTGATCACCGACCGGCGAAGGCCGATCGACGAAAACGACGACGATCTGTCGTAATGCCTCCGCCGCGGAGGCGGATCAGGCGGGATAGATGCCGAGGAAGTGCTGGAGATATTCAGAAAGGATCATCGGTGGCACTAGCAGCACCAGCGTCAGCGCGCCGACCATCAGCGCGTGGCCGTAACAGATCATCCGCAGAATGCGCGCCAGCACGAAGACCTGCGCCAGCATGCAGGCGAGCAGCAGCAGCGACACCAGGCCGACCGTTCCAGGCAGGAAGAAGACCAGCGCCAGCAGCAGCCCGTTGATATAGGAAAGCGGCACGCCGAGCCAGTTGACGCTGACGACGAGGGGCGCGAAGCGCTCGCCCATGCGGAAGGCAAGCAGAAGCAGCCCGGCAAAGACCAGCGGCACGAACCAGTTGGCGATTTCGACGAGGCTGAGCCTGATATAGAAGGCGAAGTCGACATCGGTTTCCGGAGGCATCGTCCGCAGGAAGACCTGCCGCCACCAGAGCCAGGAAATGCCCATCGGCGGCAGGCACCAGGCCATTGCCCAGAACGAGCGGTTGACGCCGCGATCCGATAGGTCGAGGAAGCGGAAGCCGCGCGGATCCAGCCGGATCAGCAGCCAGAGGCCCGCCAGATAATATTGGACTTCCCTAAGACCCGGCATTGGCGAACCAGCGTGCGATGAAGGTCTCGTAGATCGCCGTCAGCGTTTCCAGATCCGCGACGGCGACACGCTCGTCGACCATGTGCATCGTCTGGCCGACGAGGCCGAATTCGACGACCGGGCAGTAATCCTTGATGAAGCGCGCATCCGACGTGCCGCCGGTGGTCGAAAGCTTGGGCGACCGGCCGGTCACGTTCTCGACGGCAGAAGACAGCGAGGCAATCAGCGCATTGTTGCGCGTGAGGAAGACATGGCTCGGCCGGTCGGCCCAGGCGATGTCGTACTTCACGGGCTCCCGGCCCGCCCGCAATGCGCCGTCGCGCGCGGCGGCGTCGAGGCGGCGCAGGATCTCGGCCCTGAGCGTTTCGACGGTCCAGCTGTCGTTGAAGCGGATGTTGAAGCTTGCCGATGCCTTTGCCGGAATGACGTTGGTCGCGGGATTGCCGACATCGATGGTGGTCACCTCGAGGTTCGACGGCTGGAAATCGTCGGTGCCGCCGTCGAAGGGCGGGTCCATCAGTGCCTGCGTCAATTGCAGAATGCCGCGCACCGGATTGTCGGCGAGATGCGGATAGGCCGCGTGGCCCTGCACGCCATGCACGGTAATCTTGCCCGACAGCGAGCCGCGCCGGCCGATCTTGATCATGTCGCCGAGACTGTCCGGATTGGTCGGCTCGCCGACGAGGCAGGCATCCCAGCGCTCCCCGCGCTCGGCCGCCCATTGCAGGAGCTTGATCGTGCCGTTGATCGCCGGGCCTTCCTCGTCGCCGGTGATGAGGAAGGAAACCGAGCCTGCGGGCGGCCCGTTCTTTTCGATATGGCGGGCGACGGCGGCGACGAAACAGGCGATGCCGCCCTTCATGTCGACGGCGCCGCGGCCGAAGAGCTCGCCCTTTGCAATCTCGGCGGCAAAAGGCGGATGCGTCCAGGCCGCCTCGTCGCCGACCGGCACGACATCGGTATGGCCGGCAAACATCAGGTGGGGGCCGTCGCTGCCGAGGCGGGCATAGAGGTTCTCGATATCGGGCGTTCCCTCTTCGCTCGCTTTCACTTTGTCGGTTTTGAAGCCGAGCGGCGCAAGCATCGCCTCCAGCGCCGTCAGCGCGCCGCCTTCGGCGGGCGTCACGGAGGGGCAGCGAATCAGTGTCTGGAGATTGGCGACGGGATCGGTAGCGGTCATGGCGGTCGAACTATCCGGCGGGAATGGCAAAGACATGGCAAGGCGAGGCCGCCTCACGTAAAAAGACGCCGCCTGTTTACCGGATCAATGTCCAGCTGTCATCAATCCCGGAGCAGTTCGTTGATACCGGTCTTGGAACGGGTCTGCTCATCGACGCGCTTGACGATGACCGCGCAATAGAGATGCGGGGCCGGCTTGCCGTTGCCCATGGTCGCATTGCCCGATGGCATCGAGCCGGCGACGACGACGGAGTAGGGCGGCACTTCGCCATAGGTCACTTCGCCCGTGGCGCGGTCGACGATCTTGGTCGACTTGCCGATATAGACGCCCATGCCGAGCACGGAGCCCTCACGGATGATGCAGCCCTCGACCACTTCGGAGCGGGCGCCGATAAAGCAATTGTCCTCGATGATCGTCGGGCCGGCTTGCATCGGTTCCAGCACGCCGCCGATGCCGACGCCGCCGGACAGATGCACATGCTTGCCGATCTGCGCGCAGGAGCCGACCGTTGCCCAGGTGTCGACCATCGTGCCCTCGCCGACATAGGCGCCGAGATTGACGAAGGACGGCATAAGGATCGCATTCGGCGCGATATAGGCCGAGCGGCGCACGACGCAGTTCGGCACGGCGCGGAAGCCCGCGGCGCGGAACTGGTTCTCGCCCCAATTCTCGAATTTCGAAGGCACCTTGTCCCACCAGGTTGAATTGCCCGAGCCGCCCTTGACCACCTCCATGTCGTTGAGGCGGAAGGACAGCAGCACGGCCTTCTTCAGCCACTGGTTGACCGTCCAGGCGCCATCGGCGCCGCGCGTCGCCACACGGACCTTGCCGGCGTCGAGCAGGTCGAGCGCCGCCTCGACCGCATCGCGGACCTCGCCCTTCGTCGACGTGTTCACATTGTCGCGATTGTCGAAGGCGGCTTCGATGGTCTTTTCGAGGGATGCGAGGTCGGTGGCGCTCATGAGAATTCCTTAAACTTCGATCTTTATCGTGGAGACGGCAAGGTCTCCGGAATTGCGATTGGCGGGATTGGGTCCTGCTCTACAGCATGCGTCCGTAGAATGGAATGATTTTTCGGGCAAGTTCACCTGGATTCAAGGCGTTATAGCGACATATCCGGTCTCACGGCCGGCAATACTGAAAGGCATTTCGATATGGCGAAGGGACGAAACGGCGGTTCTAGGCGCAAGGATGGCGTATGGGATCCGCTGAAGAGCAGCTCGACCGACAGGCAGCGCGCCGAAGCCGTGCCGAAGACGCCGCAGACGATGTCTCCGGCCTATCGCCTTGCTTATGTCGACGAGGACTTCCTCTGCCGCGAGGAGCTGCGGCCGATCCGCCTGCAGCTGGAACTGCTGAAGACGGAGATGATGCTGACCGAACGCGGCATCAGGTCGACCGTCGTCATGTTCGGCGGCGCCCGCATTCCCGCCCCTGGCCAGAGCGCCTGGGCGGCGCGCAACGATATCCAGCGCGCCAATCTGGAGGCTGCGTCCGTCTATTATGACGAGGCGCGCAAATTCGCCCGGCTCTGCTCGAAATATGCGGCGACTTTCGGTTTCCAGGAATATGTCATCGTCACCGGCGGCGGCCCCGGCGTGATGGAGGCCGGCAATCGCGGTGCGACCGACGAGGGTGCGCCGTCCATCGGCCTCAACATCGTGCTGCCGCACGAGCAGGCGCCGAACGCCTACGTGACGCCGGAGCTCAGCTTCAACTTTCACTATTTCGCCATCCGCAAGATGCATTTCATGGTGCGCGCCAAGGCGATCGCGGTCTTTCCCGGCGGCTTCGGAACGCTCGACGAATTCTTCGAATGCCTGACGCTGATCCAGACCGGGCGTATGGAGCGCTTGCCGCTGATCCTCTTCGGCGAAGCGTTCTGGAAGAGCATCATCAATTTCGACGCATTGGCCGAATTCGGGACGATCGCGCCCGACGACGTCAAACTGATCAGTTTCGTCGAGACGGCCGAAGCGGCGTGGAAGATCGTGCAGGATTTTTACGAACGCCGCGAGTAAGGCCTGGGCGCAGCATTTCGATCGTATGAGAGATAAGGATCTCGTTCCCCGCCGGAGCGGGGAAGAGCGGAGGCAATGGTTCGTCCGGCCTTACAGGAACGGCCGGTCCGGCATGTCGTCGATCGAGATGACGCCGTCCTTGTTGCGGTCCATCCGTGCAAACAGCTTGTCCATGGCGGTTTCGGCTTCCTGTTTGGAAATCTGGCCGTTCTCGTCGGTGTCGATCCGGTGCAACATGATCGAGGCATTCATGATGTTGCCGCCATGGCGCATCCAGTGATGCCCGCCGCGACCATCATGATCATCGCGGGGCGACCGCCCCTGATCGCTGTTGTCAGATGTCTCGGGCGCTGCATTCAGATCGCTGTTTTCGCCGGCATTCTGCTTGCGCTGGTCGCGCATCGCCTTCATCTCAGCCTGCCGATACTGACGGATTTCGCCTGGCGTGAGCGACCCGTCATTGTTGGTGTCGATCGTGGCGAAGATCTTGTCGACGCCTTCCGTCGCCTCGTCCTTGGAAACCTTGCCGTCCTTGTTCGTGTCGAACTGCTTCAGCATGCGGACATAGGTGATGTCGAGGAAGGCGTCGCGGCCCGGACCGCCCTTGCCGGCATGGTGGCGTGGCCCGTCTCCGGGGGCGGCGAAGCTTGCTCCGGCTGCAGCGCCGAAAACGAGGGCGGAGGAAAGTGCTGCCAGTATCAGCTTATTGCGGTACATCGTATTTCCCTTTCGTAAGGTGTCCCCTCACGAAAGAAGATATGAAAGCGAGGCCGGAAGACCCAGTTAAACATCTGTAAGCTGGGTGAAACTTTCGTAAGGTGAGCCGTCAGCGGCCAACCTTGCCGAGGAAGGCGGCGAGATCGTCTGTGACGAAGTCGATGTGATCTTCCTCACCGCTGGTTTTTTCCCACCATTCGACGACCGTTTCTTCCAGATTGCGCGGCACGAGCAGTACGGTCTGCATGCCGAGCGCTTTCGGCACGGTCAGATTGCGCGGCAGATCCTCGAACATCGCCGCCTTGCTCGTTTCGACGCGTTTCAGCGCCGTAAACTTGTCATAGGTCGCCTGCGCCGGTTTCGGCACGTAGTCGGCGGCGACGATATCGAAGATGTCGTCGAAATGCTCGAGGATGCCGAGCGCGCCTGCCGTCATCTCGGCATGCTTGACGCTGCCGTTGGTAAAGATGAATTTGCGCCCCGGCAGCGCCTTGATCGCCTCGCCGAGTTCCGGCTGCGGCGTCAGCGCCGAATAGTCGATCGCATGCGCCTTTTCGAGGAAGTCGTTCGGATCGATGCCATGATGGATCATCAGGCCCTGCAGCGTCGTGCCGTGGTCGAGATAATACTGCTTCTGCAGCTTGCGCGCTTCCTCCCGCTCCATCTGCAAGAGCGCCGCGACATAGGCGGTCATGTTCTTGTCGATCTGCGCGAAGAGATTGACGTGATGGGGATAGAGCGTGTTGTCGAGGTCGAACACCCAGTCGGTGACGTGTTCGAAATCGGCTCTTTCAGGCGTACGGTCGATCTTTGTCATGGCGCCCTTATGGCACAGGCACGACCGTAGGGAAATCGACAAGAAAAAATAGACGCCCGATTTTCGGCGGACGCGGCAGGCGCGCGGTGCTAGAAAGTCCGCATGCTTTTCGAACGCCCCGATGATGATACGCTCTATGATGCCCTGATCGCGCGCAGCGCCGATTACGAGGGCCAGGCCTATGTCGGCGTGAAGACGACGGGCATCTTCTGCCGTCTGACCTGCCCGGCGCGCAAGCCGAAGCGGGAAAACACGATCTTTTTCGATACGATCGCCGCCTGCATGCATTCCGGCTTTCGCCCCTGCCGGCGCTGCAGGCCGCTTGAGCAGCCGGGCAGGGAACCCGTCGTAGACGAGTTGCTGGCGCGGCTCGACAGCGAGCCTGATATCCGCTGGACCGAGGAGGAACTCGTCCGCAGAGGTCATGATCCCTCGACCGTGCGGCGAGCCTTCAAGCGGGCACTCGGCATGACCTTCCATGACATCGTCCGTTACCGGCGTCTCGGTGAGGCTGCCCGGCAACTGGCGGATGGGGCGCGCGTCATCGATGCGCAGATCGAGGCCGGCTACGAATCTCCGAGCGGTTTTCGGGCTGCTTTTCAGCGGCTCGTCGGCAAGGCGCCGGCGCTGTCGCAGAACCGCGAACTGCTCTTTGCCGACTGGTTCGACACGCCGCTCGGCCCGATGGTCGCGGTCGCCGACCGGGCACATCTGCATCTTCTCGAGTTTCATGACCGTAAGGCGCTGCCGACCGAGCTCGAAGCGCTGCAGAAGCGTGTCCGTTCCTCGGTCGCGATCGGCCGCACGCCTGTCATCGACCAGATCGAGACGGAGATCCGGGATTATTTCGAAGGCCGGCTCACCGTCTTCAAAACGCCGCTGGCGCTTGGCGGCACGCCTTTCGAGAAGCATGTCTGGGCAAAGCTCATGGATATTCCCGCCGGTCAGACGCGCGCCTATGGCGATCTGGCAAGGGAGATGGAGAGGCCGGAGGTCGTGCGTGCCGTCGGCCGCGCCAACGGCGCCAACCAGCTCGCCATCATCGTGCCCTGCCATCGTATCCTCGGGGCGGATGGCTCTTTGACCGGCTATGGCGGCGGGCTCTGGCGCAAGCAATGGCTGCTGCGGCATGAAGAGAAGATCAACGCGCAGGCAAAGATGGAGGAGAGTGCATGAACCAGAATGAAAAAGCCAAGGCGTTCCACGCATTGCACCGGAAGGGCGATCCGATCGTCCTCTATAATATCTGGGATGCGGGCACGGCGAAGGCCGTTGCCGATGCCGGGGCCAAGGCGCTTGCGACGGGGAGCTGGTCGGTTGCGGCAGCCCAGGGTTATGCCGATGGCGAGAAGCTGCCGATGCCGGCGCTGGTCGAGACGGTGAAATCCATCACCAATGTCATCGATCTCCCGCTTTCGGTCGATTTCGAAGGGGCTTATTCGGCGGAGCCTGCAGGTGCCGCCGCCAATGTCGCCAAGCTGGTGGAGGTCGGCGCGATCGGCATCAATTTCGAGGATCGGGTCGTCGACGGCAGCGGGCTCCATCCGGTCGAACGGCAGGCGGCGCGCATCCGCGCCATTCGCGAGATGGCGGAAGGAAAGGACATTCCATTTTTCATCAACGCCCGCACCGACCTCTTCCTTGCCGAGAGCGATCTCTCCAAACATGCCGGCCTGGTGGACGAAGCGATCGAGCGGGGCAGGGCCTATGCGGAGGCCGGCGGCAGCGGCTTCTTCGTTCCGGGCTTGATCGATCCTGCATTGATCGAAAAGATCTGCGCGGCATCGCCGCTGCCCGTCAATATTATGATGAGGCCGGGCGCTCCCGATGTGAAAACGCTGGCAAAGCTTGGCGTCGGCCGCGTCAGCTATGGTCCGGGGCCGTACCGGTCGATGATGGAAAAGCTGAAGCAGGAGGCTACGGCGGTCTATAGCCAACTTTGAGGCCGCGCCCGCAAAGTAGATGCGCCCTTCCTATCGGTGAAGGGCGCAGCCTTTGATCAGGGAACGATCAGTGTGCCGATGCCGTGCTCGGTGAAGATTTCGAGCAGGACGGAATGGGCGGTCTTGCCGTTCAGGATGACGACGCCCTGGACGCCGGCCCTGATCGCATCGATGCAGGTTTCGACCTTGGGAATCATGCCGCCCGAGATGGTGCCGTCGGCGATCAGCGCATGCGCTTCGGCGACCGAGAGTTCCTTGATGAGCTGGCCGTTCTTGTCGAGAACGCCGGGCACATCCGTCAGGAACAGCAGACGCGTGGCGTTCAGCGCACCGGCAATGGCGCCGGCAAAGGTATCGGCGTTGATATTGTAGGTCGCGCCGTCGCGGCCCGGCGCCACCGGCGCGATGACCGGAATCATCTCCGAGCGGGCGAGAAGGTCGAGCAGCGTGCGGTCGACCTCGACCACTTCGCCGACGAAGCCGAGATCGAGCACGCGCTCGATGTTCGAATCCGGATCCTTCACGGTCTTGCGCGCCTTTTCGGCGAAGACCATGTTGCCGTCCTTGCCGCAAAGGCCGATCGCCCATTCGCCGGTCTGGTTGATGAGCGCGACGATCTCCTTGTTGATCGAGCCCGCGAGCACCATCTCGACGATCTCGACCGTCTTCTGATCGGTGACGCGAAGCCCGCCCTCGAATTTCGATTCGATGCCCATCTTGTTCAGCATGGCGCCGATCTGCGGCCCGCCGCCATGAACGACGATCGGGTTGACGCCCGACTGCTTCAGCAGTGCGATGTCGCTGGCAAAGGCCTTGCCGAGCTCGGGATTGCCCATCGCGTGCCCGCCATATTTCACGACGATCGTCTTGTTTTCATAGCGCTGCATGAAGGGCAGCGCCTGTGCGAGAAGACGTGCCTGGATTTCGCTTTCGGACTCGTTCATGGGGACCCCGCAGAATTGATCGCGGCCTTTTATCCCAAGTTTCTGACAGAGGGAATAATCCAGCACGCAATAGTTTTTCGTATGTGGCGCTGAACCGGAGCACTTCGCTCTTCGGCTCGTTGCGAGCACGATATGAGGAACGGCATGCAAGGCAATGAGATCGCAGACCTAATCGGCCGCGTCGCGCTCGGCGACCGCAGGGCCTTCGTTGCCCTCTACAACCAGACCGGACCGAAACTTTTCGCGATCTGCCTGCGTATCTTGAATGATCGCCCGGAGGCCGAGGAAGCCCTGCAGGAAGTCTATATCAGCATCTGGCAGCGGGCGGCGAGCTTCTCGGCGGCTTCGGGTTCGCCCTCCGTCTGGCTGGCGGCGATTGCACGCAATCGCGCGATCGACGTGCTGCGGGCGCGCAAGCCGATCGCCGACGAACTGGACAGCGCCTACGATCTTGCCGATGCCGCACCCGACCCGGAAAGACAGACAGCCATAAAGGATGAAGGAAGGCGGATTGACACCTGCATGGAAGAGTTGGAAGCTGATCGGGCGGTCGCGGTGAAACGGGCTTATGTCGAAGGGCTGAGCTATCAGGAACTGGCCGATCAGTTTGGTGTTCCGCTGAACACGATGCGGACCTGGCTCAGGCGCAGCCTCTTGAAACTGAGAGAGTGCATGGAACGATGACATCGCCCGACAAAAGCAAGGGAAACCGCTCCCGTGACGAGGTTCTCGCCGGCGAATATGTGCTCGGCGTCCTGTCGCTCCCGGATCGTCGGGTGGTGGAAGAGCGGATGCGTCACGATCGGACCTTCGCTGCGATCGTCAGCCGCTGGGAAACCAACCTTTCCGCCTTCAACGACGAATATGAGGGCGTCGCCCCGAGCCGCGAGACCTTCAAGCAGATCGAGGCGCGCCTTTTCGGCGAGGGCGAAAAGAGCCCATCCTTCTCGCAAGGGCTCTGGAATTCCGCCGTCTTCTGGCGCTCGCTGGCTTTTGCCTGCATCGTCGTCGCCGTCAGCGCCGTCATCTTCGCCTCCGGCGTGGTGCCGCAGCCGGAGGGACCGACGCCTCTGGTGGCCGAGCTTTCGGGCGAAAACAACGCGATCAATCTGCGCGCCGCCTACGAAACCCAGAGCGGCCGGCTGAAGATCGTGCCGGTCGCTGCCGGCAAGCCGGAGGAGAAATCGCTGGAGCTCTGGCTGTTGCAGGGCAGCGGCATGCCGAAATCGCTCGGCATCTTCCAGCCGGGCGCAGGTGGAGAGCTCGTCATTCCGGCCGAACTGCGCGGTCGGATAGCCGACGGCGCCACTCTTGCCGTCAGCCTCGAACCCTTCGGCGGCTCTCCGACGGGACAGGCGACCGGCCCTGTCATCGCAAGCGGTAAAGTGCGCCGCCCATAAATCATTTCTCCCTCTGAAACTCTTCTGCGCGGACCTCCGTAGTTCGTAATGTCCGGACGACGCTGAGGCATGAAGCCGGCGGATGGTCCCGGCCTGCATAATTCCTTAAATCGGAAATCGATTTAAGGACAAATTATGCAGCAACTCAAAGTGTTGCAGCGTCCTTTGCGCGTCTGAAAGACGCGCGGCGCTGCATGGGAGAAAACCATGATCAAGTCCGTATTGCGCGGCTTCGCGCTCGCCACCGCTCTGTCGGCAGTCGCCTTTGCTGCCTCGAAAAACCCGATGGTCGGCGGCGCGGCGATGTTCGACAGCAAGAACATCATCGAAAACGCCATGAATTCCAAGGATCACACGACGCTGGTCGCAGCCGTCAAGGCCGCCGGCCTGGTCGGCACGCTCGAGGGCAAAGGCCCCTTCACCGTGTTTGCGCCGACGAACGAAGCCTTCGCTGCCCTGCCGAAAGGCACGGTCGACACGCTGCTGAAGCCGGCAAACAAGGCCACGCTCACCAAGGTGCTGACCTGCCATGTCGTTGCGGCCGATGCGATGGCCAAGACCGTGGCCAAGATGATCAAGGATGACGGCGGCGAGCACGACATCAAGACCGTCGGCGGCTGCGTGCTGAAAGCCAGGGAAAACATGGGCAAGATCACGCTGACCGATGAAAACGGCGATGTCGCCCATGTGACGATCGCCGACGTCAAGCAGTCGAACGGCGTCATCCACGTCGTCGACAAGGTGCTGCTGCCGAAGATGTAAGGCTTAGAGCATGTCGCGCAAAAGTGTGCGGCGGTTTGCGATAACGACATGCGTAAAAACAAAAGACCGAAAGCGCGAGGAGCGAATCTGAAAGATCGCGACGCGCTTTAGTATCGGCAGGTGCAGGGGCGCTCTTCGGGCGCCCCTTTTATTTCCAGTGGGCGATACCGACGGTTTCGGCGATCGCCTGGCGCAGATCATCCAACCCGTCGCCCTTTTCGGACGAGGTGGACAGCACCGCGGGATAGGCGGCGGGGCGCTTGCGGATCTTGTCCGCCGTTTCGGCAAGCAGCTTCGGCACGGCCGGCGCCTTGATCTTGTCCGTCTTGGTCAGCACAACCTGATAGGAGACGGCGGCCTTGTCGAGCAGGGTCAGCACGTCCTCGTCGTTCTTCTTGATACCGTGGCGGCTGTCGATCAGCACATAGACGCGCTTCAGTGTCGCGCGGCCGCGCAGATAATCGAAGACGAGCTTGGTCCACTTATCGACCTGCTCCTTCGGCGCCTGCGCATAACCATAGCCCGGCATGTCGACGATCGCCATGGGCGGCAGGTCGCTGCCCTCGCCGGAATAGCCGTCCGGAACGAAATAATTGAGTTCCTGCGTGCGCCCCGGCGTGTTCGAGGTGCGCGCAAGGCCTTTCTGCCCGACCAGCGCGTTGATCAGCGACGATTTGCCGACATTCGAGCGCCCGGCAAAGGCCACTTCCAACGGCCCTTCCGGCGGGAGGAAGTTGAGCGACGGTACGCCGCGGATGAAGATCCAGGGGTGGCCGAAGAGCGGCTTTTCGGTTTCGGGCATGCGGGGCTCAGTAATCCTCGGGTTCGATTTCCTACCGGGCTTCGTGGTTTTGCAGGCAGATGTCAAGCTTCGGGAGCCGTTTGCGGACTGGCTGAAAACGAAAAGCCCCGCCGGAGCGGGGCTTAGGAGCGTCATTTCGATGGCGCCGCCTTTCGTCGGAAGAGGCCCTTCAGATTGTCGAAGAGTTCAACCTTGACGCCGTGGCGCTTCATGATCACCGACTGCTGCAGCACCGAGAGCGTGTTGTTCCAGGCCCAGTAGATGACGAGGCCGGCCGGGAAGCTTGCCAGCATGAAGGTGAACACCAGCGGCATCCAGTTGAAGATCATCGCCTGCGTCGGATCGGGCGGCGTCGGGTTCATGCGCATTTGCACGAACATGGTAATGCCCATGACCAGCGGCCAGACACCGAGATGCAGGATGGTCGGCGCCTCGAAGGGCAGCAGGCCGAACAGATTGACGATCGTCGTCGGATCGGGCGCCGAAAGGTCCTGGATCCAGCCGAAGAACGGCGCATGCCGCATCTCGATGGTGATGTAGATCACCTTGTAGAGCGAGAAGAAGATCGGGATCTGCAGCGCCACCGGCCAGCAGCCGGCGATCGGGTTGATCTTCTCTTCCTTGTAAAGCTGCATCATCGCCTGCTGCAGCCCCATGCGGTCGTCGCCGAATTTCGCCTTCAGCTCCTCCATCTTCGGCTGCATGCGCTTCATGTTCGCCATAGAGGCATACTGCTTGCTGGCGAGCGGGAAGAACAACAGCTTGACGACGATGGTGGTGCACAGGATCGCCACGCCGAAATTACCGAAGTAGCGGAAGAAGAAGTCCATCAGCTTGAACATCGGCTTGGTGATGAAATAGAACCAGCCCCAGTCGATCAGCCGGTCGAACTTCGGGATCGAATAGGAAGCCTCGTAGCCGTCGATGACGGGCACTTCCTTGGCGCCGGCGAAGACGAGGTTCTTCAGTTCGATCGATTGGCCGGGCGCAACGGTGAAGGCGTCGTCCTTGTAGTCGGCCTGATAGCGCGGCTGACCGTCGGCGAAATGCGAGAAGTGCGCTTCATAAGCGGAACTCTGCGGCGGAACGATCGTCGCGGCCCAGTATTTGTCGGTGATGCCGAGCCAGCCGCCGGTGGACTTTGCAGGGGCCACGGCTTCCTTTTCGACGGCGCTGTATTTGGTTTCGATGAGGCCGTCGTCGCCGATGACGCCGATGAAGCCTTCATGCAGAACGTAGACCGACGGCGTCGTCGGCTTGTTGTAGCGCGTCACGCGGCCGTAGGAGGAGAGCGAGGCGGCGGCCTGTCCGGTGTTCTCGATCTTGTCGGCGACGCTGAACATGTAGCGGTCGTCGACGGAGATGGTCCGGGTAAACGTCAGGCCCTTGTCGTTGGTGTAGGACAGCGTCACCGGCGTCTTTTCGGTGAGCTTGGCGCCCTCGGGCGCCGTCCAGAGCGTCGTGGGGCCGGGAACGGCGCCTGTCGCCTCGCTGCCGATATAGCCGAGTTCGGTGAAATAGCCGTCCTTGGTTTCCGCCGGGCTGAACAGTGTGATGATCGGGCTCGAGTCGTCGACGGTCTCGTGATAGCCCTTGAGCTTCAGGTCGTCGAGGCGGGCGCCGGCAAGGTTGATCGAGCCGGAAAGCGCGGGCGTATCGATGGCAATGCGCGGCGTTTTTGCGAGCGCCTGCTCGAGCGTCGCCGTCGCGACCGCCTGGCCGGAAGGTGCCTGGCCGGAAGGTGCTGCACCGCTCGTCTGGGCCGGCGCCTGGCCGCCTGCGGCGGGCTGCTGAGCCTGCTCGGTCTGCTGCTGCGCCTTCTGGGCTTCCTGTGCCTTCCGCTGGGCCTCGATGCGCGGATTCATGTAAAGAAACTGCCAGCCGAGGACGATCAGCACCGAGAGAGCGATCGCAATGAAGTAATTGCGGTTGTTTTCCATCATACGTTCCTGGGGCGTCCGTCTCCGGAGCGCCGGTGTTTCGGCCTGGTTTCCACGCGGGATTTCAGTTCCGCGGCCAATTCTTTGAAGGACGCCTCAAGCACGTCCCTGCGCGCGACAACCACATAGTCGTGTCCGGGCTGCATTGCAAACCCTGCATGAAGCCGCACCGCCTCTTTCAGGCGCCGCCGCATGCGGTTCCGTTCGACCGCGTTGCCGTGTTTTTTGGTGACTGTAAAACCGACGCGCGCCTGGCTGTCGGGTTCCCTCCGGTCGAGGACTTCGAGGAGGAAGAGGCCGCCGCGGCGTTTTTCGCCTTCGCGCACGGCAAGAAACTGCGGGCGGCTCTTCAGCCGCCCGACAGTGTTTTTCTGTTCTTTGGTCGTCAATTCGCCCGCCATCTCTTCTCGGGCAACCCGGCCTTAGGCCGAGAGACGCTTGCGGCCCTGCGCGCGGCGGGCAGCGATGACCTTGCGGCCACCCTTCGTAGACATGCGCGCACGGAAGCCGTGGCGACGCTTGCGGACAAGCTTGGATGGTTGGTAGGTACGCTTCATTTATTTAAACACCGCGGAGTGCGGCCCTTCTTGAATTTGCATATGCAAGGAGCGTTGTTTTTCGAACGGGCGAGGTCATGAAAGACCTTGAATGACCGGACGTGCGGCGGCTTATACGGATGAAGCCTGGGAAAGTCAATTATACCAGCCGATTTCCCGCGGGCCGCCGGTCATGCCGCAATTTTTCGCACGCCGGTGTTAAGAAATGGCGGCGGCCCGAGATGGTTGCAGCCCTTGTTGCTCTTCCAGGTTTACCTCCTGCCGCCGCGCCATTTTGCCGGGTGAATGAGCGTCGGCAGGTGTCTGGATGGACGGAATTTCGTCGTCGCAATCGTAAACATTGAAGACAACTTTAATAAATTTAGCCGATGTTGGGCGCGTCGGCCGGAGATTTGCTTTCCGGGCCCGTGTCGGAGCTAGGGGGCATTGCATTGAAGATCCGCGCCAAAATCAATCTGCTGGTTTCTGTGATGGGCGCGGTGGCGCTTCTGATCGGCGCAACGGCATTGTCCGCCATGCACGAATACAGTCGCAATCTTACGGCCTACGAAGAGGCCGCCGCCCGGGCCTATGCCGGCGAGCGCCTCAACCGTTTCGTCACGGCCGTGGTCATGGAATCGCGCGGCATCTATGCGGCCAAGACGATCAAGGATACGCCGAACTTTGCCAAGGGCCTGATGGCCGGCCTCGACGAGATCGATAAGGTCATCGCGGGCTGGACGCCGCTCGTTCCCGACAGCGAGAAGGAGACTTTCGCCAAGCTCGTCGCCCGTGCGGCCGAATTCCGCACCTTCCGCACCGAAACGGCCCGCCTCGGCACCGAGGTCGGCCCCGAGGCAGCCAGCCAACAGGGCAATAACGACGCCAACCGCGCCAATCGCAAGGCATTTCAGGCCGAGATCGATGCGGTCGTTACCACCGACAAGGCAGCGCTCGAAGCCGTCAACGCCGAGATCGAGAGCTTCCGGTCTTGGATCCTGATGCTGGTCCTCAGCATCACCGGCATCGGCATCGCGGTCGGCATCGGCATGGGCTTTTATATCGGCACCAGCCATCTGAGCCGCCCGATCAAGCGCGTCACGCATGCGATCAAGGAGGTTGCGGACGGCAATTTCGAAGCTGACGTTCCTTTCGCCGGCCGCCAGGACGAAATCGGCGAGATGGCCGCGGCGGTTGCGGTCTTCAAGCAGAATGGCCTTGCCGTCAAGCGCTTGAACGCTCAGGAAGCCGCGATGCGCGCCAAGAGCGACGATCTGCAGTCCAGCATGTCCGTCGTCGTCGCTGCCGCTGCCGCAGGCGATTTCGGCCACCGCATCAGCAAGGATTACGAGGACGAGAACCTCAACCGGTTCGCCGGCAACATCAACACGCTGCTGTCGAGCGTCGATGCCGGCATCGGCGAGACCCGCCGTGTCATCGCAAGCCTTGCCGAAGGCGACCTCACCCAGACGATGAACGGCAGCTTCCAGGGCGCCTTCGCCGAGTTGCAGCAGAACGTCAACAATACCTTCGTGACGCTGCAGGCGACGATGCGTGAAGTGCGCGACACGACGGAAGCGATGAACGGCAATACGGCAGAGCTGCGCAATGCGAGCGACGACCTGTCAAAGCGCACCGAGCAGCAGGCTGCCGCCCTCGAAGAGACCTCGGCGGCCCTCGATGAGATCACCGCCGTCGTCCAGAATTCCACCGAGCGGGCGCATGAGGCGACCATCATGGTGTCCGAAGCCAAGGAGAATGCCGGCCGCTCCGGCGTCGTCGTGCGCAATGCCGTCGAGGCCATGGGCCGCATCGAGCAGGCCTCGCGCGAAATCAGCCAGATCATCAACGTCATCGACGAGATCGCCTTCCAGACCAACCTGCTGGCGCTCAACGCCGGCGTGGAAGCCGCGCGCGCCGGCGAGGCCGGCAAGGGCTTCGCGGTGGTGGCGCAGGAAGTGCGCGAGCTTGCCCAGCGCTCGGCGACCGCCGCCAAGGACATCAAGGCGCTGATCACCAAGTCGGGCGACGAAGTGCAGATCGGCGTCAAGCTCGTCCAGGCGACCGGCGAGGCGCTTTCGGAGATCGGCACCCGCGTCATCGCCATCAACGATCATATCCATTCGATCGCGACGGCCGCCCGCGAACAGTCGACCGGCCTCAAGGAAGTCAACACCGCCGTCAACCAGATGGACCAGGTCACGCAGCAGAACGCCGCGATGGTGGAGGAAACATCCGCCGCCACCCATAGGCTTTCGGCCGAAGCCAACGGGCTGGTGCACCTCATTGCGCGCTTCAAGCTGTCGAATGCGGCCGCACCCGTCACGCTTGCCCGCACCGAGGCGCACAAGCCCGTCGCTTCGCCCGCCCGCCGGGCGATCGGCAAGGTCGCCCGCGCCTTCGGCGGCAATGCCGCTGCGGCCGAACAGAGCTGGGAAGAATTCTGATCTCTTCGGAATATGTGTCGTTGAACGCCGCCTCCGGGCGGCGTTTTTTTGTGACGACTTGCCGCTGCTCGCAAAGATTTGAAAGCGGAGCATCTTGGTCTAATATAGAGCTCCAACGGTAAGGGCGGCCGCGCCGCCGATCGGGCGAGACGAAAATGCCGGTTCAAGATCAGGGCGATAATCCTTCGGCGGAAATCCCGGCGGCCGGCGAGGCTGCCAAGGGGCGCTGCCCTTCCGCCGGTCTGTTCGGCGGATTGTCCGGCAAGCTGCTCTGGCTCACCGTCTTCTTCATCATGCTCGCCGAAATCCTGATCTTCTTTCCCTCGGTGGCCAGCATGCGTCTGCGCTGGCTGCAGGACAGGCTGAACACGGCCGCCGCAGCCGCCATCGTCATCGACGGGCTGCAGCCGATCGAGCTGCCGCGCGCCCTGCAGAAGGAGACGCTGGAAGCAACCGGCACGAAGGCGATCGTGCTGCGCAAGGACGGCACCTCGCGGCTGCTGGCGACGACGGATATGCCGACCTCGGTCGACGAAGCCTACGATCTGACCGACGTGCCGCCGCTGACGGCGATAGGCGATGCGCTCGATACGCTGATCTTCGGCGGCAACCGGTTGATCCGCGTCTACGGCCCCGTCGGCGAAACCAGCACCGGCGTCGAGGTGGTGATGAAGGAAAAGCCGCTGCGCAGGGCGATGTTCTACTATTCGCGCAACGTGCTGCTGCTGTCGGTGCTGATCTCGCTCTTCACGGCGACGCTGATCTTCTTTGCGATCAACCGCATCCTCATCGGCCCGATCCGCCGGCTGACCGGCAGCATGCAGCAATTCTCCTCCGATCCGGAAAATCCGGCCCATATCTATATCGGCGACGGCGGCCGCGACGAGCTGGCGGTCGCCGGCCGCAACCTCACCTCGATGCAGATGGAGCTGCAGAAGACGCTGAAGCAGCAGAAGAACCTCGCCGCTCTCGGGCTTGCTGTTTCCAAGATCAATCACGACATGCGCAATATCCTGGCGTCGGCGCAGCTGATGTCGGACCGGCTGGTCGATGTCGACGATCCGATGGTCAAGAGCTTCGCTCCGAAGCTGCTGCGCACCATCGACCGCGCCGTCGGTTACACGACCGAGGTGCTGTCCTACGGCAAGGCGAGCGAATCGGCGCCGCGCCGCCGCCACGTTCGTCTTCTAGAGCTGACCCAGGACGTCAAGGACATGCTCGCGATCGATCCGCAGAGCGGCATCGAATTCACGGAGCAGATCGGCGTCGACCTCGAGGTCGATGCCGACGGCGAGCAGCTTTTCCGCGTCATTCACAATCTCTGCCGCAACGCGCTGCAGGCGCTGACGTCGCCGGGCGAGGGCGGCCCGGGTTCCATCAGGCGCATCACCGTCGCCGCTCAGCGCGTCGGCAGCGTCGTCAGCATCACGGTTGATGATACCGGCCCCGGCATGCCGCTGAAGGCGCGCCAGAACCTCTTTGCCGCCTTCCGCGGCTCCGCCCGCTCCGGCGGCACCGGCCTCGGCCTCACCATCGCCCGCGAACTGGTGCTCGCCCATGGCGGCACGATCGCCCTTGTGGAAAAACCGACGGTCGGCACGCAGTTCCGCATCGAGATCCCCGATCGCCCGGTTTCGCTGGAGGATTACCGCAGCCGCGCCCACCTGGAAAAGTGAGACGGATTCGCAAGCCGCCGGCCGCTGGCAGACAAACACGCGATTTTTTCAGAAATGCTCTTGCAATGTCCGAAAGGACCCTTTAGAGAACCGCCCACGCAAGCGGCACGGCCGCTTCTGCAAGCGCACCCGTAGCTCAGCTGGATAGAGCACCAGACTACGAATCTGGGGGTCAGGAGTTCGAATCTCTTCGGGTGCGCCATTCTCTTTTATCAGTGTCGATTGCCATGCAATTTGCCGTTAGGGCAACATTATTGACCGATCTCCGGTGATCACTCCTCTTCCCACATTCGAGCCACGCCTTGGCGGCGGTCATCATCGACGGGAAATCCCCACTCATTATCGTGATGGTGCATGAATTCTGGAGTAGCGGCACACCAGCGGCAAACACGGTTGCCCGTCTGGACCTGAGATCGTCTCGGTCACCTGCTCTCACGGCTTGAGAAAGGCCAGGCGGTCATCCGTGCGGCCGGGCGCAATCTCGAGAATGTCAGCGGTGACGACATCTTCTGCAACGAAAGGGTCTTCTTGAATACGCGTTTCGAGATCGGCGCGGGATGTGTTGTGAGCGAGAACCACTCCGCCCGCGCTTGGCTGAACGCTTCCTGTCAGCAGGAAAATGCCCTCATCGAAGCCTTGCTTGATCCAGCTATTGTGTCCTTCCATCAAGGCAGGCGCTTTGGCTTTGTTGGCAGAGAATTTGAGTGTGACGACGAACATGGTGCTCCTCAGGAATTCTAGAGTAATTCCGCTTTTCTTCGAATCACGGAATTGCTCTATCTATTTGTTTTCACGCAATTCCGGACGCAAAACCGCTGCACACTTTTGCTGGAATTACTCTAGACGGAAACGGTGTTTGGACGAGAGATTGGATCGGGTTGCTGCGCTGCCAGCCACTGGTCCATGTCTTCCACCTCACGGCGGACGAACGCCTCGTCGCGGAAAGCGGTCGCGAGCGCCGCGACGCCCTGGCTCCGCATCAAGATGTGCATGCCGAGCCCATCGGCGTCGGTTTCACGGCCAAGTGCCGCAAACTGACACGACAGCCAATCCCGAAACAAAGTGAAAAGCTTGGCCGCATCGTTCTTGGCAATGTGATCGAGCTTGGCGAGTTCGTTGCAAAGCGTGCCGACCGGGCAGCCATACGCCATGATCTTCGCCTGGTTCACGATGAGGATATGGATGAAGCTACGGATACGTTCGGCGGCGGTTCCAGCCCCGGCCTCCCATGCGTCGAGCATCTCCTTGGTCTTTGAAAGGCGATGTTCGATCACGGCACCGAGAATCTCGTCCTTCGTCCTGAAATGATAATAAAAGTTGCCCCGCGAAAGGCCGACGACTGCCGCGATGTCGGCGAAGGACGTAGCCTCGAAGCCTTTCTCATAAAAGAGCCGGTCGGCAGCCTCGATAATTTGCAGTCGTGTGATCGCTGCCCCCAAGTGTTGGTTCCTTCATTTTCGTCAACGCGCTTCTCGGCGCCGTAGGACGACTGCCCTAATGAAGTTTCTAGGACAATCGACCTAGGGAAGTCAAGGGCAGGGCTCTCCAGGCAGTGGCAACCCTCATTCCCTGGCCGATCGAGCAGGGGGTATGTGGCCGGTTGCAATCTCCAGAGGCAGCCTATACCGTCGCAGCACGTTGCCATTTCGACATTGAACGATGATCATTTTTCTCCGTATCTTCTGCGCCGTATTGTGGCGTTCGATTTTGGTGTTGGTGCTCAACACTCTAGTCACTTACTGGCTGTCTCATCTGGCCGGCTCGCTGCTCGTACAGACCGATTTTTTGGTCAAGGCGCGGCTCTCGCTCTGGTTCTTGCCTGCCGGGATCATCTTTGCGGTGCTTGCTGCGCGGGTCGGAAATGCCGATAGCGTGCTGCTGGAAAAAAGATCGCCGATGTCGTTTGCTCAATGGGGGCAAACTTACGGCTCCCTGGCGGGGTGCGCGTTTCTGATCGTGATGATCACCTGCGTTGCGGCGCTCGTCGCGGAAACCGATGTTTGGCTTGGTCTGCGCACCCTGCTGCCGCTCCCCATGTTTCTGCTTTTCTGGATCGCGGTGTCTGTTTGGCAGGCGAAATCGCTCAGCGTCCACGCCAGGAACAATGAGCGGCTTTCTCCACCAGCCTAGCTTCGCGCAACCTTCCTCATGTATTGGCGGGTCGATGATCTCAGAGGCGCTTCAGCCGGAGGAATGCATGGCGGTGGGAATTTTTCGGGCCTTGGGTGTCGTGGCCATGATGACGGCTCTTGCCGGCTGCATCGACCATGCCAACGAGCCCGTGCTCTTGGCCATTGGTGTGCCGGTCAATCCGCCCGCGGTCGCGAACAGCATCTGCGTGACCGACGGCAACGCCATGTATAACGAGGCGAAGAGGCAATATGAGCTGCGCGCCCAACTGACGGGATATGCTCAAGCCGACGCGCTGGAAGCGGAAACGATCGCGCGCGCCGCGGCCCACAGGCAATATGTGGCCTGCATCTCCGGCCAGGGCTACCGGACATTATACGCGAATTGAGAACGCAGAATTCACGTTTTGGGGCAAGCCTGCCTGAAGGCTCTTCGAACGCTTCTTCCAATCGCGACTTTTCACGTTTTTGAGCGATTCAATCACGCCGGATCGCTTGCAATCACGAGTTTTGGAAGTTGCGCCGAATGGCGGAACCCGGCAGGCCGGGAAGGCATTTTCCTGACATAAATCCACGAAGGAGGGTTTATCATGAAAATGTCCAGTCTTGTTTTCTCCACTGCCTCGATCTGTGCCGTTCTTGCTCTCGCGCCGGCCCTTCCGGCCCAGGCAGCGCCCGCCCAATTGGCTTCGGCGCCTGCCGTCGTCGACGTAAAAATGGTGCAGAATGAAGCGCATGCCGGCATTTGGCACGGCTATCGAGGCTTCCGTACCGAACATCCCGGAACCCGCCGCCATTCCGACGGCTATTGGTATCCGCTTGCCGCATTCAGCGTCGAGGCCGGCACCACGGGCTCCATCGTCCGCCTGCCGGTGAACAGGCCGGCACCTCCGACAATGTGCAACCCTACGTTTTCGGGATCGATCGGTCCCGGCAGCATGCCCTGCGATAACGGCTATTGAGCCGGCAAATGAAAGAGGCGGCGAGGAGCCGCCTTTTTCATTGTCGAGGCGCCGCTCACATGTTTGTGACCTCCCTGGAGACGCCGTGGAATGTGACAAATCCGCTTCCTAACTCGTCGGCGTAAATTCCGTAAATCCTCCCAAGGAGACGACAATGACCACTATCTTCAAGAGCGGCCTGACGGCCGTTGCCTTCGGCGCAATCCTCGGCCTCTCGGCTTTCTCGGCCGGGGCGGCTCCCCTTCAGTCGAGCGCGGTCGAACAGCCTGCTGCCGAGCGTCCGCTTGCCCAGGAGGGCGCCAGGATTCAGCACGACAGGAGCACGACCGGTTCGATCGGTCAGCGCGGCTCGGACAATGCGGGATCGCCCACGCCTTACATGATGAACCCGAAGAAGCCGCTGAACATGGATTGCAAACTCGGCTTCAACCCGACCAGCAGTTCCAGCTGCAACTACTGAGGACGTTGCGGCGTTTCTCTGAAGGCGGTCTCAGGACCGCCTTTTTCGCTCCTCGAAGGTGGGGAGTTCTGCGTCCAGGCAAACACCCGTCAGCCGTTCCGAAACATCCCACAGCCTGCGCCAGACCGCCCTCTCACGCCCGGCCGGAGCGATCTTTGCGCGTGACGGCGAACCTTTCATTTCATAAAAACCGTCCGGACCGTACATGACGCCGCCCTCCGCCTGGGTTGCCGTCGCTGCAAACAAGGTGGGAAGCGCACCCGCCGCCGCCGATTGCGAGGCGACCGGGCCCAGCTGCTCGCTGAGCCGCTGGATGAGGACGGGGCCTTCCTTGCCCATTCGAGGCCCGGCGCTCTGCAGGCCGGTCATGGCAAAACCCGGATGCGCGGCGTTGCTCTTCAGGTGCCAGCCGCGGCGGCGCGCGAGATCGTCGAGCTCCAGCGCCAGCATCAGCGTCGCAAGTTTCGATTGGCAATAGGCGACCCACGGCCGGTAGTGCCGCTCGGATTGCAGGTCGTCGAAATTGATCCTGCCGGAGCGATGCGCCAGGCTGCTGACGGTGACGACGCGCGGCGCGGGCGCGGCGAGCACGATCGGCAGCAACCGCAAGGTCAGCGCGAAATGGCCGAAATAATTGGCGCCGAGCTGCATCTCGAACCCGTCCTCCGTCATATATCGCGTCGGGATCGCCATGACGCCGGCGTTGTTGATCAGAAGATCGATCTGCGGCGCAGTAGCGGCAATGCGCTCGGCGCAATTGGCGACCGAGGCAAGGCTTGCGAGGTCGAGGGGTTCGAAGCGGATTTCCGCCCGCGGATGGGCGGCACGGATCTCGGCAACCACCGCCGCGCCCTTCTCCACATTGCGCGACGCGATGATGACGCGGGCGCCGGCTCCGGCCACGGCCTTGGCCGTCTCGTAGCCGAGGCCGCTGGTGGCGCCGGTGATGATGGCGGTACGGCCGGATTGATCCGGTATCTGATCGGTGGTCCAACTGCTCATCTCAGTGTTCCTCATTCGAAGCCGCAGATGCCGTCGCGCCATTTTTCGTCGTGTGCACCAACATAAATATTGCACTAAATGCAAAAATACAATAGATACAAAAATGCGCTGATTGCCTTTTGCGGGAGCGCATGGGAGATATCTATGCAGAGCGATTGTCGGTTTGCCTTGGAATTGCCATGCTCGGCGCGATGGTCGCATTCATAATCAATCGAATTTCAGACGGGTGGGATAATCATGATCGCAAAGACCGCATGCTCGGATTTCCTGCATTTTTTCCGCTCCTGGGTGAGTAACCCGCTTCGGGTCGCCGCCATCGCGCCGTCGGGCGATTCACTTGCCAGGATCATGACCAGCGAAATCGCGGCGCTGGACGGGCCGATCATCGAGCTTGGTCCGGGGACGGGCGTTTTCACCCGGGCGCTTCTGGCGCGCGGCGTCAGCGAATCCGATCTGACGCTGATCGAATACGGCCCGGAATTCATCGGCGCCCTGCAGGCCCGTTTTCCGGCCGCGCGCGTCCTGCAGATGGATGCCGCCCATCTCGCCCAGGCCGACCTCTACGAGGGCGAGCCGGTTGGCGCCGTCGTCAGCGGCCTGCCGCTGCTGTCCATGTCGCCGCTCAAGATCGCTTCGATCCTTGCCGCCGCCTTCACCTATATGCGGCCGGGCGGGGCCGTCTATCAGTTTACCTATGGCCCGCGCTGCCCGGTGCCGCGGCCGATCCTCGATCGCCTGGGCCTGAAGGCCGTGCGCATCGGCGGCACGGTGCGTAACCTGCCGCCGGCCTCCGTCTACAGAATTTCCCGCCGCAAGCCGCTGGAGCTCTCGCGCGAGCGCCTGAGATATCGTAGCAGCGAAACCGAGATAGAGGATATCGCCGCCTTTTCCGACGAAGCGGGCGGCTGAACACATGATGCCGGGCAGGAATGGCTGAGAGCAAGCGGACGCAATCGACGGAAGGCAGGCGGGAGCGCAAACGGCGGCAGACGCGCGAGCGCATTGAGCAGGCCGCCATGACCCTCTTCCTGGAGCGTGGCTTCGACGCCACGACGATCGAGGATATCACCGAGGCAGCCGACGTCTCCAAGCGCAGCTTCTTCGATTATTTCCCGTCCAAGGAAGAGGTCGTTTTCGCCTGGCAGGATTCCTTTGCCGATCGCCTGATGGCGGCGGTCGCGGCAAGGCCCGCGGAAGAATCTTCCATCGAGGCGGTGGAGGCGGCAATGATCGCAACCTTCATCGCGTCCATAGACGAGAGCAGCCTGGCGATTCATGAACTCATTCTCTCCACTCCCGCGCTGAAGGCCCGTGATCAGCTGAAATATGCCAGGCTCGAACAGAAGCTTGCCGAGGCGCTGCTTCTGCGCAAGAAAAACGTTCCCGGCGAGGCCCCCCGCATGCGCGTCCTTGCGGCGATCGTGATCGGCGCGATGCGCGTCGGTAGTGAACGCTGGCAGCAGCGCCCGCCGGGCGCCTCGCTGCAGGATTTCGCCCGTGAGACCGTTGCCGGGCTTTGGAAGATACTGGCGGAATTCGGCGACGAGGCGAAGACCAGGCTTTGACGCAGGTCATCCGACGATCGGCATGATCGCCCAGTCGTTCACCCAGATGAGACGAAGGCGCTCCCGAGCCGAGTTCAATTTTCCGCGCCATCACTGTTATCCGGTCGGCTCCATCCTATATCTGCAAGCGTCGCAGCCGCCACATTCCCAACATCACCTCGATGGGCGGTCATCACCATGCCGGCATCGCTTTTCACTACGGCAGCAAACTCGAAACTTGCGTTTCTCAAAAGCGTGCCTTCGCCGACGATTTTGAATGATTTCATTGATCAAGAGAGGAAAGATCATGTCCAGTCATAACGCAGCCAAGTCGGGCACCTTCAGGATCGGCGGCGATATCGAGATTAATCGTCTCGGTTTCGGCGCCATGCGCGTCACCGGAGAAGGCATCTGGGGCGAGCCGGCCGACCATGCCGAGTCCATCCGAACGCTGAAGCGCCTGCCGGAACTCGGCGTCAACTTCATCGATACGGCCGATTCCTACGGTCCGGATGTCTCCGAATGGCTGATCAAGGAGGCCCTGCATCCCTATGGCGCCAAGTCCGTCGTCGCCACCAAGGGCGGGCTGACCCGCCACGGCCCCAATATCTGGCTGCCGGTCGGCCGGCCCGAATATCTCATCCAGCAGGCGCATAAGAGCCTGCGCAATCTCGGGGTTGAGCAGATCGATCTCTGGCAGCTTCACCGCATCGACCCGAAGGTGCCGGCCAAGGAGCAATTCGACGCGATCAAATCGCTGCTCGATGCCGGCCTCATCCGCCACGCGGGTCTGAGCGAAGTGTCGGTTGCCGACATCGAGGCGGCCTCGAAGCATTTCAAGGTCGCAACGGTCCAGAACCGCTACAATCTCGTCGATCGCACCAGCGAGGACGTGCTTGATTACTGCGCCAAGCACAATATCGGCTTCATCCCGTGGTATCCGCTCGCCGCCGGCGATCTCGCCAAGCCGGGCTCGCTGCTCGATACGATCGCCAGGAAGCACAATGCCGCGCCGAGCCAGATCGCGCTCGCCTGGGTGCTGAAGCGCAGCCCGGTCATGCTGCCGATCCCCGGTACCTCGAAGGTCAAACACCTCGAGGAAAATGTCGCGGCGGTTGAGATCACGCTGTCGGAAGAGGAATTCTCGGCACTGGACGCTGAGGGTCGGAAGGTCTTCAAGGCGGCTTGAGGGGCAATGCAAGCTTGCGGCTGCTGTTGCGTTTGTGCGTGTCAATTGCCCCTCACCCTAACCCTCTCCCCGCTTGCGGGGCGAGGGGACGTGCCCTGCGAGAGGTCGGTGGGGAACGGAAAGGGTGCGGCATGGTCCCTTCGCCCCGTTTACGGGGGTCCGAAGGACGGGTCGAGACCCGTGGCTCGCCCCGGTCGGTGCCGGCAGGCGGATGAGGGGCTACCCCGCTGCCGCATCTTTCGGCAAACTTTGACCATCCGGTCAAAGATGCTGCAAAATGAGGCGTCGACTTGGCATTTTGAGGGCAAGCATTGCGCGCAGTGCATTGCTGCATTGCGGTAATTTCGCTATTCCCGATCAGATGAATGGGGTATCACTATCTTCGTAAGCAGCGCACTCCTCCTCCCAAGCGCTCTTACATCGGACTGACAACACTCCTCCTCCCAGTTGTCAGTCAGGATCAAGAGCCTGGCGCACCTCCTCCCGCGCCAGGCTCTTTTCTTTTTCCGCTCAAGCTTTCCATCTCATCCGGTTTGACTCGGCAAGCGTCGTCGGACTATTTGAACGGGCGCCTCCTGTCCGGTGCGCGCACCGGTTGGAGTTTGGCCATGATCGGCAAATGGCGCGCCTCGCATGCGGCCCTGACAGGTCTTCTCGTTGCAGCAATGGCGCTCGCCGGCTGCGGCGGCAGGCCGGTTGGTGTCATGCAGGCTGCCGGCAGCGTGCCGCCGGGCACCTCGAAGGTCGACCTTCTCGTCGCGACGACGCGTGCCGCCGACGACAATCCCGCCGTGCTCTTCTCCGGCGAACGCGGCACCGGCTTGGCCGTCAACGCCGTCGATGTCTCCATTCCGCCGGACGCCAATCGCAAGGTCGGCCAGGTGCAATGGCCGAAGCGCCTGCCGGCCGATCCGCTGCGCGACTTCGTCACCGTTTCCGTCGATCCGCTGGAAGGCGAGCGGGCGGGCGAGACCTGGTTGAAGACGCATATGCCGAAGAGCCGGCGCGTGCTCGTTTTCGTGCACGGTTTCAACAATCGCTACGAAGACGCCGTCTACCGCTTTGCGCAGATCGTCCATGATTCGCATGCCGACGTTGCGCCTGTCGTCTTCACCTGGCCTTCGCGCGCCAGCATCTTCGATTACAATTACGACAAGGAAAGCACCAATTATTCCCGCGACGCGCTGGAGGAATTGTTGACCCGCACCGCCGCCAATCCCGCCGTCAGCGACGTGACCATCATGGCCCATTCGATGGGCACGTGGCTGACCGTCGAAGCGCTCCGGCAGATGGCGATCCGCAACGGTCACGTCGCTTCCAAGATCAACAATGTCATCCTCGCCTCGCCCGATCTCGATGTCGACGTCTTCGGCCGCCAGTTCGCAAGCCTCGGCAAGGACCGGCCGCATTTCACCATCTTCGTCTCCCAGGATGACCGCGCTCTGGCCCTGTCGCGGCGCATCTCCGGCAATGTCGATCGCCTCGGCCAGATCGATCCCTCCGCCGAGCCCTACCGCAGCAAGCTCGAGGCGGCCGGCATCACCGTGCTCGATCTCACCAAGCTCAAGGGCGGCGATCGCCTGAACCACGGCAAATTCGCCGAAAGCCCGGAAGTGGTGAAGCTGATCGGCGACCGGCTGATTGCCGGCCAGACCATTACCGATTCGAATGTCGGCCTCGGCGAAGCCGTCGGCGCTGTGGCGATGGGGGCTGCCCAGACCGCCGGAAGCGCCGTCAGCGTCGCGGTCAGCACGCCGATTGCGATCTTCGATCCGCGCACCCGGCGCAACTACGACGCTCAGCTGAAACGTCTCGGCCAATCGATGAACAATACCGTCGGCTCGGTTGGCGACAGCGTCGGTGCGGGCCTGCCCGAAAGCCAGTAAAAATCCGTAGGCATCGCCGCCGATGTGATATATCAGTCTCGCTGCGGCAATCTGCTGCCGTGCGATGGGTTGATGACATGGCGGATGAGACGAAGAAGACGGTGGCCGTCGTCGGTGCGGGCGTGATCGGCGCGTCGATCGCTTTCGAGTTGCAGCGGCGCGGCCTGCAGGTGACGCTGATCGATAAGGGTGAGCCGGGGCGCGGCACCTCCTTCGGCAATATGGCGAGCATTGCGCTCGATTTTGCCGCCAGTTCCGGCCCTTCGACATGGAGGAAGATTCCCGGCTGGCTGCTCGATCCCGAAGGGCCGGTCTGGCTCAGGCCCTCCTATGCGGCAAAGATGCTGCCCTGGTTCCTGCGCTTCCTCGCCGCCGGCCGGCCTTCGCGCCTGAGGGAAATTGAGGATGCCGGTATGAGCCTGTCTCACCGGGCGCTCGGCGATTTCAGGGAGATGCTGCAGGCGATCGGCGCGCCCGAATTGATGACGGAGGAGGGGTGCCTGGCGATCTACGAGACGGAGGCGGAATTCGCCGCCGATCGCGCCCGTCTCGCCATGATGCAGCGCTATGGTCTCGAATTCGAGGTGTTGAGCAACGGCGCCATCCAATATTACGAGCCGGCGCTGTCGCCGGCTATCGCCAAAGCCGTGCTGCTTCCGGACAACAAGTCGATCCGCGACCCCTATCAGCTCGTCGTGAAGCTCGCCGATGCCGCCAAGGCCGCCGGCGCGACTTTCGTCTCCGGCGCCGTCCGGAATATCGAGCGCAGGGGCGACGGCACCGCCGTCGTTCTCCTGGAGGATAATCGCCGTCTTGAAGTCGGTTCCGTCGTGCTCGCCGCCGGCGTCCACACCCGTTTCCTTGCCGCAAAGCTCGGGGAGCCGATCCCGCTCGAAACCGAGCGCGGTTATCACACCCAGATCATGAAGCCCGGCATATCGATGCGTTACTCGGTGATCTGGCCGCATCGCGCCTTCATGGTGACGCCGACGGCGGGCGGCATCCGCGTCGGCGGCAATGTCGAACTTGCCGGTCTCGACGCCGCGCCCGATTTCCGCCGTCCGCGGGTGCTGGTGCGCCATGCCCAGCGTGCGCTTCCCGGCCTGAAAGCGGAAGAGACGACGGAATGGATGGGGCATCGTCCGGCGCTGCCCGATACGATCCCGGTCATTTCTCCCTCGTCGAAAATGCCAGGCGTTTTCTATGCGACCGGCCATGGCCATCTCGGCTTGACCTATGCGGCAACGACAGCGCGGCTGATTGCCGATATGGTGAGCGGAGCGAAGCCCGCGGTCGATATCACCCCGTTCCGCATAGACCGGTACTAAACAACCCGCGTTGATGGCCCCACCCGTCACCCCTGAACTGGAGTTTTCGATATGAGATGGAAGCGCACGATCCAGTTGCTGGATGTTCATGCCGAAGGTGAAATCGGCCGCGTCGCAATCGGTGGCGTTCCGAAAATCCCTGGCGACAGCATCGCCGCGCAGCTGCATTGGCTGAACACCGATCCGAAGGGCGACGAGCTTCGCCGCTTCCTTTGCCTCGAGCCGCGCGGCGCGCCCATCGGCTCCGTCAACCTGCTGCTGCCGGCGCGCCACCCGGAAGCCGACGCCGCCTTCATCATCCTGCAGCCGGATCAGGCGCATGCAAGCTCCGGCTCGAACTCGATCTGCGTGACCACGGCGCTGCTCGAATCCGGCATCGTCGAGATGAAGGAGCCCGAGACGGTCGTGACCCTGGAAACCGCGGCCGGCCTCGTCAAGGCGGTGGCGACCTGCCGCGATGGGCGCTGCGAGAAGGTCAGGCTCACCATGGTGCCTTCCTTCGTGCATGAGCTCGACGTCGAGATCGACACGCCGCATTGGGGGAAGATCAAGGCCGATATCTGCTACGGCGGCATCTTCTATGCGCTCGTCGATGTCGGCCAGATCAACCTGACGATCGAAAAGGCCAATGCTGCCGGTCTCGTCCAGGCCGGCATGATCCTGAAAGAGCTGATCAACCGCGACATCAAGGTCGTCCACCCCGAAATCCCGGCCATCTCGGGCGTCGCCTACGTCATGTTCCGCGATACCGAGGCGGACGGCACGGTGCGCACCTGCACTACCATGTGGCCGGGCCGCGCCGACCGCTCGCCCTGCGGCACCGGCAATTCCGCCAATCTCGCCACCCTCTATGCCCGCGGCAAGGCCAAGGTCGGCGATAGCTTCACTTCGAAATCGATCATCGGCTCGGAATTCGAGGTCGGCCTGCAGGCAGTGGCCGAGGTCGCCGGTCGCCCGGCGGTCATCCCCACCATCACCGGCCGCGGCTTCACCTTCGGCCTGACCCAGGTCGCGCTCGACCCCTTCGACCCGCATCCCGGCGGCTTTGCGCTGACCGATGTCTGGGGCCCGTCGGCCGGGGAGATCTGACCGCTTGCCAGCGAAGAGTTTTGCCTGAGATTGCCGCTCCCGGCGAACCTTCTCCGCCGTGCCGTCAGCGGAGTTGCGATATTCTGGCGCTGACTTGGTCTGCGGCAAGCCTCTCGGCTGGCGCCGGCCTGCCGAGCAGATAACCTTGGCCGATGTCGCAGCCCAGATCCTGAAGCCGCTGACGCTGGCTCTCCTCTTCGATGCCTTCGGCCGTTATCGTCACGCCAAGTCCGGCACCGAGAGCGATGATGGCTTTGATCACCTTGTCCTGCTTTTCATCGGTTTCGAACGAAGCGACGAAACTCCTGTCGATCTTGATCTTGTCGAACCGATAGCTGGAGAGCTGGGAGAGGCTGGAATAGCCTGTTCCGAAGTCGTCGAGCGCGATCCTGACCCCCGCGTTCACCAGGTCGTCGAGGACGATTCGAGCGGTGACAGCGTCTTGGATGATGGCGCTCTCCGTCACTTCCAGCTCGATCCTGTGCGCGGGCAGACCGACGTCACCCAAAATCTTGAGAATTCTGAGCCCCAGCAACCGGTCGCTCAGCTGGATCGGAGACAGGTTGAACGACAGAACCAGATCGCTCGGCCAGGAAAGCGCATCGGTACAGGCATGACGAAGCAACTGGTCCGTCAGGTCGACGATCAGGCCGGCCTCCTCCGCCACTGGAATGAATTCGCTCGGCGGGATGAATTCGCCGGAAGCCGTCCTCCAGCGGGCGAGCGCCTCGAAGCCGATAATCTTATTCGTCTTCAGGTCCACGAGAGGCTGATAGTAGGGAACGATTTCAGCGTTCTTGATGGCGGCTCTTAAATCCGCTTCCACGCGAATCCGTTTTGCCAGCTCGTCCTGCATCGAGGAGACGAAGGGCTTCACCAGGTTGCGCCCCTGCTTTTTCGCCACATACATCGCGCAGTCCGAATGTCGAATGGCCTGGCTTAGGTCATCGCCGTTTTCCGGACAAAGTGCGAAGCCGACACTGGCGCCGAGATCGACGGCGACGCCGTTGAATGTGACGGGCTTGCTGATCACGCTAACGATGCGCTCTCCCAAAGCGACGAAATCAACATTGCCGGTGCGACGCGCCAAAACGACGAATTCGTCACCGCCAAGGCGGAAAACGCGATCTCGGGGAAAGAGGGAAGAGAGCCGCTGAGCAACGGCCTTCAGCACCGCGTCACCGTGATCGTGCCCGAGGAGATCGTTGATCTTCTTGAAGCCGTCGAGATCGATACTGAATGCAGCATAGGCTTCCTGTGTCCTCTGGTCGCTCATCGCCTGCGCGCAGACGGAGTCCAGGAACCTGCGGTTAGGCAGCTCGGTAAGCGTATCGTGACATGCAATCCAGTCCACGTTCTTTTCGGCCTGCAGCCTGCGATTGACCTCTCTCGAAAGATCGCTGATCCTCAGCGCGGAATAAATGAGTCCCAGGAATCCGGAGATGTTCAGCGCCAGGAGCGCGTGGTCCAGCGGATAGTCGTCATGGTTGTCGATGAACTCATCCAGCCGCTCATGCCAATGAAGCCCCCATGACAGGCAGAAGAGAAGCAGGAAGATCGCGAGCCAGGCAATGACCTCGATCTGGGGTCTTGTAGGTTGGATGCGAGACATAAACAGCTCCTGTTGTGTGAAGAGCCATCATGGCCAGTTCGGAGGACCGCATCGTCCCGACATATTCAATCGACAACCTTCGTCGCCGAACGCCGGCATCGGCGTCCTCCTGGACCATGGCCGAAGACCGCCGCAATTCATTCGGGCGGAGTTAAGTGCATCGGGCTGCCCAGCATCGGCAATCCCAATATCTTTGTGATCGCCGAAGGTTAATGGCGAGTTGCGGTGGCGGCGATATAGCGCGCTTCGCTGCGTGCAACGGATATGTTTCCCGTAAATCGGATGGTGGCCGCGGACGAAAGTCGACGAACTGATAAGCGCGCTGAGGTCTGCCGGCCAACCGGTTTCAAAGTTCCGCCTCTCGCAACAGCGCGTTCAGACGGGTTGCCCATTCCTTGTTGCCATCTCTGAATGGACCGAGCGCATCGCCGGCAGTCTCGGGAAGATCGCGTGCAGCGGCACCAAAGCGGTGCGCCTGCTCACGGTGTCCCGCGGCCGCGTGGCAGCATGCCTGGATGCGCAGCAGTGCCGGCCAGTCGGGTCGCGCCTTCAGCGCTGTGCGCCCAGTCTCGAGCGCGCCCTCGATGTCACCGGAAAAGAGCAGCGCGAGCATCAGTAGGCTGAACCAGACCCTGTTCTGCGGATCGTTCGGATTGAGTTCGAGACCGCGCGCCAGGGGCTTGCGCGCGCCGGCAGCATCGCCCGAGAAAAGACGAGCCATGCCGAGGACGAGATGCCCCAGGGCGAAGCTCGAACCGAGTTCGATGGAGCGTTCCGCTGCCAGGATCGCCTGCTCGGCCCTGCCCGTATAGGCCGACACGATCGCCAGCGCATAGTGCGAGTAGGGGTTGCGCGCGTCGAGGTAGATCGCCCGCAGCGCCGCATCCAGGCCTTCCTTCCCGTCCGCGGTGGAATTTTCCGTCCATCCGTAGGCGATGAGGCCTGCATTGACCCGCGCCCGCCAGATCTGCGCCTCTGGAAGCATGGGGTCGAGTTCCGCCGCCTGGCGGAAAAATTGCCTGGCGAGAAGGTGGGTCGGCTGCGATACCTTGTGGAAATGGAATGTGCCTTGCCGCACGAGATCCCAGGCCGTGATGTTGCCCGTGTGCGGAGCGACCGGAAGCCCATGGCGCAACAGCAGCTCGGGTTCGACCGCTGCGGCGATCCGCTCGGCGATGGCGTCCTGCACCGCAAAGACCTCGTCCAGCTGAAGATCGTAATGTTCGGACCAGACGGTGGCGCCTTTCATTGCGTCGGCGAGGTGCACCGATATCCGGATTCGTTCGCCCGTATGCCGTATGGCTCCGTCGACCAGGAAATCGACGCCAAGTTCGCTCGCGACGGCCTGCGGGTCTCTCGAACCATTTCTCCTGGTGAAACTCGCCCCGCGCGACGCGACTCGGAACCATCTGAATTGGGCGAGCGCCATGATCAGGTCATCGGCGATACCCTCGACCAGATACTGTCTCTCGGTATCGCCGCCGAGGTTTTCGAACGGGAGGACGGCAATTCCCGGATTGGATCTGGCCCGCGCGTGCCATCCGCCATCGGCTCTGTCGGTCAGGCTCTCCACTGGGCCCAAAAATCTGTATCCGACCCGTGGGACCGTGACGATCCAGCCGCTGCCGTCCTGCGCGGGGCCGAGCAGTTTGCGAAGGGCAGCAATCTGAACGGAAAGATTGCTTTCCTCGACGGTCAGTCCCGGCCACACGGCATCCATCAGGGCTGACTTTGAAACCACACCTCCCTCTGCCGCAAGCAGAGCGGCAAGCAGCGAAGCGCCGCGGGCGCCGATGGCGACAGGCCTGCTGTCGCGGAGCAGACATCCGTTCTCGGCAGTGAACTCGAAGTGGCCGAATGCGAGGTGTTGGGCGTTCATGATGCGAGAATGATACGCCGATTTCGTAGCTTTTCGGAATTTTTCGGCCTCGCTTCAGGACTCGCGCCGGCCGAGCGCGCAGAGTCCGCTCTATTGCAGCAGTCGAAGGAGTGTAAGCGATGACGAACCAAGCAATGCAGCCGAAGCCTGATGCATTTATCGCTAAGGTCGTTCGCGGCAGCGGCAGCCATGTCGCCAAGCAGGGATCGGTCTATCGCTCGGGCGTCTCGGCAGAAAGTGCCGGATCAACCATACTGTGGCTTGGCATGATTTCCCTTCCCGCAGGCAGACGAACCAGCGCCCATCGTCATGAGGGGCACGAGACGGCCCTTTTAATGACGGCAGGCCAGGAAATCGAGATCTGGTCCGGCGCAGCGCTCGAACGGCGCGAAACCGTCCGGCCGGGCGACTACCTGTTGATTCCGGCCGGCGTTCCGCACGTGGCCGTCAACCGCAGTAGCGAAGACGCCGAGTTCCTCGGTGCGCGTAACGATCCCGCGGCCAATGAGAGCGTCGTTCTGATGCCGGAGCTCGACGCGACCGTCCCCTGAGGCATGTCGCCCGGAACTGTGCAGTGGTTCCAGGTTGCAGGCCGGCGCCCCGTTTGGCGCGCCATACTCTGATCACACTGGGAGGTGCATGATGACTATCATCGAGCAACGTCTGGCCGAAATGGGCCTGGAATTGCCCGAGCCTTTGAAGGTTCGCGACGGGCTGCGCATGCCGTTCGCTTGGGTTCGCCTGCGCGGCACCCGCGCTTACATTTCGGGTCACGTCGCGTGTAACCGCGATGGAACACTGGCAAATCCCCTTGGCAAGGTGGGTGCCGAGGTTTCGCCGGAGGAGGGTTACGCCTCGGCGCGGCTCGTCGCGCTGGCCCATCTTGCCAGTCTCAAGCGGGCCATCGGAGACCTCGATCGGGTGACCGCTTGGCTGCGCGTCTTCGCCATGGTGAATGTCGCTCCGGGCTTCAACGAGACGCCGCTCGTTACCAACGGCTATTCCGATCTGATTCTGGAACTGTATGGTCCCGACGTTGGCGCCCATGCACGCTCCTCAATCGGCATGGTCATCCCATTGAATGCGCCCGTGAACTGCGAAGCGGAAGTCGAAATCGATGGTGACTGAAACGCCCGACCCTTCAGTAGACAAACGGATCGACGTCGGCCGCCTGCGCGCCTGCCTCCTTCGGGTAGATCACCCCCTTGCGCAGGATGATGTTGGCATAGAGTCTGGGCTCGCTGGTCTGGATCACCGCATGGGCGGCCCGCACCCGGCCGTAAAAGTCTTGGCCGAGGAGCGGTACGACCTGCCGGTGCGGCTCGTGGCGGGCGCAGCAGTCGATCATCTCCTCGTGCACGGGATCGAGCCTGTCGCGCTCCGCCTTGACGGTGGAGCGGAAGATCGCTTCGGGTACGAAATCGTCGATCGGCAATACGCTGAGCACGGCGTTCAGAACCGGGATGAGGCGGTGGCCGTCGAGGCGGATCAGCCGGCGGGCGTGTTCGACGCCCGGATAATTGCCGTCGACGATGGCGATCTCGTCGCCATGGCCCATGGCGCGAAGCGTGAAAAGCAATTCCGGGCTCAGAAGCGGATCAAGTCCCTTCAGCATGGTCAACCTCCTTGAAGAGTACGTTTTGGTCTGTGAGGTAACGCGCGAAGATCGGCAGGCTTGCGCCGCCGATGGCGCGTGCCTGGGCGCCGACCATGCCTTCGATGATATCGGGCATGACGACGCCCTGCAGGTCGAGCTTGGCGGCTTCCGTGATCGTCGCCTGCACGACGCGGCTGCGCACCCAGTTGGGAAAGCCGCCGTCGATCACCGCTGCGCTGAAATCGACGATCGAGGCGGCGGCCACGATCGCCTGCGCCAGTGCCTTGGCGCTGTCCTGTATCCAGGTCTCCATCGGCTCGCCGAAATCCACCCAGTCGTCGGCGGAATACCAGAGCGGCTGCGGATCGACACCGCGCTCGCGCAGCATGTTTTCGAGCACGAAGATCGAGGCGATTTCGAGCAGCTGCATCGTCTCGCCGTTCTTGCCGCGCACTGGCAGCGGGCCGATCGCGCCCGCCGTGCCGGTGCGGCCGGAAAAGATCGCCGAATTCAAGACGATGCCGCCGCCGATGAAGGAACCGATGAAGAAATAGACGAAATCGGGATAGGACGGCCCGACGCCGAAGACGAGTTCGGCGCCGCAGGCGCTGGTCGCGTCGTTCTGCAGGAAGACGGGATGGGAAACGCGCGCGGCGATTTCCGCCTGCAGGTCGACTTCTCGCCACACCTCCATGGCGCCCGGCGGCGCGCCCACCTCCTCGGCCCAGTTCCAGAGCTCGAAAGGCGCGGCGATGCCGAGGCCGGCAATGCGGCCGCGCTGCTTCTCGTCGAGCCGGCCTTCCAGTTCCTGAATGCCCGACGTGACGAAAGCGAGGATTTCCTGGGGCAGCGGATAGGCATAGGTCTGGTGCAGCTGCATGCGGATGCGGCCGACGAAATCCATCAGCACCAGGTCGGCGCTGCGGCGGCCCATCTTCAGGCCGAAGGAATAGACGGCGTCGGGATTGAGGTGCATCGGGATCGACGGCTGGCCGACGCGGCCGCGGATCGGCGCCCCGCGCAGAAGCAGCCCTTCCTTTTCCAGGACCCGCATGATGACGGAGACGGTCTGCGCCGAAAGCCCGGTCCGGCGCGCGATATCGGCTTTCGAAAGCCCGCCGTAGAGACGCACCAGCGACAGCACGAGCCGCTCGTTATAGGCCCGCACCCTGACCTGGTTCGCACCCCCGGCCGGACTGAGAATTGGTGGCGGGACCGGTATGTTTTCCGGTCCATCCAAGGACGACATGGCCGCTCCTCCCGATCGTTGGCCTATGCCTGATTTTCGCCGAGCATGCCACATCGAATTAATAATTCAATTGGATTTATTTATTGACAAGCGGATTTCTTTTCGCTCTTAATTGCCATCGTCAAGGGCACGGGACGGCTTTGAAGCCTCCGAGTGCCGTCTGTAAATTCCGGTCCCGCAGGGGCGGCGCCGGCAAACTCTGGGAGGAGTTCCATGAAGAAATCAGTTCTCGCTTTCGGCGCGCTCGCGCTCGGTGTCGCTTTCTCCGCTCCGGCGATGGCGGCAGACGTTTCCGCCTGCCTCATCACCAAGACCGACACCAACCCCTTCTTCGTCAAGATGAAGGAAGGTGCGACGGCCAAGGCCAAGGAACTCGGCGTCTCGCTGAAGTCCTACGCCGGCAAGATCGACGGTGACAGCGAAAGCCAGGTTGCGGCGATCGAAAGCTGCATTGCCGACGGCGCAAAGGGCATCCTGCTGACGGCTTCGGACACCAAGGGCATCGTGCCTGCGGTCAAGAAGGCCCGCGACGCCGGCCTGCTGGTCATCGCGCTCGACACGCCGCTCGAGCCGGCCGATGCCGCCGACGCCACCTTCGCCACCGACAACCTGCTCGCCGGCAAGCTGATCGGCCAGTGGGCCAAGGAAACCCTCGGCGACAAGGCCGCGGATGCCAAGGTCGGCTTCCTCGACCTGACGCCGTCGCAGCCGACGGTCGACGTTCTGCGCGACCAGGGCTTCATGATCGGCTTCGGCATCGACCCGAAGAACCCGGACAAGATCGGCGACGAAGACGACAAGCGCATCGTCGGCCATGACGTGACCAACGGCAATGAAGAAGGCGGCCGCAAGGCCATGGAAAACCTTCTGCAGAAAGACCCCGGCATCAACGTCATTCACACGATCAACGAACCGGCCGCTGTCGGCGCCTATCAGGCGCTGAAGGCCGTCGGCATGGAAAAGAACGTGCTGATCGTCTCGGTCGACGGCGGTTGCCCGGGCGTCAAGTCGGTCAAGGAAGGCGTCATCGGCGCCACCTCGCAGCAGTATCCGCTGCTGATGGCGTCGCTCGGCATCGAGGCGATCAAGAAGTTCGCCGACTCGGGTGAAAAGCCGAAGCCGACCGAAGGCAAGTCCTTCTTCGACACCGGCGTCTCGCTCGTCACCGACAAGCCGGTTTCCGGCGTAAAGTCGATCGACACCAAGGAAGGCACGGATAAGTGCTGGGGCTGAGCCCTGTCTGATTGAAAGAGAAACGGCCGGGGCTTGATCCCCGGCCGTTTTGGACGGACGATGTGCCGTCGCCCCACCGGCTAAAGCAATGAACGGATGAACAGGGTGACGGCCTCCGCGCGGGTTCGGCGCGCGGATGCGGAGGAGGAACCATGACCGGAGCACAGGAATTCGAACGCGTCCTCGACGGCAGCGACAAGAACGTCGCCTCCTTCGAGCACCAGGATGTCTCGCTGATCAAGCGGGCACAGCATTTTCTGCACTCGACGCCGGCCGCCGTGCCGCTGATCGTATTGGTACTATCGATCATCATCTTCGGGATCGCGATCGGCGGACGGTTCTTCTCGTCATACACATTGACGCTGATCCTGCAGCAGATCGCCATCGTCGGCATTCTCGGCGCCGCCCAGACGCTCGTCATCCTGACCGCCGGCATCGATCTTTCGATCGGCGTCATCATGGTGATCTCAGCCGTCATCATGGGCAATGTCGCGATTACATACGGCATTCCGACACCGGTTGCGGTTCTCGTAGGCCTTGTCGTCGGCGGTCTGTGCGGCTTGCTGAACGGCGCCCTCGTCGCCTTCATGAAACTGCCGCCCTTCATCGTCACGCTCGGCACCTGGAACATCGTCATGGCGACGAATTTCATCTATTCCGCCAATGAGACGATCCGCGACACCGACGTCGACGAACAGGCGCCGCTGCTGCATCTTTTCGCCGCGAGCTTCAGGCTCGGCAGCGCCGTGCTGACGCTCGGCGTCATCGCCATGGTGCTGCTCGTCCTCCTGCTCTGGTACGTGCTCAATCACACCGCCTGGGGCCGGCATGTCTATGCGGTCGGCGACGATCCGGAAGCGGCCAAGCTCTCCGGCATCCAGACCAAGAAGGTGCTGCTCACCGTCTATACGATCTCGGGCGTCATCGCCGCCTTCGCCGCCTGGGTCTCGATCGGCCGCAACGGCTCGATCTCGCCCTCCTCGGCGGTGACTGATTATAACCTCCAGGCGATCACCGCGACTGTCATCGGCGGCATCTCGCTCTTCGGCGGCCGCGGCTCCATTCTCGGCACGCTCTTCGGCGCAATGATCGTCGGCGTCGTGTCGATGGGCCTCAACATGCTCGGCGCCGATCCGCAATGGAAAGTCCTTTTGACGGGCGTGCTGATCATCGCCGCCGTCGCCATCGACCAGTGGATCAGAAAGGTTTCGGTGTAATCATGGCTCGCGAACCCCTTCTCACCGCCCGCGGTCTGGTCAAGCGTTATGGCCGCGTGACCGCGCTCGACAATGCCGATTTCGACCTCTACCCCGGTGAAATCCTTGCCGTCATCGGCGATAACGGCGCCGGCAAGTCCTCGCTGATCAAGGCGATCTCGGGCGCCGTCACCCCGGACGAGGGCGTGATCACGCTCGAAGGCAAGCAGGTGCAGTTCCGCTCGCCGATGGAAGCGCGCGAGGCCGGCATCGAAACCGTCTATCAGAACCTCGCTCTGTCGCCGGCGCTGTCGATCGCCGACAACATGTTCCTCGGCCGCGAGATCCGCAAACCCGGTCCGCTCGGTTCGCTGTTCCGCATGCTCGACCGGCCGGCCATGGAAAAGCTGGCGCGCAACAAGCTGACCGAACTCGGCCTGATGACCATCCAGAACATCAACCAGGCGGTGGAGACGCTCTCGGGCGGCCAGCGCCAGGGTGTGGCCGTCGCCCGCGCCGCCGCCTTCGGCTCGAAGGTCATCATCATGGACGAACCGACGGCGGCCCTCGGCGTCAAGGAAAGCCGGCGCGTGCTGGAACTGATCCTCGACGTGCGCGCTCGCGGCCTGCCGATCGTGCTGATTTCCCACAACATGCCGCATGTCTTCGAGGTGGCCGACCGCATCCATATCCACCGTCTCGGCCGGCGCCTCACGGTGATCGATCCGAAGGAATACACCATGTCGGACGCCGTCGCCTTCATGACCGGCGCCAAGGCGGTGCCGACGGAGCCAGTCGCTGCATGACGGCGAGCGTCGACGAAATTGCCGGCGAGGTTCTAAACCGCGCCGGTGATGCCAAACGTTTCCTGATCGCCATCGCCGGGCCGCCCGGCGCCGGCAAATCGACCATGGCCGACAATCTCGCCGACGCCCTGAAGGCGAAGGGCGAGAGCGTCGCGGTGCTGCCGATGGATGGTTTCCACATGGACAACGCGATTCTCATCGAACGCGGCCTGCTTGCCCGCAAGGGCATTCCGGAAACCTTTGATGTCCGCGGCTTCCTCGATATCGTCCGCGCCGTTCGCCCCGCAGATCAGGAAGTTCTCGTGCCCGTCTTCGACCGCTCGCGCGAGCTTGCGATCGCCTCTGCCCGCCCGATCGATCCGAAGGACCGCTTCATCATCATCGAAGGCAATTATCTGCTCTTCACCCAGGGCAAATGGGCCGAACTCGACGGCATCTTCGATTACACCATCATGCTCGCCCCGCCGATCGAGGTACTGGAAGAGCGCCTTTGGGATCGCTGGCGCGGTTATAGGCTGACCGAGGAGGAGGCGAGCGCCAAGGTCTACGGCAACGACCTGCCGAATGGCCGGCTGATCCTCGAAAACCGCCGCCCCGCCGATGTCACGCTGGAGATCGCGCTGGCGTGATGCCGCGGCGATTGTCTTAATATGATGGATGGTGGTATCAGGCCGCAGACGCATCGCTTCGGAGGTCTGCCATGCAATCGATCACCATCCGCCGCCCTGACGACTGGCACCTGCATCTGCGCGACGGCGCCATGCTGGAAGGCGTGATCGCCGATACGAGCCGCACCTTCGCCCGCGCCATCATCATGCCCAATCTCGTGCCGCCCGTCGTCACGACCGCGGATGCGAAAGCCTATCGCGAGCGCATCCTCAAGGCGCTGCCGGAGGGCCATAGCTTCCAGCCGCTGATGACGCTTTATCTCACCGAGCATACCAGCCCCGACGATGTGGAAGAGGGCGCCAGAAGCGGCCTCATCACCGCCGTCAAGCTTTATCCCGCCGGCGCCACCACCAATTCGCATGGCGGCGTGCGCGACATGGAAAAGGCGATGCCGGTGCTGGAGCGCATGGCTGAGATTGGCCTGCCGCTCTGTGTCCATGGCGAGGTGACGACGCCCGACGTCGATATCTTCGACCGCGAGGCCGTCTTCATCGAGACCGTGCTCGATCCGCTGCGCAAGCGCCTGCCCGAGCTGAAGGTGACGATGGAGCATGTGACGACATCGGATGGTATCGATTACATCAAGGCCGCCAAATCAAATCTCGCCGGCTCGATCACCACCCATCATCTGATCATCAACCGTAACGCCATCCTCGTCGGCGGCATCCGCCCGCATTACTACTGCCTGCCGGTCGCCAAGCGCGAAAATCACCGGCTAGCTCTGCGCGCGGCGGCCACCAGCGGCGACGCCCGCTTCTTCCTCGGCACCGATTCCGCCCCGCATGTCGATCCGCTGAAGGAATGTGCCTGCGGCTGCGCCGGCATCTACACCTCGATCAATACGATGAGCTGCCTTGCTCATGTTTTCGAGGAGGAGGGCGCTCTGGACAGGCTCGAAGCCTTCACATCGCTGAACGGGCCGGCCTGGTACGGGCTTGCGCCGAACGACGAACGCATGACGCTGTCAAGGCAAGCCGAGCCGGTTGTTTTTCCCGCGAAGATAGAAACCGGCGCGGGTCCGGTGACGGTTTTCGATCCCATGTTTCCGCTGCACTGGCGGGCTCAGCTCTGAATTTTGCCTCGGCGCATTCAATTTTAAATAGATTTTTGCCCAAAACCCCAGCTTCGGTGTTAAATCCGTAACATTTGCTTTGTGCAGTGCATGATTTTTTAACGGAATGCGTAAGACATTCCTGATCACCGACAGATGAGCTGTGAACATTATCCGGCGCGGCGGTAGCCGCGGAGATTGAAGCATGATGCTTGATTACAACTCCCTCCTGCTGGCGCTGGGTGTTTCGGCGGCATGTCTGGCCGTGACGCTGATGGGCAGTTGGCTCGCCCGCCGAGCCGAAACGGTGTTGCTGACCGCGACCATCGGTCTCGTCCTCGTCGTCAGCGGCATTTTCGTCTACAGCGCCTATGTGAATACGCCGGACAAGTGGCTTGGCGTGGCCAATTTCGTGCTGTTCCAAGCCGGTTTCGCCGCCATCTGGGGTGCCGGTCATCAGTTCTGCACCGGTCGCCTGTCCTTCGCTTCCATTTTCCTGCGCGCGCTCGCGGCGATGGCCTTCTCGGTTCCGCCGATGATATCGGGTTACGACGGCCTGGCCTTCATGGCTGAGAACCTCGCCATCGCCTTCCTGCTCTTTGCCACCGCGCGCCAATATTGGCTCGCCCGCGCCGAGGCGCCGGCGCCGATCCTCGGCATCACGGCGCTTTATACGCTGACGGCGATTTCCTTCGTGCTTTGCTCCGCCGTGTTGATCTCCGACGGAAAGCTGGTGCTTGGCAAAGCTCCCAACAACTGGGCGGAGGATCTGAGCCTTGCCGTTTGCATCGCCGGCATGACCGGGATCGGCGCGCTGTCGCTGGCGCTGCATCAGTGGCGGCTCGCCGCCCGCCATCGTCTAGAGGCGATCACCGATCCGCTGACCGGCCTGCTCAACCGTCGTGCCCTCTTCGACGAATACGGCACGCGCCCGATGGGCACGACCACCGCCGTCATCGTCTTCGATATCGATCATTTCAAATCCGTCAACGACCGCTTCGGCCATGCCGCCGGCGACCATGTTCTCAAGGTTTTTGCCGCCGAACTGTCAGCCCATTGCCGCGCAGGAGATACCGCAGCCCGGCTCGGCGGCGAAGAGTTCGCGCTGGTGATGAAGGAAATCATGCCCGGCCGGGCGGAACTCGCGGCCGAGCGTATTCGCCGCGCCTTCGAGGCTCGTGAAATCCCGGTCGACGGCGAGACGCTGAAATGTACGGTCAGCGTCGGTGTCGCCCCCGGCCGCTCGAATGCGTTGGATTTCGACGCCATGTTGAGTGCCGCCGACAAGGCGCTCTACGCCGCCAAGCGCGGCGGCCGCAATCGGGTGGAGCTTGCCGGCCACCTGCAGGCGGTTCCGGTCGAGGCATCGCGCACGGCGTCTTGATTCCGGACCGGCGCCCTCATAATATTGTCCTCGGCCGGATGCGGCCAGCCGCCCCGCGACGTTTCGGCGTTATGGTGAATGCATCCAGAAACATCCTTCACATCCCTTGCCGTTTGGCGATCGATGGCGAACGGGTCAGCAGACGCGGGCACTGATCGTCCTGTTTGCCGCCAACGGAAGGATGACATCATGCGCGATTTTCGCGATGCCAAGCTCATGGCAAAGACTTTGCGGCAGGCCCTTGCAGACCGCGATATTTCGCTGACCCACAGCGAGGCGCTCGAAATCGTCGCCCGGCAGTTCGGGTTCGATCAATGGAACATCCTCTCGGCGAAGATCGATACGGCCGGTGCTGCCCGCTCCACAGTGGGCATCGAGCCGCCGATGCCGATCTTCCGCATCTTCTCCGTCGAAAAGGCCATGGAATTCTATTGCGGCTTCCTTGGCTTCAATCTCGATTGGGAACACCGCTTCGGCGACAATTTCCCCCTCTATTGCCAGGTCTCGCGGGACGGCATGGCGCTGCACTTGAGCGAACATTCCGGGGATGCGAGCCCCGGCGCCAAGGCTTTCGTCCGCGTCGCGAACGTGCGCGCCTACCACGCCGAGCTTTCAGGCAAGGACTACCGCTATATGAAGCCCGGCGTGGAGGACGCGCCCTGGGGGCTCGAGATGACCGTCATAGATCCTTTCAGCAATCGCGTTGTCTTTTGCGAGCAGAAGTGACCGCGCGGCGCAGGGCGTTGCTCCTCCACCTTTTCACAGGATCATCAACGCGCGGACGAAGGCCACCGAGGCGAGCAGCGAGGCGATCGTCCTCACATGGTTCCACCACGTCCAGTCCCTGAGATAGCTGGTCCAGAGCGCGGTCGCTTCCGTCCCGCCGCCGCTGACTTTTGCCAGCGCATCGTTCATCGGCACGTTGAAGACGATGGTGGATATGAACGAGGCGAGGACATAAAGCGCGGCGCCCGCCAGCATCAGCAAGGATGCTCCGCTCCGCCAGTCGATCACCGCCAGCACGGCGATGACGAGGCAGAGGATCGCCGTCGGCACGAAGAGGCCCATGAAGGGCGAGCGGACGATCGTCACGTTGATCGAGTTCATGGCAGCGATGGCCTGTTCCACCGGGATGCGCGAAAAGGCAGTCATGATGAAGGTCGAGAAGGCGAAGAAGATGCCGGCGACGAGGCCGCTGCCGATCGCGGCGGCCACGAGGGAAAGGATGAGGACGATCTGCATGTCGAAGCTCCTTCCAGGGACAAAATAAGAGAAAGTCTCTTATTTGCAAAATGAGATAATCTCTCTTATTTTGTTTGTCAACCGCCAAGGAGCAGACGATGTCGGAACAATCAGCCGCAACGCGCCGGCGATCGCCCCAGCCTATCGGCCAGCCGCGCCGCATTCCGAGCCAGCAGCGCGGACGTGAGCGCTTCGAAAAGATCCTCGCCGTCGCGGCGGAACTGATCGAAAGCAATGGCAGCGATGGCTTGAAGATGAGCGAGATCGTCGAAAAGGCCGGCCTTTCCTTCGGCGCCCTCTATCAGTATTTCCCCGACAAGACTTCGATCATCCGGACATTGGCCGAGCGCTTCAACGAGCAAGGCAGGCGGTGCGTGGAAGAGGAGCTGGCGAAGGTGACGGACGCCAAAAATCTGCGCATCGCGCTCTGCGTCATCGCGGATGAATATTATGCTTTCTTCCGCCGCGAACCCGTGATGCGCGATATCTGGCATGCGACCCACACGGACAAGCTTCTTCAGGAGGTCGATGCCGAGGACATGGAATTCCATGCGCGGGCCCTGCTTTCGGTGCTACAACGACTGTGGTCGGCGCGGACCGAAACCGAGCTTCTGGCCATTGCCCGGCTGACGATGCAGTTGCTGGCAGCCGCGGTTCGCTACGCGGTTTCGCTCGACGAGGAAGAAGGTGCGCGGGCGATCGCGCTCTTCAAGAGGATGCAGGTTGCCGATATCGACCGGTTGCTCGGCTGACGGCTGTCTTCCGTCTGGAAACCGGCCGCTCTTGCTGCTATTGCCGCTTTAACGTCAGCCGAAGGAGAGAGCCGCATGATCCAGACCACATTCCCCGACCGCGCTATCATGGCGGAACTGCTGGCAAAGATGCTCTGGGAGATCAAGGCGGTGCACTTCAACGCCGAAACGCCCTATAAATATGCCTCCGGCATCATGAGCCCCGTCTATATCGACTGCCGCAAGCTCCTGTCCTTCCCGCGCGTCCGCTCGACGGTGATGGATTTTGCCGCCAGCACGCTCCTGCGCGATGCCGGCTTCGAGCAGTTCGATTGCATCGCCGGCGGCGAAACCGCGGGCATTCCCTTCGCCGCACTGCTTGCCGATCGTCTCGGCCTGCCGATGATCTATGTCCGCAAGAAGCCGAAGGGCCATGGCCGCAACGCGCAGATCGAGGGCGAGATGAAGGAAGGTTCGCGCGTCCTTGTCATCGAGGATCTGACGACGGCCGGCGGCAGCATGTTCACCTTCATCGATGCCGTTCGCGCTGCCGGCGGCATCGTCGATCATGGCATCGCGCTGTTCTTCTACGGCATTTTCCCGGAAGCCCACCATCGCTTCGCCAATGGCAAGGTCCGGCTCCATTATATCGCCACCTGGCGCGAAGTTCTCGCGATCGCCAAGCAGCAGAAGCTCTTCGACGAGAAGACGCTGTCGGAAGTCGAGGCCTTCCTCGATGCGCCGCTCGCCTGGTCGGCGAGGAATGGTGGTGTCAGTGAGCTTTCGCTCTAGCCTTTTGACAAAAGCTCGCTTAATCGATTGAAGAACGCGTAGATCCTGTTGGGAGGAATTCGATGATTTTGTGCTGCGGCGAAGCCTTGATCGACATGCTGCCGAGGGACACGACCCTTGGTGAAAAGGGCTTTGCGCCCTATGCCGGCGGTGCGATCTTCAACACCGCCATCGCGCTCGGCCGCCTCGGCATCCCCACCGCCTTCTTCACCGGTATCGCCGACGACATGATGGGCGAAATCCTGCTTGCGACGCTGAAGGCGAGCAACGTCGATTACAGCCCATGCGCCATCACCCCGCGCCCTTCGACGATCGCCTTCGTCAAGCTGGTCAACGGCCAGGCGACCTATGCCTTCTACGATGAAGGCACGGCAGGCCGGATGATCACCGAAGCCGACCTGCCGGCGCTTGGTGACGATTGCGAAGCGCTGCATTTCGGCGCCATCAGCCTGATCCCAAGCCCCTGCGGCGAAACCTACGAAGCACTGCTCGACCGCGAAGCCGCCCGGCGCGTCATCTCGCTCGATCCGAACATCCGCCCCGGCTTCATCAAGGACAAGCAGGCGCATATGGCGCGCATCAGGCGTATGGCCGCAAAATCCGACATCATCAAATTCTCCGACGAGGATCTCGAATGGTTCGGCCTTTCAGGCGACCATGACACACTCGCGGCCCACTGGCTCGCCCATGGCGCCAAGCTCGTCGTCATCACCAAGGGCGCCGAAGGCGCCTCCGGCTATACCAGGGATCGCAAGGTAACGGTGCCGAGCGAGCGCGTTGCCGTCGTCGATACGGTCGGCGCCGGCGATACCTTCGACGCCGGCGTGCTGGCCTCGCTGAAGATGGATAATCTGCTGACCAAGCAACAGGTCGCCTCACTCGACGAGAAGGCGGTACGCAACGCCCTGACGCTCGGCGCCAAAGCCGCCGCCGTCACCGTGTCCCGCGCCGGCGCCAACCCGCCCTGGGCGCGGGAGATTGGGCTTTAGCGCTTAAGCCGCCTCATCGTCCTGACGTCTGGACGCCGATCGATCAGGCGGCTGTCTGCGGAAGCTCGGCATCGACCACCAGGTCGTGCAAGAAGTCTTTGCACCAAAGCGAGACATCGTGAGAGAGCAGATGTTCCATCATCATGCTCCAGCGGTCGCGGCGCTCTTCGAGGGACATCGCAAGGCCCCTGGCAAGCGCATTGGCAGTGCCTTCGACGTCGTAGGGGTTGACCAGCAATGCGCCCTTCAACTCTCGTGCTGCGCCGGCGAAGCGCGATAGCACCAAGACGCCCGGACGATCAGGGTTCTGGGCGGCGACATATTCCTTGGCGACGAGGTTCATGCCGTCGCGTAGCGGCGTCACCAGCCCGATCGTCGCCAGGCGGTAGAGGCCGGCGAGCACGCTGCGGCTGACCGATCGGTTGACATAGCGGATCGGCACCCAGTCGACCGTCCCGACGGCGCCGTTCACGCGGCCTGCCTGTTCGGCGACCATCTTCTGCATATGCTCGTATTCGGGGACTTCCGATCGCGATTTCGGCGTTACCTGTAGATAGGTGACCTTGTTCTGGTAGGCAGGATTGCCAGTGAGAAAGCGTTCGAACGCTTCCAGCCGCTGAATGATGCCTTTCGAATAATCGAGGCGATCGACCCCGATGATCATGTCCCGCCCTTCAATGCTGCGCCGGGTCTTCTGCACCATGACATTGTCTGCGGCTCTCTCGGCGAATTCGGCGAAGGCCGAGGTTTCGATCCCGATCGGATAGGCGCCGGCCTTGAAGATCCGCCCGTGGGAATCGAACAATCCATTTCCAAGGTCGTCGCCAATGCCTTCCCGTCTGAGATAGCCGGCGAAGTTCTGGAGATCGTAGTCGGTCTGGAAGCCGACGAGATCGTAATGGGAGAGGCCGCGCATGATTTCTTCATGAACGGGCATCGTGACGAGAATGTCGGCCGGCGGCCAGGGAATGTGCAGGAAGAAGCCGATGCGGTTCTTCAGCCCCATTTGCCGCAGTTCCGCCGCCAGCGGAATGAGGTGGTAGTCATGAACCCAGATGATGTCGTCCGGCTCGATCATCGGCGCCAGCCGGTGCGCGAAGAAGCGGTTGACCCGGAAATAGCCGGCCATTTCCTTTCGGCCATATTCGGCGAGATCAAGACGGTAGTGACAGATGGGCCAAAGAACACGGTTTGCAAATCCGCGATAATATTCCTCGACATCGGTGTCGGTGAGATCGGTCAGCGCATAGGTGATGTTGCCCTTCTGCAATTGCGACAGCGGGCCGGGCTCCCTGTCTCCGCTCGACTCTCCCGACCATCCCATCCAAATGCCGCCGCGCTCCTGCAGGGCTGCCTGCAACGCGACGGCCAGCCCGCCGGCAGGAGCGCTCCCATCCTTGGCCGGCATGGGAACACGATTGGAAACGACGATTAGACGGCTCATGAGCTTCCTTTGGTGAAGATGGGAGCATATCCAGATGCCGGCGGCCCGGTGCATACGCCGGCGGAAACAATGAAACAGAGCGTCATCCCCCCGGCTTGATAGGCCAGTTCGCGGGAAGTGCCCTGCGCACAGATTTTGCTTGAATCTAGGGCGATTCCGGCGGATTGAAAGAATTCTTTCTACAATTTTCTATTAGAAGAACGTTCAATCCGGCTTTCGTGCCAAGAGCCGCAGTCTCGCGACTCCCCTTCTCCCCAGCGGGGAGAAGGTGCCCGTAGGGCGGATGAGGGGGCCGCCGACGCCGGTCTTTCCGATAAGGTCACCGGCGCCAACCGTGACGGCATCGCTCGATCGTGTGCCCCCGGCGTGGCGGGACAGGTTGAATGTGAGAGGTGTGCCGTGTGGCCCCCTCATCCGCCTGCCGGCACCTTCTCCCGATGGGGCGAAGGGACAAGCCGCGACCTCTCCGTTCCCGGCTCCCTCTCGCAAGGGTGAGGGCAATCTCGATCGCCTATTTCGCAAGCTTTGCCAGCGCCGTAACCAGGCCCTGGGTGGAGGAATCATGGCTCGCAGCGCTCTCCTTGCCCTCGACGACAGGCAGCAGGCCCGTCGCCAGTTCCTTGCCGAGCTCGACGCCCCACTGGTCGAAGGAGTTGATGCGGAAGAGCACGCCTTCGACGAAGACGCGATGTTCGTAAAGCGCGATCAGGCGGCCGAGCGCATAAGGCGTCAGCTTGTCGTAGACGAAGGTGATCGACGGACGGTTGCCCTGGAAGACGCGGTGCGGCGCGATGAAATCGGCCTTCTTGTCGTCCATGCCCTTGTCGGTCAGCTGCTTCTTGGCTTCCGCGAAGGTGCGGCCCTTCATCAGCGCTTCCGACTGGGCAAGCACGTTGGAGATCAGCAGCTGGTGCTGGTGGCGCAGTTCCGGCTCGAAGGCATTGGCGGCGATCATGAATTCGGCCGGGATGATGCTCGTGCCCTGGTGGATCAGCTGATAGAAGGCGTGCTGGCCGTTGGTGCCGGGCTCGCCCCAGACGACCGGGCCGGAATTGCCTTCGACCGGCGTGCCGTCGATGGTGACGCCCTTGCCGTTCGATTCCATGTCGAGCTGCTGCAGATAGGCCGGGAAGCGCGACAGGCGCTGGTCGTAAGGCAGGATGGCGCGGGTGGGATAGCCCAGCACATTGCGATGGTAGAAGCCGATCAGGCCGAGCAGCATCGGCAGGTTTTCGGTAATTGGCGCCTTACGGAAGTGATTATCGACGGCATGGGCGCCGTCGAGGAATTTACCGAAATTCTCCGGGCCAATGGCGATCATCAGCGGCAGGCCGATCGCCGACCAGATCGAATAGCGGCCGCCGACCCAATCCCAGAAACCGAAGACGCGGGCGCTGTCGATGCCGAAAGCGGCAACCTTGTCGAGCGCCGTGGAGACGGCGGCGAAGTGATGCTGCACGGCCGCTTCGCCGAGCGCCTTGGCGATGAAGTTACGCGCCGTTTGCGCATTGGTCATCGTCTCCACGGTCGTGAAGGTCTTGGAAGCCACGATGAACAGCGTCGTCTCGGGCTGAACGAGCTTCAGGATATCGGCGATATGCGCGCCGTCGATGTTGGAGACGAAATGGGCGCGCGGACCGTCATGGAAGGGCGCCAGCGCCAGCGTCGCCATAACAGGGCCGAGATCAGAGCCGCCGATGCCGATATTGATGACATCGGTGATCGCCTTGCCGGTCGCGCCCTTCAGCGTGCCCGAGCGGATATCGTCGGCAAACCTACCCATGGCGGCGAGCACCGCGTTGACATCGGGCATGACATCCTTGCCGTCGACCAGGACAGGCGTGTTGGAGCGGTTGCGCAGCGCCGTGTGCAGGACGGCACGGTCCTCGGTGAAATTGATCGCCTTGCCGGAGAACATTTCCTCGCGCTTCTTCTCGACGCCGCCTTCTTCGGCAAGCTTCACCAGGAGCTTGAGGATGTCTTCGTTCACCGCCGTCTTGGAGTAATCCATCAACAGGTCGTCAAGCGAGACGGAGAAACGCGAAAAGCGCTGCGGATCGGCGGCGAAGGCGGCGCGGAGATCGGTCGCCTTGGTGGCATCAGCGGTGCTTTTCAGCTGTTCGACGATGGCGTTCATGGGAGGCTCCTTTGGAAGCGGAAAGGGTTGCGGAAACTATTCGCTTTATCGGGCGCAAATCAAGTTCAGCTGCCGCTCCAATATGAAAAAAGCCACCCGCGGCAAGCGGATGGCCCTTATTTTCATAAAGCTGTCAAATTCAGCCGCGCAGGTCCTTGCGCAGGATCTTGCCGACTGGCGACTTCGGCAGTTCGGTGCGGAATTCGATGAAGCGCGGACGTTTGTAGTTGGTGAGATTGGCCGTGCAATGGGCCTTCACATCGGCTTCCGTCAGGTTCGGGTCCTTCTTGACCACGAAGAGCTTCACCGCTTCGCCCGAATGCCCGTCCGGCACGCCGATGGCGGCGGCTTCGAGGATGCCTGCATGCATCGCGGCGACTTCCTCGATCTCGTTTGGATAGACATTGAAGCCCGAAACCAGGATCATGTCCTTCTTGCGGTCGACGATCTTGGTGTAGCCGCGTTCGTCCATGAAACCCATGTCGCCCGAGCGGAAATAGCCGTCATCGGTCATCACCCGCGCCGTTTCCTCCGGCTTCTGCCAGTAACCGGCCATCACCTGCGGTCCGCGGATGCAGATCTCGCCGATTTCGCCGAGCGGCAGCGATTGGCCGTTCTCGTCGCGAATGTCGAGCTCGGTGGAAGGGATGGGCAGGCCAATCGAGCCGGTGAACTCAGGCGAATCGAAGCGGTTGGCCGTCGCGACAGGTGACGTCTCGGAAAGGCCGTAGCCCTCGGTTATCGCCGTGCCGGTGATATTAAGCCAGCGTTCGGCGACCGGGCGCTGCACGGCCATGCCGCCGCCGATCGACATGATGAGCGGGGAAAAATCGAGCTTGGCGAAATCGGCATTGTTCATCAGCGCATTGAACAGCGTGTTGAGGCCGGGAAAGATATGCACGTTCGATTTGCCGAATTCCTTGACGAGACCCGGAATATCGCGCGGATTGGCGATCAGGATGTTGTGGGCGCCGAGCGACATGCCCATCAGCGAATTCACGGTCAGCGCGAAGATGTGGTAGAGCGGCAGCGCGCAGAGGAAGTTCAGCACCTCGGGCTGCTTTTTGCGCTCGAAGGCCGATCGCAGCCAGAGCGACAGCTGCAGCTTGTTGGCAAGCAGGTTCTGATGCGTCAGCACCGCGCCCTTGGCAATGCCCGTCGTGCCGCCGGTATATTGCAGGAAGGCGATGTCGCTGTCTGCAAGCGCAACCGGCTGGAGCTTTTTTGCGGCACCCTCGCGCAGAACCTGGCCGAAGCTCTTGTGCTGAGGGATTGACCAGGAGGGAACGAGCTTCTTCACCTTGCGCACGACGAAATTGACGATCAGACCCTTCGGTCCCAGCATCTCTCCGAGCGAGGTGACGACGACATGGCGCAGGTCGGTCTTGTTGAGAACCTGTTCGACGGTGCGGGCGAAGTTCTCCAGCACGAAGATCGCCTTGGCGCCGGAATCTTTCAGCTGGTGTTCGAGTTCGCGCGGCGTGTAGAGCGGATTGACGTTCACGACGGTAAGGCCGGCGCGCAGGATGCCGTAGGTCGCGACCGGGTTCTGCAGCACGTTCGGCATCATCACTGCCACGCGGTCGCCCTTCTCGAGGCCGAGGCTTTGCAGCCAGGCGGCGACCTTGCGCGTCTGGCTTTCCAGTTCGCGGTAGCTCATCGCCTTGCCCATGCTGGAAAAGGCGGTGCGGTCGGCGTAACGCGCACAGGATTTTTCGAGCAGCTCCGCAAGCGAGGAATGTTCCAGCGGCGGAAGCTCGGCTGGAACATTATCCGGATAGGTGGCAAGCCAGGGCTTTTCCGGCTTGGCTCCGTTCGGATGGGCGGAAATGCTGTTCATCGTGTTCTCTCTCCCTTGCGGCCGCCGCGCCGGCTTCAGCCGAGAATCGACTGGAAGGATCCTCCGTCTTCCAGTCCGGCAGCTTATGCCATTGCCTGAATGGTTCAAGCCGAGATTGAGGCTATACTAACCTTGACGTAAACGTCAACATTCGTGGCTCGCATGACGGTGATAAAGACGGGAACTTTGAGTCCGCCATGACGTTGATCTTCCATACCCAATCCGAGGAACACCAAAAGGAGATCGACAATGTTGAATCAGGATACTGACGCCAGCCGCCGCGACCCGAATGTAAAGGATACGCATTCGCTGATCGCCAGCGACCGCGTCGAAGGCACGCGTGTTTATGGCGCCGACGGCAGGCATATCGGCTCGATCGAGCGCCTGATCATCGGCAAGCGCGATGGCCGCGTCGCCTATGCCGTTCTGAGCTTCGGCGGCTTCCTCGGCATCGGTCACGATCACTATCCGTTGCCCTGGGAAAAGCTGAACTACGACACCCAGCTGGACGGCTACCGCATCGACCTGACGAAGGAGCAGATCGAAGGTGCACCGAGCTATTCGGACGATGACGACACCTGGTACAACGATAATGGCCGCCGGGTCTATGACTACTACGGCGTGCCGCCCTACTGGATGTAATCTCGTCCGATGGACCGAACTGGAAGGGCCCCGTGGGTGCGGGGCCTTTTTGGTGTTTGTGCGGTGGCTGCGTATTATCCCCTGTGCCTCATAATTGCCCCTCACCCTAACCCTCTCCCCGTTCTGACGGGGCGAGGGGACGTGCCTTGCGAGAGGTTGAGTGAGGGACGGAAAGATCACGGCATATCCCCTTCTCCCCGCGAGCGGGGGTCCGAAGGACGGGTCGAGACCCGTGGCTCGACCCCGGTCGGTGCCGGCAGGCGGATGAGGGGCTTTTCAGCGGCCTGCCACAAGATCATTGGCCGATCGCAGCACCGTGCCGACCACAATGCCATTTGCCAGAATTATCTCCGCCGTCCGCACGACAAACACATGGCTTTCGCCCGGCAACAGCGTCACCAGCATCGAATCGACGACAGCATCCGGAGCCAGCCGATCCGCCATCAGGCAGAGATCCTTGAGGAAATTCTGCGCCGTCACCTTGACCGCGTAACCGCCGTCGATCGCAGTCACATCGATGCTGATCCGCGGCGCTTGCAGGGCGAGGTCGATATCCTCGACGGAATAGTGGAAGGCGCGCCTGTCCAACATCTCGACGAGAACAAACTCATCCCTAGGTAAGCCTGCGCTGACGATATCCCCAGGCAACGGAAATTCCTTCGCCTCGAAGCGGTCGCAGAGCAGTCGCCAGAATTCGAATTCTGCGAGCACGGTGCCGTCGAGTTTCATGCGCCTGCCGCGGATCTTCGCCCGCCAGAACAGCGTCCTTTCGTTGACCGCCACTGCCGCAAGCCCATCGCTGCGTGGCTGGATCGTCAAGAGGCGCGGATCATAGGCCGCCTTCAGCGCATACCAGAGCGGCTTGCGGCGCCCGGCCGAATCGAGCGCTGCCCAGGAGGTCACCGGCCAGCAATCGTTAAACTGCCAGACCACGGCGCCCTTGCAGATAGCCCGGTGCGAGCGCATGTGCTCGATGCCGAACCGGATGGCGCGGGCCTGGTTGAGCTGGGTGGCGAAGTGCCAGTCGTCCATCGTCTTCGGTTCCGGCAGATGGCCGGCGAGACCGCGGATCAGCTTGTCATTGCCCTGCGTCGCCTTCTGATGGTGGAAGACGCCGTTCGATTGCGGCGTCAGCGGCTTGTCGTGCACGCTTTCTTCGATGGTCGCCCAATTGGCCGGCGCCTGCCAGCCGAATTCGGAGCAGAAGCGCGGGATGTAATTGCGGTAGACCTCGTAGCCGACGTCGTTCCACACGTCCCAGATATGTTTGCAGCCATGTGCATCGGCATTCGGCGCGATCTCCATCGAGCCGGAATAGGGGCTGCCGGGATAATAGGGCCGATCCGGATCGAGTTCGGCGCAAAGTTTCGGCAGCAGGTCGAGATAATAGCCGAGCCCCCAGCTTTCGCCCGCCTTGATGATCGGCCGCCAGCCCCATTCGTCGAAGCCCCAGATATTCTCGTTGTTGCCGTTCCAGAGGACCAGGCTGGCATGCGGCATCAGCCGCACGACATTGTCGCGCACCTCGGCCTCGACTTCGCTTCGAAGCGGTTCCTCCTCAGGATAGGCGGCGCAGGCAAAGAGGAAATCCTGCCAGACCAGCATGCCCATGCGGTCACAGGCCTCGTAGAATTCGTCGCGCTCGAAGATGCCGCCGCCCCAGACGCGCAGCATATGGATATTGGCGGCCTTGGCCTCTTCGATTCTTGCAACGTAACGCTCGGCCGTCACGCGCGAGGGGAAACAATCATCGGGAATCCAGTTCGCTCCGCAGATGAAGAGCGGCACGTCGTTGATGATAAAGGTAAAGGCCGAGCCGTGCGCGTCGGCCGAAGTATCGAGCCTCAACGAGCGGAAACCGAGCTCGCGCTCAAAACGATCGAGCAGATCGCCGCTGGCATCGTCTCTCAGCTCAAGCGTCAGGGGGTAGAGCGGCTGCGCCCCAAGATGATGCGGCCACCATAGCTGCGGTGAGGGCAGGTTAAGCTCGAACGAAACCTCATTTTCTCCGGCGCCGACCGCCACCGTCGTCGTCACGCCGCCGATCGCGGCGACCAGACGGAACGGTGCGTCATCGCCATGCCGCGCCAGTTTCGCATGCACCTTCACCAGCCCGTCGCCGCCGGCAAGACTGGCGGATACCCGTGTTTCGGCAAACCGCGCCCGATCCCAGCTTTCCAGCGCGACATGCTTCCAGAGGCCCGCCGTCACCAGCGTCGGACCCCAGTCCCAGCCGAAATTGCAGGCCATCTTGCGCATCAGATTGCCCGGTCCCGGATAATTGTTGGGGCGGTAGCCGTAATGTTTCTCCATCTCCGCTCCATAGGCATAGGCGGAGCCGAAGGTGACGCAGAGTTCGTTGACGCCGGCTTTCAAGAGCCCCGACACATCGAAACGGTAGGTACGGTGCATGTTGAAGGTGCGGCCGATCTCCTGGCCGTTGAGGACGATGGTCGCGATCGTATCGAGCCCGTGGAAGACGAGTTCCCGCACCTTGCCATCGGCAGGCATCGCCTCGAAACAGCAGCGATAGGTCCAGTCCGTCCTGCCGATCCAGTCATTGGTGATCTCGTTGACGTCGATATAGGGATCGGGGATCAGCCTGACGGCGAGGAGGTCGAGATGCACGCATCCCGGCACTGCCGCGGGGATCGTATCAGGCAGGCCGGGCCTTCCTGTGTCGTTACAGGTGAGCGTCCAGCCGGAATTGAGCTCGGTCTTTTCGATCATGAAGAGTCCTTAGAGAAACCGGCCGTGGCGCTGAAGCACTTCGATCTTGTAGCCGTCGGGGTCGCTGATGAAGAAGAACAGCCCGAAGAGCTTGCCGTCGCGGTTGAGCTCCACGAGTTGGCCGGGCTTCAGCCCCAGTTTCGACAGGCGCTCGCGCTCGACGGCGACTTCTTCGACGGAGACGGCGAGATGCCCATAGGCGTTGCCGGGCTCGTAGGGCTCGGTCCGGCCTTTATTGACCGTCAGCTCCAGTTCGAAGCCGGTCTCGGCATTGCTCATATAGATCAGCGTGAAGGTGTCGAAATCGACGCGGTCGGCGACCGAAAGACCGAATGCCTTGCTATAGAATTCGACGGAGCGCGCCTCGTCGAGAACACGGATCATGGAGTGGATCATCTTCGCCAAGGCGGCCTCCCATTGCTTCGATCACCGCAGCCTTGGTAGCGGTCATCTCACGCCGCGCGCAAGCCGATTCTTCGCGTGATCGCCGCTTCGATCAGGCCCATGGCGTCATAGATCAGCACGGCCATCAGACCGACGATCAGGCCGCCCTGCAGGATGAAGGCGGTATTGTCCGATATCAGCCCGGCGATGATGACTTCGCCGAGGCCCTTTGCCGCAACCGTCGAGCCGATCGTCGCCGTGCCGATGTTGATGACGGTCGCGACCTTCAGCCCTTCGAGGATCAGCGGCAGGGCAAGCGGCAGCTCGACGCGGAAGAGCCGCTGCGCGCCGTTCATGCCCATGCCATCGGCGGCGTCGAGCACCTGCGGCGAGACCTGCTTCAAGCCGGCGACGGTGTTTTCGAAGATCGGCAGCAGGCCGTAGAGGAAGAGCGCAATCAGCGTCGGCATGGCGCCGAAGCCGGTGGCGGGAACGGCGAGCGCCAGCACCGCGACAGGTGGAAAAGTCTGCCCGGCATTGGCGATGGCGCGCGACAGCGGCAGAAAATCAGTACCACTTTCCCGCGTGACGAAGATGCCGCCGAGAACGGCGAGCACGACGCTGCAGGCGATCGATCCGATGACGAGCTCGAGATGGCCGACGGCGAGCGAGACAAGGCTGTTCTGCGTATAGACGGCGGGCGCATTGTTGCTCGTCAGCGGTACGAGCAGGAAAGAAAGCCACTCCGTCCTGAACAGCAGGATGAGCAGCAGGGCAAGTGCGGCCAGCCGGAAAAGATTGGCGACGACGAGTTTCATGCCTTGCGGCCCAGTTCGAGAAGCCGCGTCATCGAGATAGATCCCACGGGCGCCTTCTCGGCATCCTGTACGGTCGCCTCGTCGACCCCCTGCCAGATCATTTCAGCCAGCGCATCGCGCAGGCTGAGCGACTGCGGCAGCGCATAGGAAAGACCGCTCTTTGCCGGCTCCATGCTCTCCTTCAGCGGCAGCAGCGACATCAGCTTCAGCGCCCGGTCGGAGGTGCCGGTCAATTGCTGGACGAAGGGATCGGCGGGTTCGGTCAGGATCTTTTCCGGCGTCGAGCATTGCAGCAATCGGCCCTGGCTCATCACCGCGATCTGATTGCCGAGATGGAAGGCCTCGTCCATGTCGTGGGTGACGAGGATGATGGTGGTGCCGAACTGCTTCTGGATCGCCAGGAGGTCGTCCTGCGCCTTGCCGCGGATGACGGGGTCGAGCGCGCCGAAGGGCTCGTCCATCAACAGCAATTCCGGCTCGGCCGCCAACGCCCGGGCGACGCCGACGCGCTGCTGCTGGCCGCCGGAAAGCTGATGCGGATATTTGTCGGCGAAATCAGCCGGATCGAGGTTGAAGAGCCCGAGCAGTTCCTCCACCCGCCGGGTGATGCGGGCGGAATCCCAGTCGAGCAACTGCGGCACGGTGGCGATATTCTGCGCCACCGTCCGGTGCGGGAAGAGGCCGTGTCCCTGGATGGCATAGCCGATCCGGCGGCGAAGCTCGGTCACCTCGACGTCCATCACATTCTGGCCGCCGACGAAGATCTCGCCTTCGGTGATCGGCACCAGTCGGTTGATCATCCGCATCAGTGTCGATTTGCCCGAACCCGATGTGCCGACGATGACGGTGATCTCGCCCTTCTCGACGCTCATCGAGACCTTGTCGACGACGGTTGCCGTACCATAGCGCTTGGTGACGTTCCTGATCTCGATCATGCTCATGCGGCAGGTCCCCGGATGCTGTCGATGACCGCATCGAGGATGACGGCCGATGAGAAGGCGAAGAAGACGGTCGGCACGGCGCCGAGCAGGACGAGGTCCATCGCCGTCTGGCCGAGCCCCTGGAAGATGAAGATGCCGAAGCCGCCGCCGCCGATCAGCGCGGCGATCGTCACCATGCCGATCGCCTGTACCAGCACGATGCGGATGCCGGTGAGGATGACGGGAAAGGCGAGCGGCATGTCGATGCCGGTGAGGATCTGCCGGCGTGTCAGCCCCATGCCGGCCGCGGCATCGCGCACCGAGGGGTCGACGCCCTGCAGGCCGACGACGGTGTTGGCGACGATCGGCAGCAGCGAATAAAGCACCAGCGCGATCAGCGCCGGCGCCGTGCCGATGCCGCGAATTCCGATAGCGGCCGCGAGCGGCACATGGGTGGCGAGATAGCCGAGCGGCAGCATCAACAGGCCGAAGAGCGCCAGGCTCGGGATCGTCTGGATCAGGCTGAGGCCCTGCAGCACGACCGCGCGCAGCTTCGGCACCCAGAAGCAGAGGATGCCGAGCGGCAGGCCGAGAACGATAGCGATCGCAAGCGATCCGAGTGCCAGCAGCAGATGCGAGAATGCCTCCGTGCGGAACTGCGCCGCCCGCGTCGAGAATTCCTTCATGATCGAAAGGCTGTCGACCAGGCCGGAGGAAAGGAAAGCAAAGAGCAGCGCCGTGTAACCCGCCAGCGCCGCGACCCGCATCCAGGGCGCCAGCCGGATCTTGACCAGCGCATCGGATATGATGAGGCCGATCACCGCGAAGAGCATCCAGAAACCGCCGCCGGGCGTCATGCGCGCCACGGTGCTGCCGGGCGGCGTCGCCGCGGTCGAGACCAGGCCGATTGCGGCGACCAGCGCGGCGAGGCAGAGGGTGGCGACGGTAAGCCGGGCCATGGCATTGGCGAGGAACAGCGTGGCAATGGCCGTCAGAAAGAGAAGGATGGTGAGAACGATGACGGAAGGCTGGGGAAGAAGCTGCGTCAGCAGCATCGGCTTGCCGGCGGCGATGCGGTTCGCCTTGACATAGATGAAGGGCATCAGTGCCGTCGCTGCAATGCCGCCGGCCACCAGAACCACGCCGAGCCGGTCCAGTCTGCGGACCGCTGAGGTTTCTTCCATCGATCCAACCCTGTCTGGCCTATCGGCAAAGGCAGGCTCCGCCCGCGATCGGGCGGAGCGATAAGCGACTACTTCAGGAAGCCTTTTTCCTTGAGATAGGCTTCAGCGACGGATTTTGCCGGCTCGCCGTCGACCTGGATCTTGGCGTTGAGCTTGCGCAGCTCGTCGGCGCTCAGGCTCTTGAAGATCGGCGAGAGGATTTCCTCGATCTTCGGATTGGCCTTCAGGACTTCCTCGCGGATGATCGGCGTCGGCGCATAGACCTGCTGCACGTTCTTGTCGTCTTCGAGAACGGTGAGCTCGGCCGCCTGGATCGCGCCGTCGGTGCCGTAGACCATGGCGGTGTTGACGCCGTTGGTCTGGTCGGCCGCGGCCTTGATCGTCGCCGCCGTATCGCCGCCGGAGAGAACGACCATCTGGTCGGGCTTCAGCTGGAAGCCGTAGGTCGTCTGGAAGGCGGGAAGCGCGCCGGCCGAATTGACGAATTCGGCCGAAGCGGCAAGCTTGGCTTCACCGCCGCCGGCAACCCATTTGCCGAAGTCCGTCAGGCTCTTCAGCTTGTTCGGCTCGGCGACGTCGTTGCGCACGGCGAGCGCCCAGGTGTTGTTGGCGGGCGACGGTGTCAGCCAGACGATCTTGTTGGCGTCGTAATCGAGCTTCTTCGCCAGTTCGTATCCCTGGTCGATGTTCTTCCAGGCCGCGTCGTCGGCCTTGTTGAAGAAGAAGCCGGCATTGCCGGTATATTCCGGATAGATGTCGATTTCGCCTGCGGTGATCGCCTTGCGCACGACCGGCGTCGCGCCGAGCGCGATACGGTCCTGCGTCTTGATGCCGTTGGCTTCGAGCGCGAGCGCGATGACGTTGCCGAGCAGCGTGCCTTCCGTGTCGATCTTCGACGAGACGACGACGTCTGCGGCCTGAACCGCGCCCGCCGCGAAGGCGGAGAGCGAAACGGCAAGTGCGAGTTTCTTCAGCATGGAATATCCCCTTTTGAACACCGTTGATGAGGCCCAAGCCCTTGGCGGGAGGCTTGCGCGCAGGAAATCCGCCCGACATAGCGGCCAAACCGCCATCATGCCGGAATTGCGTGCGTCATGGAAATAGCGTGCCTGTCCGAAAAATCGATGCAAGCGCCCTCCAGTATTTGCGGTCGCGTCGGTGATTATGGCGGCGAACACATCTCCGCGCGCGGAAATGCATTCCCTTTTCCAAAGTCGGCGCGATTTGTTTTTGTCCCCTTGCGTGTTTCCACGATGGTCCGGTGCTCGTTGCGGGAATTCCGCCGCCCGGATTTTTTATGCTTCAAACGATAGAACGCCGATTCCGGGGCGGGGATATCTTTTTTGGCGATCATATCGTCCGGTTTTTCCAGCGCTTTCGGAGCGGGTTCTTTGCATCTCGGTGCCCTTTTCATCGCCAGCCATGTCCTGAAATCCGGTTCGGTCCGCGAGACCGCGCGCCGCTTCCAGCTGTCGCCCTCCACCGTCTCGACGGCGATCCGCCACCTCGAGACCGAACTGGCGATGAAGCTGACGGAGCGCTCTTCGGGTGAGCTCGCAACGCTGCTTGCCAGCGACAGGGTGCTGGAAGGGCTGGGGCCGATCACGACCGCGACCGGTGAACTCGCTCAACTGGCGGGGCATGATGCCGCGGCCGCCGAGAACGAAAGCTGGGCATCGCGCATTCCCATCAAGATCGTCACGATGGAGCGCTTTCTCGAAGTCGCCGACCAAGGCAGCATCAATCGCGCCGCTCGTCGCCTTCGCCTTGGTCAGCCGCAGCTTTCGCTCCAGCTCGCCAATCTTGAAAAATTTCTCGGCCATCGCCTCTTCGAGCGGCAGGCGCAGGGCTCGGTGCTGACGGAGGAGGGCAGGCGCGCCTATCAGCTCTTCATCACGATCAGCCAGGCATGGAACGATCTGAAATCTTCGGCCGACGAACGCTATCGGCGCACGGCCCGGTCGCTGCGCATCGGCTCGATCATTCCGACAGGTTCGGAAAGCTGGGTGGCGCGCTGCCTGGGATCGCTGGTTTCGGAATGGAATGCGCGCCGCAGCAACAATGCCATCTCATTGGTCTCGATGACCGCCGACGACCTGCGCGAAGCGCTGAAAAGCGGCCGCATCGATGTCGCGATCCTGGATTCGGTCTTCGGGCTGGAAAATTTCCGCCATCGCGAATTGCTGCGGACCGATATGGTAGTGATCGCGCCGCCCGACAGCACCGAGACAACAGTCGCCGATCTCGTCGCCGGTTATGCGATTTGCATGCCGAGCCCACGCACCGGCCTCGGCCACGCGGCCATGGCCTTCAGCGACGAGCGCGCGCCGAACCGGCGCTTCCGCAATCGGGATATCACTGCGGCGGATTCGCTGCCCGTGATCGTCGACCTCGTCGCCAATCACGGCTACGTTTCTTTCCTCGGCCGGGTCAGCGCCATGCCGATCGCCGGCAAGGTGCGCATCGTCGATCTCGACGAATACCTGCCGATGTCCTATCACGTGGCCTTCAACCATCGCAAAGCCGCCGCCGATGCCAGCGCCGTCATCATCGAGGCGGCGGCGAGAATTACGTCGGAACCTGCCATGCAAACCGACAGAGTCAGGGAGAGCGCAGCATGACGATCCTGCTGGAAGTGTGCGTCGACAGCGCCGAGGGCCTTGCCGCCGCGATTGCCGGCGGCGCCGGCCGCATCGAACTCTGCTCGGCGCTGGAACTCGGCGGCCTGACGCCGCTGCCGAGCCTGATGCGGATCGCCGCCAGAGCGCCCATTCCAATCTATGCGATGATCCGCCCGCACGCCGGCCCCTTCATCTTCGGCAGGGCGGACGAAGAAGCGATGATGCTCGATATCGATGCCACGCGCGCCGCCGGCCTCGCCGGCGTCGTCATCGGCGCCAACCGCCCGGATGGCACGCTCGACATGTCGTTGATCCACCGCCTGAAGACGCATGCTGCGGGCATGGGCTCGACGCTGCATCGCGCTTTCGACCTGGTGCCGGATGCCGATCAGGCGCTCGAACAGGCGGTCGAACTCGGTTGCGAACGCATCCTCACCTCCGGCTGCGCGCTGAAGGCGCAGGATGGGATTGAAACGCTGAAACGCCTTTCGGCCAAGGCCGCCGGCCGCATTTCGATCATGCCCGGCAGCGGCATCCGCCCCGCCAATGTCGGAGAGATTTTGAAGGCCACCGGCGCCCGCGAGGTGCATGGCTCCTGCAGCTCGCCCGTCGAAAGCGCCGACCCGCGCGCAGTGGCGTTTGGTTTCGAGGCGAAAAGTACGAACAAGACGGATGTCGCTGTGGTCAGGGAGGTGTGTAGGGCGATCGAGGCGGTGGCTTAAACTCACCCTCTGGTCCCGTAAACGGGACCAAGGACAAGCCGCAGCCTCTCGATTCCCTCTTCTCCCCGGACAGCCCTGCCGCTGAGGAGAAGAGGATATGCCGCACCGTCTTCGTTTCTCACGTCCCCTTGTAAGAGGATCCTGTGGCGGGCCAGGAATTACCCTACCCACCAATCCTAATGACGGCCTTGATCAACCCACTCTTTTCATGCGCCCAGCGGGCGAGATCGCGCGGTGCATCGGCAAGCACCGTGCGGTGGGTGATGAGCTTGTCGACCGGCACCAGCCCCTTGGCGATCGAATCCGCCACATGTTCGAAATCGACGCGGGTGGCGTTGCGGCTGCCGATCAGCATCATCTCGCGCTTGTGGAATTCCGGGTCGGAGAAGCGGATATCGTCCTTGACGACGCTGACGAGCACCAACGCGCCACCATGGGCGACGAAGGAGAAAGCCTTTTCCATCGACGGGCCGTAGCCCGTTGCATCGAAGACGACATCGAAACCGTCGCCATTGGTTTTTTCCCGCACGGCATCCGCGGTTCCTTCATCGGCGACGATGCCCGACGTGAAGCCGAAGCGTTCGGCTGCCATCTGCAGCCGCTCCGCGCTGGTATCGAGCAAGGTCACCTCATGGCCCGCAATGCGCGAGAAGATCGCCGCTCCAAGCCCGATCGGCCCCGCGCCGATGACGAGCGAGCGGGCGCCTGCGCCGGTGAGCGAGCGGCGCACCGCATGGGCGCCGATCGCCAGAAATTCCGTCGTGGCCGCCGCCTCCAGGCTTAGGCCCCGGGCGGGATAGAGATTGTCCGCCGGAACCGAAATCTCCTCACAGAAGGCGCCGTCGGTGTGGACGCCGAGCACCTTGATATTAGTGCAGCAATTCGGCTTGCCCTTGATGCAGGCGACACATTGGCCGCAGGAGAGATAGGGATTGACAATGACGGGGGTGCCGGCCGCAAGCGTCACGCCGTCCCCGGCCTCGATCACCGTCGCCGAGATCTCATGTCCCATCACCCGGGGATATTCGAGGAAAGGATGCTTGCCCTCGAAGATATGATAATCCGTGCCGCAGATGCCGACATGGCTGACGGCCAGCCGCACCCAGCCGGGCGCCGGTGAAGCGGGGGATGGACGTTCGACGATGTCGAGCACGCCGGGCTCCCGGCAAACAACTGCTTTCATGACGGATCTCGCATTCCTGGAAATGAGGAAGCCGGCCTTTTGGACCGGCTTTATCTCTTTGTCGCTCAATTGCTCTTTCGGCGGCGCAGCTGGTCGAAGAAGACGATCACGATGATCAGCAGGCCGGTGATGATGCGCTGCCAGAAGGAGTTGACGTTCAAAAGGTTGGCGCCGTTGTTGATGGTGGCGAGAATGAAGGCGCCGATCAGCGGGCCATGCACCGAGCCGACCGCGCCGAAGAGGCTGGTGCCGCCGATGACGGAGGAGGCGATCGCCTGCAGTTCCCAGCCGTCGGCCTGTGTCGCATTGCCGATCGCGATGCGCGAGGCGAGCAGCACGCCGACGAAGGCGGCAAAACCGGCGGACAGGATATAGGCGAGGTAGATCATGCCCTTGACGTTGACGCCGGAAAGGCGCGCGGCTTCCGCATTCGAGCCGACCGCGAAGAGATAGCGGCCCCAGCGGCTGAGATGAAGGAAAATGAAGGATGGAATCGCCACCAGGATGACCATCCAGAACAGGCTCGGAATACCCAGGAAATCGGCCCGCGCGAAGTTGCTGAAGCTCTCATCGGTGATGCTGATCGTCGAGCCGTTGGTGATCAGGAGGCCGATGCCGCGCAGCGACGTCAGCGTTGCCAGGGTGATGATGAACGGCGGCAGGCCCATATGCACGATACCGAAGCCGTGGAAGGCGCCGATCGCGACGCCGATGGCGAGCGTCAGCACGATTGCGCCCCAGAGCGGCACGCCCGCCTGCAGGAGCCAGGCGATGATGACCGTGCAGAAGCCGACGATCGCGCCGACCGACAGGTCGATGCCGGCGGTGATGATGACGAAGGTCTGGCCGAGTGCCAGGATCGCCGTCATCGCGCCCTGGCGCAGCAGGTTGGAAATGTTGAGTGGCGTCCAGAAGCTGTCCGTCCGGAGGGCCAGCACGAGCCAGAGGAAGAGGAGCAGGCCGAGCAGAGTCAGGCCGAACAGGATGTTCATTTTCCGGCGCGGTGGCGGCGCGGCGATTTCGGTGGGGGTGGTCGTCATCAGTTCTCTCCCTCTTAGTCTTTTGCGCTCAGACGCCGATCGCTTCGCTGAGCACTTGTTCATGCGTCGCCGCGTGGAAATCATGGCTCGCGACGATCTTGCCGCCGCGGAAGACATGCAGCCGGTCGGCCAGTTCGTAGACCTCGGGCAGGTAGGAGGAGATCAGGATGATGCCCGCCCCCTCCTTCAGAAGCTTGGCGAAGAGCCGGTAGATCTCAGCCTTGGTGCCGACGTCGACGCCGACGGTCGGCTCGTCGAAGATGAACAGTCTCGCTCCGTGGCTCAGCCACTTGCCGATGACGACCTTCTGCTGGTTTCCGCCCGACATGCTGGAGACGGGAACGCGCCGACTCGGCGTCTTGATACTGAGATCGCGGATCTGCTTGTCGGCATTCGCCGATTCACGCGCGTGGTTGATGACAGGCCCGTGGCTGAGGCGTCCGAATACCGGCAGGTTGATGTTGAGGCCGATCGACTGATTGAGGCAGAGCCCCTGATCGCGCCGGCTTTCGGGCGCCAGCGCAATGCCGAGTTCCATCGCCGTGCGTTCGTTTCTGATGTGGACAGGTTTGCCCATCCACTGAACATCGCCTGATGTTGTCGGCTGGCGCCCGTAGAGGCCGAGGGCGAATTCGCTGCGTCCGGCACCGATCAGGCCGTAGAGCCCGACGATCTGTCCTGCCTTGACGCTCAGTGACACATCTTCGAAGCCTGGGCCGGAGAGGCCGCGGACCTCGACGATCGTCTCGCCGATGGCAATCTCCTCCTTGTGGTAGATCTGTTCGATCGAGCGATTGATCATCAGCGCGATCAGCTCGGCCTCGTTGGTCTCGCCGATCGGGCGCGTGCCGACATGCGTGCCGTCGCGCAGCACCGAGACACGGTCGGCAAGCTCGAAGACTTCTTCCATGCGATGGCTGATATAGACGATGGTGACGCCTTCGCCCTGCAGGCGGCGGATCAGCTTGAAGAGCTGTGCCGATTCCTGTCGGGTGAGATAGGCTGTGGGCTCGTCGAAAATCAGGAACTGTGTGCCGCGCATGGCCGCGCGCGCGGTCGCCACCAGTTGCTGCTGGCCGATCGTCAGCGAGCTCAGCAGTGCGCCTGCCGGCAGGCCGAAGCCGAGATCGTCGAGCACGGCCTGCCCCATCTTTTCCATCTGCTTCTTGCGCATCAGGCCGTAGCGGTTGACCTCGTCCCCGAGGAAGAGGTTGGCGGCAACCGTCAGATGCGGGCAGAGCACGACTTCCTGATGCACGGCGTTGATGCCGCGGGCGATCGCTTCGTTCGGTGTCGAGAGCCCCACCGGATGGCCGCACCAGAGCACCTCGCCCGCCGTGCGGGTGATGACGCCGGTGAGCAGCTTGATGAGGGTGGATTTGCCGGCGCCGTTTTCGCCGACGATGGCGTGGATTTCCCCCGCCAGGAAGGTCAGCGTCGCCGGTTTCAGCGCCTGGACATGACCGTAATTCTTCTGCAGGCCTCTGAGTTCGAGGATGGGCGATCCGGTGGGAATCCGATTGGCCTCTTTCAGCGTGGCGCTGTCATCATGGCGATGACTGACCTCTTCCAGTCCGATCATGGACCTCTCCTCCTCTTGTCGCCTCTGCTCTCCACCCTCAGGAAACATACCATGGATGGAAAAGACCGCGCCGGTTTTTGAAGCCGGCGCGGCCGTCTGTCGTTTTACTTGATCTTCGGGTTCAGGAGCGCGTCGATCTTCGGATCGGCCATATTCGCCTTGGTGACGAGGTTGGCGCCGGTATCGACATTTTCCGGAACCTTCTCGCCCTTGGAGACGGCGAGCGCGGTCTTCACGCCGTCATAGCCCATGCGATAGGGGTCCTGAACGACGAGGCCGGCGATCGCGCCGTCCTTGAGGAAGCCGACCGTCTTGTCGTCGCTGTCGAAGCCGATGACTTTGATCTTGTCGCCGAGCTTGTTTTCGGCGATCGCCTGGCCGACGCCCTGCGCCAGGATCAGGTTCGAGGCGAAGACGCCGACGAGCTTCGGGTTGGCCGTGATCAGGTCGGTCATCATGTTGAGGCCGGTCGTCGCCTGGCCGTCACCGTATTTGTCGGCGATGACCTTGAGGCCCGGATATTTGGTCTTCACCTGATCCAGGAAGCCTTCGCGGCGCTGTTCCAGCGAGCCGACGCCGGGAAGGTTGGTGAGGATGACGATTTCGCCTTCTTCCTTGCCCGTCATCTCCTTGATGGCGGCGGCAAGGCCGTCGGCGGCGATGCGGCCACCCTGGACGTTGTCGGTCGTCAGGAACGACTTGAATGCCTTGGAGTCGGCGCCCGAGTCGATGCCGATGATCGGAACGGACTTGGCGGCTTCATCGATCGGCTTGCCGAGCGCCTTGAATTCGGTCGGCGAGATGACGATGGCGGCGGGTTTGCCGGCGACGGCGTTTTCCAGAATGCTGATCTGGCCGTTGACGTCGGATTCGGCCTGTGCGCCGAGTTCCGGTACGTTGACGCCGAGATCCTTGCCGGCCTTGCGGGCGCCCGCCAGAACGATCTGCCAGTAGAAGGACGTCGTGTCCTTGACGATGATCGGGATCGTCACGTCGGCGGCGAAGGATGTGGCCGGCATCGCCGTGGCGATGACGGCGGCACCCGCGAGCGCGGTAAAGGCGCGGCGGGACAGAAGGGATTTCACGATGCTCATAAGGGTTCTCCTCTCAGGGTGCGTTCTCCTCCAAATAAACCGGACCGCTGAACGCTGGCGGAGGGTTTTTATCGATAAAAAACATTTGCAGGGAGAAGCTAGCCGAGGCGCAATCAAATTGCAAGAGTGCCGATCGCGCTTTTTTACTCCGGAAAACTCCTCTCAAGCTACTGATTTTATTTCAATACAACGATAGCCTAAAATAGCTATCAGGTCAGGTCGACCTCGTGCGGATGCACGACGCCCTTTTTCAAAATCAGGTTGCCGTACAGCCGGAATTCGCTCGTCGCGACGATATAGGCGGCCTTGCGGGCCATCGCGTAGAAGGCAAAGCGCTCCACCGGCACGATCCGGAAATCGCCGGCGCGCTTCGAAATGATCTGCTGGAACTCCGCGCACACTTCTGGCACCGCGGCAGGGTCGCCGACCACCTCCATGCGCCATGCCGTTTCCGGCACGAAGGTGTCGAGCGGCATATGCGTGAGGATCGCTTCCGCCATGGCCGTGGCGCTCACGCCGTCGGCGCGAATGACGGGCGGACCCATCGAACCGGAGGGAAAATTGGCGTCCGATATGACGATGTCGTCGCCATGCCCCATGGTCTTCAGGGCATGGAGCAGGTCGGGACCGAGCAGCGGGTGAATACCCCTAAGCATATTGTCTCCTCAGACCCGGACCGCTTCGCTGCCGAGTGGCGGCGCGACCAGAGTATAGGGTTCGAATTCGGCATAAATATCGTCGGGAAGCCGCGGCTCGATGATCTCCATGTTGCGCGTCAGGCTCGAGGGCTTCGCCGTGCCGATCAGCACGGAAGCGACGATCGGATCGCGCAGCGGAAACTGCATGGCGGGCGCCGCAAGCGGCACGCCATGGCGCTTGGCGATCGCTTCCATCGCACCGACCTTGGCGAGCACGTCGTCATCTGCCGGCATATAATCGAAATGCGACCCCGGCACCGGGCCGGTGGCGAGAATGCCGGAGTTGAAGACGCCGCCGACGACGAGCGACGTGCCCTTCTGCCGGCAGAGCGGCAGGAGCTCCTCCTCCGCCGAACGGTCGAGCAGCGTATAGCGTCCGGCCAGCAGGATGCAGTCGAGATCGGCATGGCGCAAAACGTCGAGGCAGACGGGGACTTCATTGACGCCGAGGCCGAAGGCGGAGATCGCCCCGGACGCGCGCAACTCCTCCAGCGCCTTTACGCCGGAATCGAGGAACTGCTTCAGATAGACCGCGTTCTTGGCCGCGCCGTGCGTATAGCCGCCGATGTCGTGCACGTAGAGAATGTCGATGCGGTTGAGGCCGAGGCGCGCATAGCTGAACTCGACCGAGCGCATGATGCCGTCATAGGAATAATCGTAATCCGCATCGAAGGAGAGCGGATTGACATAGCCGTATTCGGGCACGGTACCGGTCGGCACCGGCCTCAGCAGCCGGCCGACCTTGGTGGAAAGCACGTAACTTCCATCCGGCTTGTCGCGCAGGAAGTCGCCCATGCGCCGTTCGGCAAGGCCAAGCCCATACCAGGGAGCGACGTCGAAATAGCGGATGCCGCTGTCCCAGGCGGCCTGCAGCGTTTCCATCGCCTGCTCGCGCGGGCATGCGCGGTAGAGACCGCCGAGCGGCGCCGCGCCGTAGCTGATTTCGGTCACGTCAAGCTTGGTCTTGCCGATCCGTCTCGTCCGCATCGTTCCTCCTCGCGAAGCCTTTAATGTCTACTTAGAGCGTCGCGCCGAGATGCCAGGGCACGAATTCGTTATCGCCGTAGCCGAAGATCTCGCTCTTCGTCTTCTTGCCGGAGGCCGTGTCGACGATGAGGTCGAAGATCTCGCGGCCCTTGCCGCTGATCGTCGCGTCGCCCGTGGCGATCGTGCCGCAATCGATGTCCATGTCCTCTTCCATCGAGGCATAGAGCGCCGAATTGCTGGAAAGTTTGAGCGACGGCGCCGGGCGACAGCCGAAGCAGCTGCCGCGGCCAGTTGTAAACGCGATCATGTTCGCTCCGCCCGCCACCTGGCCGGTCGCCGAGACCGGGTCGTAGCCTGGCGTGTCCATGAAGACGAGGCCGGGGGCCGTCACCCGTTCGGCATAACCATAGACCGCCGTCAGCGGCGAACGCCCGCCCTTGGCGACGGCGCCGAGCGACTTTTCCAGGATGGTGGTGAGCCCACCGCGCTTGTTGCCGGGGGAGGGGTTGTTGTCGAGCGAGGCGCCGTGGAGCGCGACATAGTCCTCCCACCAAGCGATCTTCTCGTCGAGCTTCTTTGCCACCTCGTCGCTGACGGCGCGGCTGCGCAGCAGGTGCTCCGCGCCGTAGATTTCCGAGGTTTCCGACAGGATCGCCGTGCCGCCGGCAGCCGCCAGCAGATCGGCGGCGACGCCGAGCGCCGGATTGGCGGTGATGCCGGAAAAGCCGTCCGAGCCGCCGCATTGCAGGCCGATGATGATCTCGCCGATCGACATCGGCACGCGCTTTTCCCTGCCCACGTCGGCGGCGATTTCGCGCAGCACGCCCATGGCGCGCTCGACCGCGCGGCGCGAGCCGCCGGCATCCTGAATGTTGAAGTGGCGCTTGGAGGCGCCCGCGCCGCTCTGGCCGTAGAGCGTCAGCTGATTGACCTCGCAGCCCAAGCCGATCATCAGCACGCCGCCGAAATTCACATGCCTGGTGTAGCCGGCAAGGGTCCGGTGCAGCACGTTCATGCCGTCGCCGGTCGAGCTCATGCCGCAGCCCTGGTCGTGCACGATCGGCACGAAGCCGTCGATGCCTTCGTAATGCGGCAGGATCGTCCGGTTCGCCTCGTCGGCGATGGCCCGGCAGACCGTGGTGGAACAGTTCACGCTGGCGATGATGCCGATATAGTTGCGCGTTGCCGCCCGCCCGTCTGCGCGGCGGTAGCCCATGAAGGTGCGCGCCTTGTCCTGAGGTGTCGCCGTTTCCGGCGCCGAATTGGCGGTTGCCGCCAGCCGGTCGTTTTCGAAATGCAGGTTGTGGCTGTGCACATGGTCGCCTGCCTTGACCTCGGCCGTCGTGCGGCCGATCGCCTGTCCGTATTTCACGACAGGGGACCCAAGCGGAATATCGGCAATCGCCACCTTATGGCCGGGGTCGATCTTCTGGCGGGCCTCTGTGCCGGCAACCGTCGAACCCTGTGCGATGGCTGCCGTTGCGACCGCGACATTGTCTCCGGCCGAGAGGATGATCCAAGGCTGCTTGTCCAATCTCTTCTCCCTTGAGCATGCTGCCGAAAAGCCTGAGCGGCTTTCGAACGGCATCATGCTCCTGCTCCAAGGAAGCGCCCGCTGCATCGGCGATTGCGCATTGATTTTGTTTTTTATCTACAATAAACATTTTCAAGTCAACGGGAATATTGATCCTGTGGACGAGGGAGGCAATGCGCCGCAGGCGGCCGGAAATGAGATAAAGGTCGTCCGGACGAGCCCTGGGTTCGGCCCCGTCCCGCTTTCCGAGCGGGTATGGTCGTTGCGCATTCGGGCGGAAAAGCGGGGGTCTGATGGCAAGGCAGAACACGGTCTTCAAGGAAGCGTATAATCGCTACGCTGCCGCGCTGCGCACCGATACCGCGCTCCCCTCGGAGCCGGAGATCGCCGCCCAGCTCGGCGTCAGCCGCTCGACCGCGCGCGCCATCCTGACCCGCCTTAGCGACGAAGGCATCATCCGCTGGAACAAGCGCCAGAAGACCGTGCTGCGCCAGCCGACCGACCGCGACCTCTTCCCCTCCGAAGAGACGGATTCACTGCATGACATCATCGAGCGCAGTTTCATGCGGCGCATCCTTGCCGATGACGCGGCACCCGGCATGCAGATCAACGAGCTGGAGCTTGCCCGCGAGATCGGCACCGGCACGACGAGCGTGCGGGAATTCCTGATCCGTTTCTCCCGCTTCGGCCTCATCGAAAAGCGGCCGAACAGCCATTGGACGCTCAAAGGGTTCACCCGCGAATTCGCGCTCGAGCTTGCCGACGTGCGCGAAATGTTCGAGCTGCATTCCGCCGCCGAATTCGGCAGGCTTTCCCGCGACAACCAGGCCTGGGCTGATCTTGCCGCCATGCGCGAGGAACATGTCGCGATGCTTGATGACATCAACCAGCGCTTTAAGGATTTCTCCGTCCTCGACGAGCGCTTCCACCTCTTGATCCACCGCGCCTCGAAGAACCGCTTCATCGCCGATTTCTACGATGCGATCGCCATCATCTTCCACTATCACTACCAATGGAACAAGGCGGCAGCCCGCGAGCGCAACGAGCGGGCGATCCACGAACATCTGGATTATATCGCAGCGCTTGAATCCGGCGACCAGTCGGCCATCGAAAAGGCCTGCCGCGTGCATCTGCGCTCCGCGCGACAAACACTGCTGCAATCTTTGCCGCAGAATACGGCGGAAAACGCTTGATGGCGTAAGTGAATACTTACAATTAGGGTATGCCGTTTGGCCCCCTCATCCGGCCCTGCGGGCCACCTTCTCCCCGCTGGGGAGAAGGGAAAGCAAGGTGCGCCGACACTGCGCAAACGAACCCGCCTCTTCGGAAGCACTCGATCCAACGGGGTCTCCCTCTTCTCCCCAGCGGGGAGAAGGTGGCCCGCAGGGTCGGATGAGGGGGCCACACGGTTACACGCTTGCGGCACATCAGCGCTGTCAATCCACCTTCCGCTGCTCGGGAAGCTGTCCGTAAGCCGTCAGAATAGCCCTGATGAGGCCGGGGAAGCGTTCGTCCAGTTCCGCGCAGCGGGTTTGGTTGCGCATCTCCACACCCTGGCGCTCGCTTCGGATCAGCCCGGATTCACGCAGCACCTTGAAGTGGTTCGAGAGCGATGACTTTGGAATGGTGCGGTCGCCGAGATCGGCAAGCGCAGAACAGGTTCCGCCACAGCCGGCGCCGGCAAGCCAGGCGAAAATTGCGGCCCGTTCCGGATCGGCAAGCGCATACAGGATCGCTTCAGGCTGGATGTCCTCTATCGCTGGGTGAAAGAGCGGTCTCATGAATTTTCATATAGCGGCCCTTGACATCAAGATCAACAGTTCCGAATTTCTGAACTACGGAACAAGGCCGTCAATTTCGGCGGCAGTCCGGATCAGAAGGAATGGAAGATGGCGAAGCTCGCAGGAAAGGTGGCTGTCGTAACCGGGGCCTCCAAAGGGATCGGCGCCGCGATTGCCAAGGCGCTCGCGGCCGAAGGTGCGCAAGTCGTGGTCAATTACGCCTCCAGCAAGGCCGGAGCGGATGCGGTGGTCGAGGCGATCAGCGCCGCCGGCGGCAAAGCCATCGCGGTACAGGGCGATGTCTCGAAGGCCGAACAGGCGCAGGGCCTGGTCGATGCCGCAGTCAAGGAGTTCGGCAAGCTCGACGTGCTGGTCAACAACTCGGGCGTCTATGAATTCGCGCCGATCGAGCAGGTGACTGAGGAACAGTATCGCCGCATCTTCGACGTGAACGTTCTGGGCGTGCTGCTGACCACTCAAGCGGCGGTCAAGCATCTCCGTGAAGGCGGCAGCGTCATCAACATCTCGTCGGTGGTCACCAGCCTGGCTCCGCCGGACTCTTCAGTCTATACCGGCACGAAGGGCGCCGTGGAAGGCATCAACAGCGTGCTTGCCAAGGAACTGGGCCCGCGCAAGATCCGGGTCAACGCGATCCTCCCGGGGATCGTCGAGACCGAGGGCACGCACACCGCCGGCGTCATCGGCTCGGATTTCGAGCAGACACTGGTGGCCCAGACTCCGCTCGGCCGCACCGGCCAGCCGGACGATATCGCCGGTGTCGCGGTCTTCCTCGCTTCCGATGATGCCCGCTGGCTGACCGGCGAGCGATTGGCTGCCAGCGGCGGTTTTCGCTGATAGCTGTCATGGTGCGTGCTCCTTCATGGAGCACGTGACCGTTTCCGCGCTTCGGAAAGCCAAACTGCTAAGGCGCGTCGCGATCTTTCAGATTCGCTCTTCGCGCTTTAGGTCTTTGTTTTACGCATGTCGTTTTCGCAAAACCGCTGCACACTTTTGCGCGACATGCTTTAATGCGAGGCCGCCTCGCTCGCCACAGCCGGCTCCTCGCGTTTCCGGCCATGGCCGACCGGGATCAGCCAGGTGGTGAAGAAGGTCAGCACGGCGACGACGACCACGCCCCAGAAGCACCAGTGCAAGGCGGCGTCGAAGACTGCGCGGGTCGCCGGATCGGCGGCAAGTTCGGAGAGCCCGGTCGGCTGGTTCAGCGCCTCATGCAGGCCGGCCGCCGCTTCTCCGGTCGCATAATGGCTGATGCCGGCGTTCAGGATCGCGCCGAGCACGGTGGCGCCGAGTGTATTGCCGAGGCTGCGGGCGAAGATGATCGAGGCGGTGGCGCTGCCGCGCATCGACCATTCGACACTGTCCTGCACCAGCACGATGCTGGTGAGGCTGATGAGGCCCATGCCGAAGCCCATGAAGAAGGAGCCGGTGCCGGCAAGGACAGGAGAGCTTTCCGGCGTCAGGAACAGCAGGAAACAGGCACCGAAGGGAAACAGCAGGCTGCCGGCGCGCAAGGTGCGGCGAATGCCGAATGCCCTGTAGAATCGGCTGGAGAGCATCACCGCCATCGGCCAGCCGACGACGAGCATGGTGAGCGTGAAGCCCGCGACGAGTGGCGAGCGGCCAAGCACGCCCTGCACATAGAGCGGCAGAATTGTCGAAAGCCCGATCAGCGCCATGCCCGCCAGCAGCGTCATCGCATTGCTGGTGGCGATCAGCCGGCGGCTCCAGAGCGCGATCGAAATGATCGGCTCAGGCGCTCGCTTCTCCTGGCCGAGAAACAGAAGCCCCGCGACCACGAAGACGGCGAAAAGCGTGAGCAGGATCCAGGCGCTCGCATCCGTTTCGGTCAGCATGATGAGCAGCGCGACGATCGAGATCGAAAACAGCACGGCGCCGAGATAATCGATCTCAGCCTGCTTGTGCGCCACGTCCTCCTTCAGGAACACCATGAAGGCGAAGATGGAGACGATGCCGATCGGCAGGTTGATCCAGAAGATCCAGGCCCAGGAGATGTTGTCGACGATGATGCCGCCGGCGAGCGGCCCGACGACGGCCGAGGTCGCCCAGACGGTTGCCATGAAGCCCTGCACCCGCCCGCGCTCTTCGAGCGTGAAGAGGTCTCCGATAATGGTCATCGTCACCGGCTGGATCGCGCCGGCGCCCAGCCCCTGCAGCAGCCGGAAAAGCACCAGCGACATCATCGACCAGGCAAAGCCGCAAAGAGCCGAGCCGACGAGGAAGATCAGGATGCCGCCGATCAGCACCGGCTTGCGCCCGAAAATATCGGAAAGCTTGCCGTAGATGACGGTCGTCGTCGACTGCGCCAGCAGGAAGGCGGAAAACACCCAGCTGTAATAGGAAAAACCGCCGAGCTGCCCGACGATGCGCGGCATGGCGGTCGCCACGATCGTCGCCTCGATCGCCACCATGAAGGTCGCAAGCATGATGGTGGCGACGACAAGCATGCGGTTGGAGCGATGCGCTGCATTCGACATGACGATCCTCTTCGGGTGCTCCGCAGGGCCGGAAAATATCGGCAGGCTGGCTGGATGGGCGGCGATGCGCCGTTTGCGGAGGGATGGCAATTCTTTTACGGCCTGGACGCCGGCCGGTAAAGCAGTTCTCGTGGCAGCGTTTGTTTTTCTCCGCAACGGCGGCGGAAACAAAGGCCCGGCGCGCAAACCCGCTCCGGGCCTTCATCCGGTCAGTAGGCGGAAGGTCGCCCATCCTCACTGCTGGCATGCCTCGCTGAGCGAACCGGTCCCCGCGGTGCAGCCCGGCACCTGCTGCAGATCCGGATTGACCCCGCCGGGATTGATCGTGCTGCGGCCGCTGTCGAGATCGACGCCGCCAGTGCCGGTCGTGCTGCCGGTGGTACCGGGATCGGCGCCGACGGAACCGCTGCCAACCGACCCCGAACCGCCGGCGCCGGTCGAGCCCGAGCCGGAATTCCCCGATCCGCCGATGACGGGCGCTACCGAGAGCCGCCCGCTGGAATTGGCGCCGCCGGCCGTCTGCGCCATGGCCGAGCCGGCAAGGCCGATTGAAAGGAGGGATATAACGATGAGTTTACGGAACATGATGGTCTCCATCCTTGTTGCCTCGAGGGGAGAACCTGTTCCGGGGCGGCATGTTCCTATTACGGATGCGATTTAATCGTCGTTTGATTGAAACTGTAATCCGCCTAGCTGAAAAAGGAGCACGACGAGGATACGCAATGCTCGGCTACGGGAGATGGGAGATGACCGCAAGAGGAGCACGTCAATGTTATTGCCCGGTCAGGCCAGTGATGGGACAAGCCTATGTCTCTATATGCGTCTGCGCTCCACGGTTCGCGGAAGTACCTAAGGCGTTGGTCAATTGCTCTGGAAGGGCCTTACCGGAGTGGGAGCAACCGTGACGCTAGAAGCCTTCATCGCAGCAGACTTTTCTTTCGCCGCTTGAATATCTCTTTCCCGCTGCTCTCGCAACGTCGCTTCCTCGATCACCTGTTTTTGCAGAAGCATAATGTCATAGTCGCGCCAAATTACATAACCCATCCAAACCGTTGACGCCCCGAGACTGAATATGAACCACGACACAATGCCAACCTGCATCTCGCGTGACAGTGATGTCGCCTGTTGAGGGCCTAGCGCGACCAAGCAGACAAGCGTCGCTATTGAACAACCAGAGAAGCCGAGGCCCACGACATAATCACCGGCTATAGCTACCATGCGTTCGGCAATACGGTTCCGCTCCTCTCCAGTCAGAGATTTCCAGTCGATCGTTGGCATGCCGCGATTCAGACGGACAAAAATTGCCGCAGCCATAATCGATAACACTACGCTGATCGGCTGGAATGTCGGGAAAAGTCGCGAAATGTTAAGCTGCCACCCCGCTAAGGCGGCGACGATTACAACAATCAAGAAGAATGGCAGCAGCTTTCGCATCAGGCCTCAATCATACCATCCTGAACAAATCGTGAGTAGACCACCTGCAACTGATCAGCAACGTTGTTGAACTCCAGTAGAGAGGCACCCTCCGTAACCAAAGCGAACGGCATGGTGGTCCGTAAAATTGCGTCTCCATCCGAAATCCTCCCGTTGCGGCCTTCGATCTGAATAGTTCCATCAGTTAGATCATCCAGCCCAGCGGTGAGTTCTTTAAGCTTCATTTTAGATGCCTCGGTCCGGCGGCCTCGCACTTTCACAGAGGCATCGACGGACAGGTATTCTTGGGGCCCCAAACTATCTACCAACGACTTGGTTTTCTCCTCCCCAAGTATTGCGCGGATAATCGGGACGGCTTGCGAAAAGGCAACAAACCTGTCGGCAATTTTTTTGGTGGTAGAAACTTCCTTCATCTGATCCTCTACCACGTTTGCGACAAACTGCGGGGCTGAGCCGCCTTTTACCCGGAACGCCTTGATATCACCTATGTTGCTTGGCACGGCTGCTTTGTTGAACTCGGCCTGAAAATCGATCTCCGCGCCAGCGGGATAACCTGCGTTTTTCCCAATCAAGAGCCAATTGAAGTATTTCTGCATCAACCTTTGCGACATCGAGTTTGTCTTCACAAAAAACAAATGGTTCCCGATCGCCAACCAATATGCCATTCCCCTGACGAACTGCGATCCGCTTGGAGCCTCGCTCTCGTGCAGGTCGTAGATCTCAGCAACCGTGACCTGCGACAAAGATACCGTCGAAGGGTTGTGCGCTAGCAACGCCTGCATGCTCTTAGTGTCAACCATGCACATCTCGCCGAAAACCGCACTTGTGAGATCGGCCACTCGATTTAGTATGATTTGCTGTTGCATGCCCTCTGGGTCGCTAAAGACCCGATCAAAAACCCTGTTCCATAAAGAAATGTTATTCGCATCCGTCTCACCAAGAGAGCCGCGACATGCCGCTTCAAACGTTGCCTCTAGTTTGTCTGCTCCACAACTCACTACTTTTCGATAATGGACCATATGATACGCGGTAGCCAAATCTTCCTCCCACTGTTTCATTGGCAATAGACGAAAATTTCTAGCTAAAGGCGAGTCAAATCTTTGCTTGTTCCTTGCAAGGGCTAAGTAGTGGGGGAGATACAGCCAACATGTATTGGCGGCAATTTCTAGACCCTGGCACTCACAGAAGGATGTCCCAGCGTATGGAATGTGTTCACAACGGAACGAGCAGCTTGAAAAATGGTGCCGCTTACGTGACTCGAACACGTGACCCCATCATTACGAATGATGTGCTCTACCGACTGAGCTAAAGCGGCATTTGGCGGCCGAAGCGTGCGGCCTGCGATTTGCATGGCGCTGATACAGGCATTGTTTGAAGATTTCAAGCGCCCTGTCATGCCTTTGGCAAAAAAGAGGGGGATGGCGCTCAGAGCGCCAGCCGCGCGCGGGCGGCCTTGTATTCGGCCTCCAGCCGGTCGACGAGGTTTGCGACCGGTTCGACGGCCTTGATGGCGCTGATGCCCTGGCCGCTGCCCCAGATGTCCTTCCAGGCCTTGGCGCCGCCGGTCGCCTGTTCGAAATCCATCTTGGAGGGGTCGGCTGCGGGCAGGTTGTCGGGGTCCATGCCGGCGGCGACGATCGAGGGCTTGAGATAGTTGCCGTGCACGCCGGTGAAATAGTTGGAATAGACGATGTCGGCGGCGGCCCCTTCGACGATCGCCTGCTTGTAGGCCTCGCTGGCGCGCGCCTCTTCGGTGGCGATGAAGGGCGTGCCGATATAGGCCATGTCGGCGCCCATCGCCTGTGCGGCGAGGATCGCGCCGCCGGTGGAGATCGCGCCGGCCAGCAGGAGCGGCCCGTCGAACCATTCGCGGATTTCCTGGATCAGCGCGAAGGGCGAAAGCGTGCCGGCATGGCCGCCGGCACCGGCCGCCACCGCAATCAGCCCGTCCGCGCCCTTGCGGATCGCCGAATGGGCGTGGCGGTTGTTGATAATGTCGTGCAGCACGATGCCGCCATAGGAATGCACGGCGGCGTTGACCTCCGGCACGGCGCCGAGCGAGGAGATGACGATCGGCACCTTGTATTTGACGCAGAGCGAGAGGTCATGCTCGAGCCGCTTGTTCGACATGTGCACGATCTGGTTGACGGCAAAGGGCGCCGCCGGCTTTTCCGGATGGGCGGCGTCGTGGCGGGCGAGTTCTTCGGTGATCTCGGCCAGCCATTCGTCGAGCTGGCTCTCCGGCCGGGCGTTCAGCGCCGGGAAGGCGCCGACGACGCCCGCCTTGCATTGCGCCAGCGTCAGCACGGGATGCGAGACGATGAAGAGCGGCGAGCCGATGACCGGCAGTCTCAGTTTGTCCTTGAGAATTGGGGGCAGGGTCATGGTTCACCGCTCGATTGACGTTTACGAAAACGTCAATCTCATAACAGAGATGAAAAGGCGATTAAAGAGCGGCTGCCACGCCTTCGTCGATTTCAGCCCGAATATATATTTGCGAGACGACGAAGAAAGCGAGGCCCGCAAGCCGTGAAAGCTGTCCATTATCGCGGCCGATCGATCGCCGCCCCGCCCGCAAGGCTTGCGGTTTGCCGCGCTTGCCGTTACCGAATTTTGACAGGCAAAGGCAGAGATTACAGTCGAATGCCGGCTTCAAGGTGAAGGACTTGATGTGAGCGGATTAGAAACGGCCATCAGAACGGCGCTCGAGAACTCCGAGCGCGACAATCCGGAGGTTCGAGCGCGGATCTATCAGTCCGCCCGCCAGGCGCTCGAAGCCGGCCTGCGCAAGCAGGACATCACCGATGCCGAGGTCGTGGCCCATCACCGTCATCGCCTGGAAAGCACCATCCACGCCATCGAAAGCGAGGAGCGCGACCGCCTTCACCCCCGGCAGAGACCGCCTGAGGTGCCGGTGCCGCCGGTCGTGGAAATGCCGGCGCCTCCGGTTCACAGAGGTGATGTGGCCGATATCGACAGCCTCATCGACAGTCCCGTGGCCGCAGGCGAAGTGCGCGCCCCCGAGGTCGTCATGCGCCACGCCGACGAAGCGAGCCTCGACGGCGTGCATGCCGGCAATGCCGATCATCTCTCCGCCGCCCCCGTCGCAGAGGAGCGCCTTGGCCGCGGCGAGCGCGCCACCGAGATGGATTTCCGGCCGGAACGGGCCGCGGGCCGGCGCAAGCCGCGCAAGTTCTTTTCGAGGCTCCTCGTCTGGTGCGTGCTGCTGGCCTTCATCGGCATCGGCGCCTGGTGGGCCTATACGTCGGGCCTGCTGTTGACGGCGGCCGAGCGCGACACCAGCGTCGCCAATCCGCCGGCAAGCACCCAGCCCGAGGACTTCACCGGCAATGACGACAGCGCCAACGACGACAGCGCGGGGAACGGCACGGCCTCCCACACGGATCAGCCGGTGACCATCGATCCGCAGAACAGTTTTTCGGCGGATTGGATCGAGGTGTTCAAGCCCGCCGATGCGGACAAGATCCAAAGCGGCTCCCGGGCGCGCACCGAAAACATCACCGAGAACGATGGTCCCGCCATCCGCTTGATTTCCGAAAGCGGTGCCGCCGACGGCAATGTCACGATCAGCGTGCCTGCCTCCGTGCTGCAGCAGCTTGCCGGCAAATCCTCGACGATCGCCCTGACGCTGCAATCCACCACCGACGAGCCGACCCAGGTCAGCGTCGAGTGCAATTTCCAGACGCTCGGCAATTGCGCCCGCCACCGCTTCACCGTCACCCGGGAAAAATCGGATGCGCTGCTGCAGGTGCGGTTCGACCGCTCGCTCGCGCCGAATTCACCGGGAACGCTTGTTATCAACAGCGATCTCGACGGCAAGGCGCGCGGCATCAATCTCTTCGCCATCCGTATCCTGCCGGGGCAGTGATGCGGTCCCCAGCAGGGCGCCGGCTGATTTCGGAAAGCCCTATTTCAGAAATCCAGGCCCGGAGCCGATGATCTCCTTGTCGACCTCGCCGAGCGCTTTTTTGTCCTTGCCGTCGTAGTCCATCCTGTTCAGCATGTGGCGGATCAGCTCCAGGCGCGCCCGCCGCTTGTCATTGGCGCGGATCACCGTCCAGGGCGCGAAATCCGTATGGGTTTCCTTCAGCATCCGGTCGCGCTTCTCGCTGTAGTCGTCCCATTTCGTCAGCGCCGCGATATCCATCGAAGACAGTTTCCAGACCTTCAGCGGATCGTGGCGGCGGTCGTGGAAGCGGTTGAGCTGCATCTCGCGGCCGATGTCGAGATAGAATTTGAAGAAGAAGATGCCCTCATGGGCAATGATCTTTTCGAGCTGCGGCGCCTGCTTGAGGAAATCCTCATATTGCTGCGGCGTGCAGAAGCCCATGACCGGTTCGACGCCGGCGCGGTTGTACCAGGAGCGGTCGAAGAGCACGAATTCGCCCGCTGTCGGAAACTGCGCGACATAGCGCTGGAAATACCACTGCCCCTGTTCGCGCTCCGTCGGCTTGGTCAGCGCCACGACCCGCGCAAGGCGTGGGTTCATATTCTCCGAGGAAGCCGAGATCGCCCCGCCCTTGCCGGCCGCGTCGCGTCCCTCGAACAGCGCCATCACCCGCTTGCCGGTCGCCTGCAGCCAGAATTGCACCTTGACGAGTTCCACCTGCAGCTTTTCCAGCTGCTCCACATAGTCCTCTTCCTTGAGCTTCTTCTTGTAGGGAAAGTCGCCTGATTCAAGCGCATGTTCCTCCACCCAGTCCGGCAGAGCGGGATCGTCGACATCGAAGATGCGTTTCGTTCCCCGGATATTCAGCTCCACGGCCCTGTTTTCGACGTCCTCGTCCATTTGCTCCTCCTGCGCCTGATCGTTTCCCTTGCTGCAGGCGAACATATTTGCCGTTGGAAATCAAATCTTTCGCCGCGGACGCCATTTCCGGTGGTTTTCGGCTGCGGCCTTTGGCATCGGAGAGGCCGGCTGAAAATTTCTGTCATGATTTGCCGCTATCAGGCAGAGTTCAATATAAAGACAACGAATCGACGCCGCGAGGGCCCTTGCAAGACGAAACATCGTGGACAACGAGCCTGCTGGCGCGCATCCGGCGCGAACGGCCGGTGCTGCTTGCGGCTATCCTCAGCGCTCTCGTCGCCATCGCCGCCGGCATGAACAAATGGGCCGTGCTCGTCCTGCTTCTCGCCATGATCCTGACCGCGCTCTTCAACGAGGCGCCGGTGATCAAGGCCGAGCTCATCGAGCCCGTAGAGATCGAGCCGGAAGCGCCGGCGAGCCATTTGCCTGATGTTTCCGCCACGCTCGCCAGCCTCGATATCCCTGTCATGGTGCTGTCGGGCGACGCGTCGGTGCTCTTCCAGAACCGCGCCGCCGAAAAGGCCTTCGGCGAGGTGGCGCTCGGCGCTCATATATCGGCCCGCCTGCGCTCGCCCGGCGTGCTCGACATGGTGCGCGAAACCATCGCCACCAATGCGCCGAACCAGATAGAGCATTCCGAGCGGCTGCCTTCCGAGCGCGTCTATATCGTGCGCAGCGCCCCCGTCGAATTCGGAACCGAGGAGGAGACGCGCGAGCGCTATTTCATCCTGTCTTTCCGCGATATTTCAGAAGTCCGCCGCATCGACCGCATGCGGTCGGATTTCGTCGCCAATGCCAGCCACGAGCTGCGCACGCCGCTCGCTTCGCTGCGCGGCTTCATCGAGACCATCCAGGGACCGGCGAAGAACGATCAGAAGGCGCAGGCGCGCTTCCTCAACATCATGCTCGATCAGACGACGCGGATGAGCCGGCTGGTCGACGACCTGCTGTCGCTCTCCCGCCTGGAGCTGAAATCGCACATCGCGCCTGACGAGAAGGTCGATCTGGTGCCGCTCCTCGGCCATGTCAGGGATTCGCTGGTGCCGCTCGCAAGGGAGGTCGGCGTCGAGATCAACCTGCACCTGCCCGATGGCAAGGTCGAGGTGCTGGGTGATCGCGACGAGCTCGTCCAGGTCTTCGAGAACCTGATGGAGAATGCCTGCAAATACGGCCAGGAGGGCGAAATCGTCGATGTTTGGCTGAAGAACGGCGCCGGCCAGCCGGTGGAGGTCAGCATCGTTGACAAGGGGCCGGGCATCCCGGCCGAGCACGTGCCGCGCCTGACGGAACGCTTCTATCGCGTCAGCATCGAGGACAGCCGATCGAAAAAAGGCACCGGCCTCGGCCTCGCCATCGTCAAGCATATCCTCACCCGCCACCGCGCCCGGCTGATCGTCAAGTCGGAGGTGGGCAAGGGCACGGATTTTACGGTGCGGTTCTGATATGGCCTATGAGAGGTCTGCGAGGAACGGAGAGGCTGCCGCATAGTCCCTTCTCCCCAGCGGGGGTCCGAAGGACGGGTCGAGACCGGCGGCTCGACCCCTGGGTGCCCGAAGGGTCGGATGAGGGGGGCACACACGGACATCCTTTAAGTCATTCACCCATTCAGCACGCCGATGGTCGAGATGCTACCAACGCGGTCTAAATTCGCATGAGGATCATTGGAAAGACCTGTGTCATTGGCCCCCTCATCCGCCCTACGGGCACCCCGGGGTCGAGCCGCCGGTCTCGACCCGTCCTTCGGACCCCCGCTGGGGGAGAAGAGGGCGTCGAGAGGTCGCGGCATGTCTCTTTGCCCCGTTCGCGAGCGTCCGGCAACCTGAGGACTGTTTATATCCAATTTGCAATGCCAGGTCGAGAGGCGATCCAAATGTTGCGGTTCGCAGACATGTTTAAGCGGATTCCGTAAAATTTATCATTAAAAAACAAATATTTAACATGTCACAAATGTTTCACCGATCTGACATAAAAGGACAGTGCTTACAGCGCTAGGAGAGTCTCGCCGATGAACAAAGGCACTGCGAGGGCCTCTCTAAAGGCCGCACTCACACAAGCCCAATGCGGGAGATTTCTAATGAACACCTTCAAGCTCACCGTTGCCGCGCTCGCTGCAACCGCCGCTTTCGCTGGCGCTGCCGTCGCCCGCGACCAGATTCAGGTTGCTGGTTCGTCCACCGTCCTGCCTTACGCAAAGATCGTAGCCGAGTCCTTTGGCGAGACCTTCACCAACTTCAAGACGCCGGTCGTCGAATCCGGCGGCACGGGCGCTGGTCTGAAGGAATTCTGCAAGGGCGTTGGCGAAGACACCATCGACATTGCAAACGCTTCGCGTCCGATCAACAAGAATGAAGCCGAAGCCTGCAAGGCAGCCGGCGTAACAGACATCCAGGAAGTCAAGATCGGTTATGACGGCATCGTCTTCGCAACCGACTCTTCCAACCCCGACGTCGCTTACGTCCCGGCTGACATCTACAAGGCGCTGGCTGCTCAGGTCGTCGTCGACGGCAAGCTCGTTGCCAACCCCTACAAGAAGTGGTCGGAAGTCAACCCGAAGCTCCCGGCTGTTGATATCGCTGCCTACATCCCGGGCGAAAAGCACGGCACCCGCGAAGTCTTCGAACAGAACGTCCTGGCTGCCGGCTGCAAGGCTTCAGGCGCCGTCGACGTGATCGCCAAGGAAATCTCCGACAAGGCCGCCCAGGGCAAGGCTTGCGTCGCAGTCCGCAAGGACGGCGCTGCAGTCGACATCGACGGCGACTATCCGGAAACGCTGGCTCGCATCGCCGCCAACAAGACCGGCGTCGGCGTATTCGGCCTTTCCTTCTATGAAAACAACGCCGACAAGCTCAAGGTCGCAACTGTGAACGGCATCGTTCCGTCCACCGAGACGATCTCCAACGGCACCTACCCGGTTTCCCGCCCGCTGTTCTTCTACGTCAAGAAGGCACATCTCGGCGCCGTTCCGGGCCTGAAGGAATATGTCAACTTCTTCGTATCCGACCAGATGATCGGCCCCGAGGGTCCGCTCGCCGAATACGGCCTGGTTGCCGCTCCGGATGCCGAGCGCGAAGCGATCCGCAAGGACGTCGAAGCCGGTAAGGCCATGTAATGACTTTGCCGGCGCGGTGCTTCAAGCCCGCGCCGGCATTGCCTTGCGCCCCGGAGTGCCGGGAGGCGCAAGTTGGAATTCCTTCTCCAATGATTGGAAGCCGAAGGCAGGCTGATGTAGCCGCCGGGCTTTTTTGGGGGCTTTGGGCCTGGGGACGTAAAGAATGAGCACATCCGTCATACTTTTGTGCCTTGTGGTGATCGGTGCCGCCGCCTATCTGGTCGCGCGCAGCCGTGCCACGGCGCTTGCCGGAGGCAGGTCCTCCGCATTGCATTCACGGCCGGCCTATTACGGCGCCTATGCCGCGATCTGGGCCGTTCTTCCCGCCCTCATCGTTCTCTGCGTCTGGCTCTCCGTCAGCCCCGGCATCATCCAGTCCTCGGTTCGCGGCGCTTTCCCTGATGACGTCAAGGCGCAAGCCTCGGTCGAACAGGATCTGAGCTATTCGATGGTGGCGACGGTCGCACGCGGCTTGACGATGCTGACCTCCGATGAAGTCGCGGCAACCGCCAGCGATCCGGCCGCCCTGCAGGCCAAGCTCAGCGAAAAGGGCGTGCCGCTCGCCGGTCAGCCGCAGCCTTACATGGTCGAAGCCGCCAAGACGCTCAATTCCATGAGCGCGACGAGCCGCATCGCCATGACCGCGGTGGTCTTCGTTCTCGCCGTTGCCGGCGCATTTTACGCTCTCCGCGCCATCGCGCCCCGCTTCCGCGCCCGCAACCGGGTCGAGCGCGTCATGCTGTGGGGCCTGTTGCTCGCCTCCTCGATCGCCATCCTGACGACGATCGGCATCGTATTGTCCATGCTCTCCGAAGCAGCGCGCTTCTTTGCGGTCATTCCCGCCGGCGAATTCTTCTTCGGCACCGTCTGGGATCCGCGCTTTGCCGGCGCCGGCAGCTCGTCCTTCGGCCAGTTCGGCCTCATCCCGCTGCTGCTCGGCACGCTCTATATCGGCCTGGTGGCCATGCTCGTCGCCGTGCCGGTCGGCCTTTTCGCCGCCATCTACATGGCCGAATACGCCTCGCCGAAGCTGCGCGGGGTCGCCAAGCCGCTTCTCGAAGTGCTCGCCGGCATTCCGACGATCGTCTACGGTTTCTTCGCGCTCGTCACTGTCGGCCCATTCCTGCGCGATTTCTCCGCGCAGATCAGCGGCCTGCTCTCCGGCAACTACACCAACTTCATCCAGGCGCAGAGCGTTCTGACGGCCGGCATCGTCATGGGCATCATGCTGATCCCCTACGTGTCCTCGCTGTCGGACGACATCATCACCGCCGTGCCGCGGGCGCTGCGTGACGGTTCGCTCGGTCTTGGTGCCACACGCTCCGAAACCATCAAGAAGGTGGTGCTGCCGGCTGCTCTTCCCGGCATCGTCGGCGCGCTGCTGATGACCGCCTCGCGCGCCATCGGCGAAACCATGATCGTCGTCTTGGCCGCCGGTGTCGCCGCCCGCATCCAGATCAATCCCTTCGAGCCGATGACGACCGTGACCGTCAAGATCGTCAATCAGCTGACTGGCGACCTCGAGTTCACCTCGCCGCAGACACTGGTTGCCTTCGCCCTCGGCATCACGCTGTTCTGCATCACGCTTTGCCTCAACATCTATGCGCTCTACATCGTGCGCAAATACCGGGAGCAGTACGAATGACGAATATTGTTTCTCCCGTCGCAGGAACCGTCTCCAGGGCGCCTGCCCGCCGCGATATCGGCATCAAGCGCCGCTACGCCGCCGAGCGCCGGTTCCAGGCCTATGGCATCGCCGCCATTGCTTTCGGCCTGATCTTCCTCTTCATCCTGCTCTGGACGGTGATCGGCAAAGGCTACACTGCCTTCCAGCAGACGGCGATCACCCTGCCGATCGAATTCGCCGAGAAGACGATCGACCCGAACAACAAGCGCGCGACCGACCCGTCGGTGCTGGTCGCCGCCAACTATCCGGTTCTCCTGCGCGACGCGATCGTCAAGCAGCTGAACATCAACGCATCGAGCCGCCCCGACGTGCGCGATGCAACGGCCATGCTCTCCAAGGGCGCGCCGATCCAGCTGCGCGACATGGTCGTCGCCGATCCGTCGATCATCGGCAAAACGGTCAATGTCACCGTGCTCGCCGACGCCAATGTCGACAGCGCCAACAAGGGCCAGATCGATCTTTCGGTCGACGAGAAGAACCGCAAGGTCAACGACAAGCAGGTCGGCTGGATGAACGAGCTGAAGGCGAGCGGGGCTCTGTCCAAGCAGTTCAACACCGGCCTCTTCGTCAACGGCAATTCCAGCCGTCCGGAGGCCGCAGGCCTTGGCGTCGCCCTCATCGGCTCGCTCTACCTGATGCTGATCGTCCTGGTGCTCTCCCTGCCGATCGGCGTTGCCGCCTCGATCTATCTCGAGGAGTTCGCGCCGAAGAACAAGCTGACGGACCTGATCGAGGTCAACATCAACAACCTCGCCGCCGTTCCCTCGATCGTCTACGGTCTGCTCGGTCTTTCCGTCTTCATCAACTTCATCGGCCTGCCGCGCTCGGCCTCTCTGGTCGGCGGCCTGGTTCTGACGCTGATGACCCTGCCGACGATCATCATCGCGACGCGCGCAGCACTCCGCGCCGTGCCGCCGTCGATCCGCGCCGCAGCCCTCGGCCTCGGCGCTTCGAAGATGCAGATGGTGTTCCACCATGTCCTGCCGCTTGCCATGCCCGGCATCCTCACCGGCACGATCATCGGCCTGGCGCACGCGCTCGGCGAAACCGCGCCGCTGCTGCTCATCGGCATGGTCGCCTTCGTCGCCAATGCGCCTGCCACACCGCTCGATCCCTCGACGGCCCTGCCCGTGCAGGTCTATATGTGGGCGAACGAGGCGGAACGCGCCTTCGTGGAGCGTACTTCGGGTGCCATCATCGTCCTGCTCCTGTTCCTGATCGTCATGAACATGGGCGCCATCCTCTTGCGTCGTCGCTTCGAGCGCCGCTGGTAAACGGAGTTAAACATCATGAACATGTTGACGGAAGCTGCAGTTGAAAAGGCGCTGGATCAGAAGATGAGCAACGTCCCGTATAAGATGATCGGACAGGATGTCTCGGTTTACTACGGCGAGAAGCGTGCGCTTTTCGATGTGAACCTGAACATTCGCGAAAACACCGTAACAGCCCTGATCGGCCCCTCCGGCTGTGGCAAGTCGACCTTCCTGCGGAGCCTCAACCGCATGAACGATACGATCGACGGCTGCCGCGTCACCGGCAAGATCACGCTCGACAGCGACGATATCTATGATCCCGATATCGACGTCGTCGAACTTCGCGCCCGCGTCGGCATGGTTTTCCAGAAGCCGAACCCGTTCCCGAAGTCGATCTATGAAAACGTCTCCTACGGCCCGCGCATCCACGGTCTTGCCAAGTCGAAGGCCGATCTCGACCAGATCGTCGAAACCAGCCTGCAGCGCGCCGGCCTCTGGAACGAGGTCAAGGACCGCGTGCATGAATCCGGCACCGGCCTTTCCGGCGGTCAGCAGCAGCGTCTTTGCATCGCCCGCGCCGTCGCCGTCAGCCCCGAAGTCATCCTGATGGACGAGCCCTGCTCGGCGCTCGACCCGATCGCCACCGCCAAGGTCGAGGAGTTGATCCACGAGCTGCGCGAGAACTACACGATCGTCATCGTCACCCACTCCATGCAGCAGGCCGCTCGCGTTTCGCAGCGCACCGCCATGTTCCACCTCGGCAACCTCGTCGAGGAGAACGATACCGACAAGATGTTCACCAATCCGGACGATCCGCGCACCCAGGACTACATCATGGGCCGTTTCGGCTGATTCTGGCGACATCGCGTCTTCCCGTTATTCGAGGATAAAGCCCATGGCATCGACACATATTTTTTCTGCCTATGATGATGATCTGAAGTTCCTGTCCAGGCGGATTTCCGAAATGGGCGGGCTGGCCGAGCAGATGGTCAGCGAATCCGTTCGCGCACTGGTCAACGGCGATACCGCGCTCGCGCAGAAGGTCATCTCGGACGACGTGATCCTCGATCACATGGAACGCGAGATCGGTGACAAGGCGATCGTCACCATCGCCCGCCGCCAGCCGATGGCCTCGGACCTGCGCGAGATCATGGGTTCGATCCGGATCGCCGGCGATCTCGAACGCGTCGGCGACCTCGGCAAGAACACCGCCAAGCGCGTCATCGCCGTCCAGGCGACGGGCGTTCCCCGCAAGCTCGCCCGCGGCCTCGAGCATCTGTCGGAACTCGCGCTCGTCCAGCTCAAGGAAGTGCTCGACGTCTACACGACGCGCGCTGCCGACAAGGCGAAGTCGATCCGCGAACGCGACAACGAGATCGACGCCATGTACACCTCGCTGTTCCGCGAACTCCTGACTTACATGATGGAAGACCCGCGCAACATCACCAGCTGCACGCATCTTCTCTTCTGCGCCAAGAACATCGAGCGTATCGGCGACCATGCCACGAACATCGCCGAGACGATCTACTACATGGCGACAGGCGCACAGCCGGAAGGCGACCGTCCGAAGGACGACAGCGCCAACACCGTCGGCGCGGTGACGGAATAACCGTCCCGGACCGCCATTTGCGCGCCCGCAGGGGCGCGCAAAGAGGTCGCAGCCACATCTGAATTTGCGCAGGATCCTGCTTAAATCGCCCCCGGTTTAAGGATCGTGCGCGAGGAGACCGAGACGCATGATCCCGAGAGTTGCAGTTGTTGAAGATGAAGAAGCCCTCAGTGTGCTTCTTCGTTATAACCTCGAAGCGGAAGGTTTCGAGGTCGATACCATCCTTCGCGGCGACGAGGCCGAAATCAGGCTTCAGGAGCGCACGCCCGATCTTCTCATCCTCGACTGGATGCTGCCCGGCGTCTCCGGCATCGAGCTTTGCCGGCGCCTGCGCATGCGCCCGGAAACCGAGCGCCTGCCGATCATCATGCTGACGGCGCGCGGCGAAGAGAGCGAGCGCGTCCGCGGGCTCTCGACAGGCGCCGACGATTACGTCGTCAAGCCCTTCTCGACCCCCGAGCTCGTCGCCCGCGTCAAGGCGATGCTGCGCCGCGCCCGCCCGGAGGTTCTGTCCACGGTGCTGAAATGCGGCGATATCGAGCTTGATCGCGAAACCCATCGCGTCCATCGCAAGAGCCGCGAAGTCCGCCTCGGCCCCACCGAATTCCGCCTGCTGGAATTCCTGATGTCGTCGCCGGGCCGGGTCTTCTCCCGCTCGCAGCTTCTCGACGGCGTCTGGGGCCACGATATCTACGTCGACGAGCGCACCGTCGACGTCCATGTCGGCCGCCTGCGCAAGGCGCTGAATTTCTCCAACATGCAGGACGTCATCCGCACCGTCCGCGGCGCGGGTTATTCGATGGAAGCCTGAGCCCCGTAAGCGGGGTAAGGGGATTTCCCGGCAACAAACCGGATGCCCAAGCGCCTCAATCCGATGAATAAAAAAACGGGCCGTTCGGCCCGTTTCTCATATCTAGCAATGCCAGTCTGCTCAGCTGACCCGTGCGGTCGCCCTGCGGCGCTCGTTGATCGGCTGATAGGCGAGCTTCTGGTGATAGCTGCAATAGGGCGAATTGTCGGGGGATTCGCAGCCGCAGAAGTGGAAGTCTTCCTTCAGCGGGTCGCCGACCGGCCATTTGCAGGTGCGTTCGGTCAGTTCCGTCAGGCCGAGGCGGCGGGAAATCGGCACCACCACGTTGCCCTTCGGCACGTATTCCATTTCCTCGACCGCTTCGATCTCGATCTCTTCCTTCAGCATCGTCGCGCCCTGCTGGCGGGTGACGGTGCGGGTGGTGATCCGCGAGGCGTAGTTCGGGGCGCGCGGCGCCGACGTATTGCGCTTCGGCGTACGCGCCGCGGTGGCCGTGCCGCCCGCTTTGGCGCGGCCCGGAAGGCTCAGCCGATGCACCTTGCCGATGACGGCATTTCTGCTGACCCCGCCAAGCTGCGCCGCGATCTGGCTGGCGCTCAGTCCTTCGGACCATAGCTTCTTGAGTTTCTCGACCCGCTCGTCTGTCCAGTTCATGCCCTGTCTCCACCTTTTGCGTTGGTGATGGCAGAATCCCTCACCGTTGTCCCGGAAGCCTCCGAAACAAGAAACGCCTGATCAATTTTGGTGACTAGTTCCGCCGCATGCAGTCTAGTAATTGAACTTTAACCTAGTGTGAGGCTGACTCCCTGACAAGAGTCGCGGGAATCCGGATGAATCGAATTCGGAGTTTTCCCCAACTTGCTTCCCCCGCGTGTCATTTCTGCAATAATGCCTGTTGAAGGTCGAAAATGCCGCTGTACAAGCTTGCTGCATGCGCTAAGGCCGCAGTTTTGTTGACATTGCAGCGCGAAAAGGAAATAGTACCGCTCGCCGCCGAAAGGCGGCATTTTTGATTTTTCGGGCCTGGTTTTCTTAGCCGGAGTCCGAGGCTCTGTAATTGTGAACGGGAGACCCGCGCCATGGCTGAAGCCGCGCCGCTTTATGACACCTATTCTCGTGCCCCGCTGCGGTTCGAGCGAGGCGAGGGCGTGTGGCTGATCACCGAAAGCGGCGAGCGTTATCTCGATTTCGGCGCCGGCGTCGCCGTCACCTCCGTCGGCCACGGCAATCCCCATGTTGTGGGCGCGCTGAAGGAGCAGGCCGACAAAGTCTGGCACCTCTCCAACATCTATGAAATTCCGGGCCAGGAACGCCTGGCAAAACGCCTGACTGACGTAACCTTCGCGGAGAAGGTGTTCTTCACCAATTCAGGCGCGGAGGCGCTCGAATGCGCCATCAAGACGGCGCGCCGCTACCAGTTTTCCAAGGGTCATCCCGAGCGCTTCCATATCATCACCTTCGAAGGCGCCTTCCACGGCCGCACGATCGCGACGATCGCCGCCGGCGGCCAGGAGAAATATCTCGAAGGCTTCGGCCCCAAGGCGCCCGGTTTCGATCAGGTGGCTTTCGGCGATATCGAGGCGGTCCGCGCCGCCATCACCGATGCGACGGCCGCAATCCTCATCGAGCCGGTACAGGGCGAGGGCGGTGTGCGTCCGGCCACTCCTGAGTTCATGAAGGCGCTTCGCCAGATCTGCGATGAAAACGGCCTGCTGCTGATCCTCGACGAGGTCCAGACCGGCGTCGGCCGCACCGGCAGGCTCTTCGCCCATGAATGGTCCGGCGTGACGCCCGATATCATGGCCGTTGCCAAGGGCATCGGCGGCGGCTTCCCGCTCGGCGCCTGCCTTGCCACCGCCGAAGCCGCTTCCGGCATGAAGGCCGGTACGCACGGTTCGACCTATGGCGGCAACCCGCTTGCCATGGCCGTCGGCAGCGCCGTGCTCGACGTCATTCTCGCCGATGGCTTCCTCCAGCAGGTGCGCGACGTGGCGCTCGTCTTCCGCCAGGGGCTGGCTTCCCTCAAGGATCGTTATCCCGATGTGATCGAGGATATCAGAGGTGAGGGGCTTTTGCTCGGCATCAAGGCTGCCGTTCCCTCCGCCGAACTGCTGCAGGCGATCCGGGAAGCGCATCTGCTTGGCGTCCCCGCCGGCGACAACGTCATCCGCCTTATTCCTCCTCTCGTCGTCACCGCCGAGGAGGCCCGCGAGGGCCTTGCACGCATCGAGCGCGCCGCCGAAAGCGTTCGCGCTTCCAAGGTGAAGAAGACGGCTTGAAGGGATTGCCGCCTCCGGGCGCACGACAGGTAAGAACACGATATGGCTCCTAAACATTTCCTCGATCTTTCGGCGGTCACTACAGCCGATCTCAGAACCATCATGAACGATGCGCTCGCCCGCAAGCAGGCCTTCAAGGCCGGCAAGGGCGACAAGCCGCTCGCCGGCAAGATGCTGGCGATGATCTTTGAAAAGCCGTCGACCCGCACCCGCGTCTCCTTCGATGTCGGCATGCGCCAGCTCGGCGGCGAGACGCTGTTCCTCTCCGGCACCGAAATGCAGCTCGGCCGCGCCGAGACGATCGGCGATACCGCCAAGGTGCTGTCGCGTTATGTCGATGCGATCATGATCCGCACCACCGAGCATTCGCGCCTGCTGGAGCTTGCCGAACATGCGACCGTGCCTGTCATCAATGCGCTGACGGACGACACCCATCCCTGCCAGATCATGGCCGATATCATGACCTTTGAAGAGCACCGCGGGCCGATCAAGGGCAAGACCATCGCCTGGACCGGCGACGGCAACAATGTGCTGCATTCGCTGGTCGAAGGGGCCGCGCGTTTCGGCTATCGCATGAACATGGCCGTACCCCTTGGTTCGGAGCCCAAGGATCACTATCTGAACTGGGCCCGCAATGAGGGCGCCGAAATCATGCTCTGCCATGATGCCGACCGTGCGGTCGCCGGCGTCGATTGCGTGGTGACCGATACCTGGGTCTCCATGAATCAGGAACATCGGGCCCGGGGTCACAATGTCTTCCAGCCTTATCAGGTCAATGCGGCCTTGATGGCGAAGGCCGGCAATGATGCATTGTTCATGCATTGCCTGCCCGCCCATCGCGGCGAGGAAGTGACGGATGACGTGATCGACGGCCCGCAATCCGTGGTCTTCGATGAGGCGGAAAACCGTCTTCATGCACAGAAATCGATTCTTGCTTGGTGCCTGGGCGCGATCTGAACCATAATCGGATGTCGTGAGTCAAAAGCTCGCGACCGCGCGAGCGCCGGGCACTCTGGCCGTCGCTCTGAAAATAAGGAGTGAAAGCCATGGCAGAAGCTGCAGCCGTTCTTGGCCAGTTTGATTTCGCCGGCGATGATCATGTCGTCCCCTTCCAGGTCGAGGGTCTGGATGTGCGCGGCCGCGCCGTCCAGCTCGGCCCGATGCTCGATGCCATCCTCGAGCGCCATCATTATCCCGCACCCGTCGCCCGGCTGCTGGCTGAAGTCGTCGTGCTGACGGTGCTGCTCGGCACCTCGCTGAAATTCGAGGGCAAATTCACGGTGCAGACCAAGGGCGATGGCCCGGTCGATCTTCTCGTCGCCGATTTCTCGACGCCGGAAAATGTCCGCGCTTATGCCCGCTTCGATCAGGCCCTGCTCAACAAGGCGATTGCCGCGGGCGAAACCGAGCCGGAGCAGTTGCTCGGCAAGGGCGTGCTCGCTTTCACCATCGACCAGGGCAAATTCGGCCAGCCCTACCAGGGCATCGTCGCGCTCGACGGTACCTCGCTCGAGGATATCGCCGGCGTCTATTTTCGCCAGTCGGAGCAGATCCCGACGCGCGTGCGCCTTGCGGCGGCCGAGCTTTTCGATCGTGACGATGCCGGCAAGCCGCGCCATCGCTGGCGGGCAGGGGGGCTTGTCGCCCAATTCCTGCCGGAGGCCCCGGAACGCATGCGCCAGCCGGATCTCCACGGCGGCGACGGCGATCCCGGCGACCGTCCGCACGGCGAGGATGACGCCTGGGCCGAAGCCCGCTCGCTGGTCGAGACGATCGACGCCGATGAACTCACCGATCCCCAGGTCGGGACCGAGCGGCTCTTGTTCCGCCTGTTCCACGAGCGCGGCGTGCGTGTCTACGAACCCCGCGCCGTCTTCGACCGCTGCAGCTGTTCGCGCGAAAAGATCGGCGGCGTGCTGAAGGGCTTTTCGGCCGAGGAGATCGAGGCAAGCCAGGAAAACGGCGAAATCGCGGTAACCTGCGAATTCTGCTCGACCACCTATCGCTACCCTGTGGATGAGGTTGCGCCGCAGCTCGGTTAACATTGTTAAGTTGAGACGCAGAATGTGTAATAGAAGAAAGTAGCGACGATACTGCACGGTGATTCGATTTTTAGTAGTCACCGTGCGCCTATATTTCAGGTGCTGGCCTATGAAAGCGGGATGGGCATATATGAAGTTTTTATGTTTCGCACTCGTATTGGTGGCTGCGATACCGCAAATAAGCTTAGCCGATGATGACATATTTCAATGGAAGAAAGTAGGTGGCTGGAGCGTGGCCGTTGATAGGACGGTGGGCAACGGTTGCTTTGTTGTGACTAGCTTTGAGGATGGTACGGTCTTTCGCCTTGGCTTTAGTTTTACTAAGAAGGAAAATCCTTTTTACATCTTAATTGGAAATGCAAACTGGAAGTCCCTGGAGAGCGGCAAGCAATATCCTGTTGAATTTTCTTTGGATCGGTCCGAATGGACGGCTGATGCGACCGCCGTAGAGTATAAAGACTTTAAGGGGTTGTGGATCGATTTTGACGATGTCGGCTTGGTCGATGAATTCGCTCGTAAATTGAATTTTCGCGCTACTTTTAACGGTAAAGAGATCGCTGCTTTTAGGCTGAAGAATTCTGTCGCAGCTGCGGACGAGATGCTCGCCTGCCAAAAGGCGGTAAACGCTACAATTGCTAAACGGCCAGAGCCGCCAAAATCAAAAGATCCGTTTGAAGGAAAGCCAGATACTAAAGCGAAGTCGGATCCCTTTGAGCTTTAGAAATTGCTGATGGGTGATGACTTCCGGAACCCCACACGCCCCGACAGGATGCGCCAAGAATGCTATATTACTTTGGCTATGGCTCAGTTGAGGACGCGTAACAGCCCCGGCGAATCCAGCGAGAAGGCGGGTATGTCGACATCGAACACCTCGCCTTCATCCGTTTCCATCTGATAATGGCCGAACATCAGGCCTGAGGGCGTGTCGAGCGGGCAGCCGGAGGAATATTCGTAGGTGTCGCCGGGGCTGAGCCGCGGCTGCTCGCCGACGACCCCGGGACCGGTCACTTCGTCCACCTGGCCGTTCTGATCGGTGATGTTCCAGTAGCGGTTGACCAGGCGAACGGCGACGCCGGAATTGTTGCTGATGACAATCCGGTAACCCCAGACATAGCGATCGTCTTCCGGATCGGATTGCTCCTCCAGATAGAACGGTTCGACCACGACTTCGATATCTCTTGTGAGGGCGCGATACATGCCTTGCACCATAGTCAAGATATGTTACCCGTATCTTATAAGAGGCCCCTTCCGTCAAGAAACGGAACGTTGATCAGCGATGAAACAGCTATGATCGAATGGTTTTCGATCGTTAAGCCTAACTGTCGGTGTTAATTTTACTTCGCAACGTCACCGAGGGCGAACTTGTTCCCCGGCGTTGCGGCCGAACCTGGGTGAGGCCCGGCCGCGATGTCGTCGGTTAGAGCATGTCGCGCAAAAGTGTGGGGCGGTTTTGCGATAACGACATGCTTAAAAACAAAGACCGAAAGCGCAAGGAGCGAATCTGAAAGATCGCGACGCGCTTTAGCCCGAGACCTTAGAAAGCGCCCGCGCGAAATCCTCGATCAGATCGTCGGTATCCTCAATGCCGGCCGAAAGGCGGACCGTGCCCGGAGAAATGCCGAGTTCGGCACGCGCTTCCTCCGTCAGATTCTTGTGCGTCGTCGTTGCCGGATGCGTGATCAGGCTCTTGCTGTCGCCGAGATTGTTGGAGATCTTGACGATCTCAAGCGCGTTCTGCAGCGCGAAGGCCGCTTCCTTGCCGCCTTTCAGCTCGAAGCAGACGAGCGTCGAGCCGCCTGTCATCTGCTTGGCGATGATATCGGCCTGCGGATGGTCCTTGCGGCCGGGATAGATCACCTTGGCGACCTTGCCCTGCTCCGCCAGGAAGTCGGCGATCTTCGCCGCATTCTGGGTCTGCTGCTTCACGCGCAGCGGCAGCGTCTCGATGCCCTTCAGCAGTGTCCAGGCATTGAACGGCGACATGGCCGGGCCGGTATGGCGGAAATAGTCGTGCAGGTTCTCGTCGATCCATTCTTTGTCCGACAGCACGACGCCGCCGAGGCACCGGCCCTGGCCGTCGATATGTTTCGTGGCGGAATAGACGACGATATGGGCGCCGAGTTCCAACGGCTTCTGGAAGAGCGGCGTCGCGAAGACATTGTCGACGACGACCTTGGCGCCGACCTGGTTGGCGAGCTTGGCGACGCCGGCGATATCGACCACCTCGAGGGTCGGGTTGGTCGGGCTTTCCAGGAAGAACACCTTGGTCTTCGCAGTGATCGCCTTTTCCCAATTTTCGAGATAACGGCCGTCGACCAGCGTGCACTCGATGCCGTATTTCGGCGCCAGCGTCTCGACCACCCAGCGGCAGGAACCGAAGAGGGCGCGCGCGGCGACGATATGATCGCCAGCCTTCAGCTGGCAGAGGATGGCGGCGGTGACGGCGGCCATGCCGGAGGCGGTGGCGCGGGCGTCTTCGGCGCCTTCCAGCGCGCACATGCGCTTTTCGAACATGTCGTTGGTGGGGCTGCCGTAGCGGGCGTAGATGAAACCGTCCGTCTCGCCCTTGAAGCGGGCTTCGGCCGCTTCCGACGTGTCATAGACGAAACCCTGCGTGAGATAGATTGCCTCGGAGGTCTCGCCATATTGCGAACGCAACGTTCCGCCGTGAACGAGTTGGGTTGCCGGGCGCCAGGTCTTGCTCATGCTATCACCTTCACATAACAAAAAAACCGGCCGCAAAAGCAGACCGGTTTCACACCCGGTCTTTTTAGCCACTTGTTTAACGTGGCTGCAAGCCGACCGGCCAAATCACCACGGGATAATTCTGCAATACTGCTGTTAGCTGCTTGCGTCAATTCCCCGAGTTTGGTTTTGTCGGCGCAAAAGATGGATGGGGCATGATGGCTCGCGAAACGGGAATTCTGGCTGACCGCGCAATTTCGGCGCTGTTCGAAACGGGGCGTCTTATCTCCGAGCGGGAGCTGGACCGCGACCAGATCCAGCCGGCAAGTCTCGATCTGCGCTTGGGCGCCAAGGCCTTTCGCGTGCGCGCCAGCTTCATGCCTGGGCCTTCGCATCTGGTCTCGGACAAGCTCGACCGGCTGAGCCTGCATGTGATCGACCTTTCCGAAGGCGCGGTGCTCGAAACCGGCTGCGTCTACATCGTGCCGCTGATGGAGAGCCTGGCGCTTCCGGCCGACATGTCCGCCTCGGCCAACCCGAAGAGCTCGACCGGCAGGCTCGATATCTTCACGCGCGTCATCACCGACTACGCCCAGGAATTCGACAAGATCCCGGCCGGCTATTCCGGCCCGCTCTATCTCGAAATCAGCCCGCGCACCTTCCCGATCGTCGTGCGCCGCGGCTCGCGCCTGTCGCAGATCCGCTTCCGCGTCGGCCATTCCCTGCTCGGCGAGCCGGAACTTTTGAAGCTGCATGAAAGCGAGACGCTGGTGGCGAGCAAGCAGCCGAACGTCTCCGGCGGCGGCATCGCGCTGTCGATCGATCTCACCGGCGACAAGGACGGCCTGATCGGCTACCGCGGCAAGCACCACACCGCCGTCGTCGACGTCGACAAGAAAGATCAGCACGATATCTTCGATTTCTGGGAGCCGCTCTATAGCCGCGGCCGCAACGAGCTGATCCTCGATCCCGACGAGTTCTATATCCTCGTCTCGCGCGAGGCCGTGCACGTGCCGCCGGATTATGCCGCCGAGATGACGCCCTTCGATCCGCTGGTCGGCGAATTCCGCGTTCATTATGCCGGCTTCTTCGATCCAGGCTTCGGCCACGCGCCGGCCGGCGGGCGCGGCAGCCGCGCCGTGCTCGAAGTGCGCAGCCACGAAGTCCCCTTCATCCTCGAAGACGGCCAGATCGTCGGCCGCCTGGTCTACGAGCACATGCAGGAAAAACCGGCCAGCCTCTACGGCTCCGGCCTCGGCTCCAACTATCAGGCCCAGGGCCTCAAGCTCTCGAAGCACTTCCGCATCTGAAGCGCTTTCCCCGAGACGACTTGACAGCGGCCCCCATCTGTTGGAAATCTCGCCTCATCGCGGGTGTAGCTCAATGGTAGAGCAGCAGCTTCCCAAGCTGAATACGAGGGTTCGATTCCCTTCACCCGCTCCACAGCCCCACAACCGTTTCGCTAATGTTCGTCCAACGGTGTCCAATATTGCAATGAAAATCAGCTACATAGGATAAGCTACGGCCTCGCGCGCGCGTGGCGAGGTGCAACGGGGTGCAGTGACATCCAGCAAAATTTTCGGTACAAAACCACGGTACAAGCCGCAGCATTCAAGGCCGATACCGTAAATGGCGCTCACAGACGTTCAACTTCGAAATGCCAAAAAATCCGAAAAACCCTACAAGCTACCAGATGGTAAGGGCCTCTATCTGTATGTGTCGACGGCCGGCGGCAAGTCCTGGCGGCTTGACTATGCGTATTTTGGGAAGAGAAAGACGCTGACGCTAGGCGCTTATCCCGCCATTGGGCTGGCGGAAGCCCGCAGCCGGCGAGATGAAGCAAAGAAAAAGTTATCAGAAGGCTTGGATCCCTCGCTGGCGAAGAAGCGCGAGCAATTGTCCGCCAAGGCGGCGGCTGGAAACACCTTCGGACTGATCGCTGATGAATTTATCGCGAAGCTACGTCGCGATAAGCGCGCGGAGCCGACCATCGATAAGAACACGTGGATGTTAAAAGTCCTCGCGAAGAAGCTTTCGCCCTATCCAATAACTCAGATCTCGGCGAAAGACGTGTTGGACGTCCTGAATGGCATCGAGAAAAGTGGGCGAGTGGAAAGCGCCCTCGCTAGCTGACAGCTTTATGGCTCGTGATTGTTCGACCCGAGCTATTGAATCAAGTCAGTAGATCGAGTTGCGAGAAGTAGTCAATCTTCCAAATATCCCCTCTTGCATCTTTGTCAAATACCAACTCTGTTCCATTGTTGGACAAGCCTCGTGATAGAATCCGGCTCCTCAGCGTATGATTTCCATAGTTGACGGCCATTCGGGCAAGGCGCTTTTTGCTTGAAATCACTGTCGGCCGCTCGGGCTTGTCCAGCCTACGCCTCGTATATCCGAACAAGAGACCTTGATCAGGAAGAACTCCGCATCCTTCTGCCGAAAGCAAGGGGACACGCTCCACCTCCTGCGGACCAAGCTCATTGCCGGTAACGTGGTAAAGCTCTTTGCCGAAGTGAGCATGCAGGCTCTCAAACATATCGTAGTCAGTTTCTTCGTTACCACCGGTTAGAGCGAACTCCACGACAACGACTTTCTCACATGCGCTCGCAGGCGAGGTATCTTCGACCAATCCAATCTGGGCAATGCAGCCATAATTCACACTGCCGCGGTTGTCTTGCTGCAGAAATGAGCGGACATAGCCATCAAGGATCGCGGCGATGCCGGAATTAATTTTGTCTATCGGGATGGCCGCAAGTTCAGTTGCCGCGTAAGAAAAAGAACGCAGTGCGAAGGCGCTTCTCTGCCAACGCTGCGCGCGAAGTGCGGGTGCCAGTTTGATGCTGTGTAAAAGCATGGTTAGCTTCGAAGCACATATAGGGCACCGACCTTGCCCGCAAGGCAAACTATCTTCACACCGGAAGAGAGAAAGCAGACTGGGCGACAACGGCAAGTTAAGCTCTGCAGCCCCATCGAAGAGGGCATCACGGACGCCGACGGCGCCAGTAGGAGTCATCATAGTTCACCTTTAGGAATTGAGTAGCAGGTTGGGCAGCAACATGCGATTCCGGATGCAAAGCGCGGAAATCTGTGCCGCGATGAGCTTTCCGCGAATTATCGTGGATTTGATCATTTGATGTAGGCGATCACGCGAATAGAAGCGCTCTGCGGCGTGAAGCTCTCGTTGCCGTGTCCTTTTCAAGAGAGTCTCGCGACGCTTTTAACAGAGCACGTCGTAGGCCCACTCCAGTTCCGCCAGCGAAAGTCAGTTGCTTCAGGGAACGGTCACCCATCGCACTCATGGCGCGCACGAGATTCGTCGGCCTGATCGGTCTCTTGCGGTTCCGCCACCTACCGGTAATCGCCCTGCAGCATAATCTGCAGCAGCGTTTTCCTATTCACTCTAATCGTGGAAGCAGCGTAAACGAGAGCAAGGGTCACCTTCGTTTGACTCCACCTGCGATGCAGCAGCGAGCGAGACACGTAGATTTTGCCGTATTCTATCGGTCCCCAAGCTTTCTTGAGATGATTGAAAATCGTGATGGCTCGATTCAAGCTCGGCGCAAAATCAAACTCTGGATCCTTGAAACGATCGGCGCCGTGATGGAGGTAAGTCAGAGCGCGGTTAGCTGTATCGATTGCTTTGGAATACGGCTCGAACAGCGCTGCCATGATGTCGAGGCTAGCAATCCTAGTGAAGGCTTCATACCCACCGATCTCATCGTAAATTTCAGTTAGGAAGTCGATGCCAGTGAGTACATATCGGGCGACAATGTCTCTCGCCACTGTGATAGGCTCATCGGCGAGGCCTACTGATCGTTCGGCTTCATCCATGTGCCGTAAGACGGCTTGCGTCATGAGGGTAATTCTCATTCCGCTGTCTGTTGGAAAAAGCGCCCAGCCAACAAAGCCGCACGAAAGCACTGCTTTGAGACCCGGGTATGCAGGTTCGCCGTTGGAGATGACGGCTAAGGCGTCGCGAGCTTGAAATGTCTTTCCTAGAGCTAGTTCGCGGAAAGTCTTCTCGGTAGCTATTTTTCGAGGAACTTGGCGGCGGGCTATCAGCACCTCTACCGCCTTGACTGCCTCACTTAACTCTTGGGACTCAAATATATCTGATAGGTCGATCATTCGTGGACTTTATCCGGTGGTTCTCAAATGGATCACCTGACGATAAGCTGCTAAGGTCCGCTTTGCGATGGCGCAGAAGGTTGTTCCTGGATAAAATTCGTTTTCTGTGAAGGCTGGTCAAAATATACAAAAATACGGTAGAAGAACCGGTATCGGTACCGGATCAATCGGAATCGTACGGCAGATACAATAGCTTACGTCTCTATTTCGATTCCCTTCACCCGCTCCAGCAACTTCAATAGTTAAGTATTGTGACGTTTCACTCGCGTGACTGCCGTTTCACTTGCGATCTGGGCGATCGTGGCGATTTGCGACTAGCTTTCCGTCGGTCGCCAAGCATTCGGTGAGTTGACGGTCAAACGTGATAAAATCATCTTGTAAGCCAATCGTGTAGCCGGTCTAGGTCAGATAAATGACAATGCTAGTTGCTTCCATGGACCATAGTCCACAGGAGATTCCGAATGATCGTGGGGGCTGGCATACGACCGCCCTCCTGGTGTCTGAGAGCGCCGAACAGTGGGGATGGGAGACTACGCTAGGACCGTTGTTGAACCGTCAGAGCAAGACGTTGAAAAAATGGGCCGCGAACCGCAATCACCGATACCGCGAAGAATTCCGTGGGCAGTTTCCCAAAGTCCTTGCGAGCAGTGAGGTCTTCGGTCTGGCTTTTAGCGTCGAAGGTGGCACAGTTGCAGATTCACTCTCTGAGTTGATCGTCAATCTGGGCTTAAGTCAGCATATTTTGATTTCTGGGCGGGAAGTATCGGTGGTCGGCTTATCATCAGGCCGTGAGTTCGCGATTTCGATCGTTCAGGCTTCCTACGTTATCTACCTTCTATATTTTATCTGTCGAATGCATGCTCTGATTCTTGATCAAATGCGAGACCAAACTGGAAACCCTCTTCCGTATTGTGATTGGCAGATTAGCCCAGACAACTTTCCTCTTGGGGTCACCGGGCCGATGGCCGAATTGTTTTCCATATCTGCCAATAGCGCTTCAGCCCTACGTCTTATACGCGGCAATTTCCGCGTGTCGACACACCTCGGAGGTGACCCCGGGGCAGAGGTTTGCGATAATCTTGCTGGGATGCTTCGGCAAGATTTGCAGCGAGGAGCCTGCAATTTTGACCTCGCCGCGAAGCCCAAGAAGGGCGCGCTATACTGGGAAATCCATTCACCCACTCCACATACCTTTTCTACAGCGACGTCGATCTAATCTCCGAAGAACCGGATCGGCTTATATTGCCGATGCGCGATGATCAGGCTTCGATCGGGCTGGATAATATAGGTTTCCTCCACCTGCCGGCCGTACTGGTCGATAAAATCATGCGGAAAGGACGAGCCGGGAGGCGATTTAGTGAGTTTGGTGCGCGGTTGGCCGTTATAGGTGATGCTCCCCGGTATGGGTTCGAGGCCGGGGCCGCTGTAGGTCGTGGTGTTGCACCCCGCAAGAGCGAGAGTGCCGATGAGGCCGATGATTGCGGGTTTCATGTCCATCCCCCTCCGATGCGCGGAACGATACGATCATACTCGCTGTCATGTCCCATGCATCAAGCAAAAGCCTGTCCGCCTTCAATCCTTTGCGAGGCGCTGCCCGGAACGGCGTGATCGCGGCAAGGTCAGCGCAAAAGAAAGGGCGGCCGCAGCCGCCCCTCGGCATGCTGTTTTCGATCGCCTCAGAATTCCGTCCAATCGGCATCCTGACTTTTCGGCGTGCTGCTGCCTGCGCCGAAGGCGTTGGCGAGATGTTGGCCGAGCGCGCGGGCGGGCGAGGCGGCCGGGCGGGCGGTTCCTTCCTTGGCGATACGGATCGGTGCCTTCGAAGCCGGGCGCGCGGTCGCGCGCGGTGCTGCGGCCGGCGGCCGGGCCGAGGCGATCGGTGCGGCGGCGGCAAAGCCGGCGGTGCCCGTCAGCCGGAACTGGCCGAGCAGATTGTTGAGCGCGGCCGCTTCCGTGGCGAGGTTGTGGCTGGCGGCCGTCGACTGCTCGACCATTGCCGCATTCTGCTGGGTGCCCTGGTCCATCGTGTTGACGGCGGTGTTGATCTCCTGCAGCCCGATCGACTGCTCGCGGGAGGCTTCGGCGATCGCGTGGACGTGCTGATTGATCTCCTGCACCTCCTGGACGATCGAATCGAGCGCCTTGCCGGTTTCGCCGACGAGCGAAACGCCGGTCTGGACATGCGTGCCGGATGTGGTGATCAGCGACTTGATCTCCCTGGCGGCATTGGCCGAACGCTGTGCAAGCTCGCGCACCTCCTGGGCGACGACCGCAAAACCCTTGCCGGCTTCGCCGGCACGGGCCGCTTCGACGCCGGCGTTCAAGGCCAGCAGATTGGTCTGGAAGGCGATGTCGTCGATGACGCCGATGATGTTGCCGATCTCGACCGAAGACTTCTCGATCTGCTGCATGGCGGAAACGGCCTTGCGGACGATCTCGCCGGATTTTTCGGCGCCGAGACGGGTGCGGGCGACGAGCTGGCTCGCCTCCTCGGCACGCTTGGCGGCGTCGCGCACGGTCGTGGTGATCTCTTCGAGCGCCGCCGCCGTCTCTTCGACGGAGGCGGACTGCTGTTCCGTCCGCTTGGAAAGCTCGTCGGCGGAAGAACGGATCTCGTTGGCGCCGGCGCCGATCGCCCGGGCATTGGCGCCGACCGCCTGCATGGTCTCGTTGAGCTTCTCGACCGAATTGTTGAAGTCCTGGCGCAGCGCATCGAGGTGGGCGATGAAGGGTTGGCCGATAGACGAGGCGAGGTCGCCGGAGGCAAGGCGGCGCAGGCCGTCGCCGAGAGCTGCGACGGCACCTTCGAGTTCGGAGGCTTCGCGGGCCTTCTGCGCCTCGCGTTCGCGGCGCTCGCCGTCACTGACGCTGCGGTCGGCTTCGGCGCGCGCCTCGATGTGACGACGCTCGATGGCGTTGTCGCGGAAGACGGAAACGGCCTGGGCCATCTGGCCGACTTCATCGCGGCGGTCGAGGCCGGCGATCTCGCTGTCGGTATCGCCCTCGGCAAGTCGCGTCATGCGCAGGCGCAGCTCAGCCATCGGGCCGGCAATGCCCTTCTGCGCCACGACTATGCCGAGGCCGATCGCGACGAGAGCGGCGATGCCGATCAGAACGGCGCTGAAGGCCATCCGTCCATCGACGGAAGCCGAGAGCGCATCGCCGCCGTCGTTGAGGAGTGCCATCATCGCGTCGTTGTTGGCGATCATCTTCGGCGTCAGCGCATCGAGCCTGGCATTGATCAGGGCGACATTCGCGAGTGCACCGGCGCTGTCCTTGCCCTTGCTCTGTTCGATGATCTTGTTCGCCAGAGCTTCGATTTCATCGATGCCGGCCTGGATTTCGTCGATTGCCGCCTTGCGGCTCGGCACCAGGGCGAGTGCCTGTTTCATCCGGTCGCGCGCCTGCGGCAGCCTGCTCGGTGTGGCAAGCGCGGTCTGATATGCCGGTGTGTCGGGTTTCATCTCGGCAACCAGCGTGACCTGCAGCACCGAGGCCACGACCGAGGCGCTGGCGCGTGCACTCAGCATCGAGGCTGTCGCTTCATGATCGATGAAGGCGCTGTAGGCGGCGTCGGCCCGGCGGAACTCGGAGATGACGTAGACGAGCCCCGCCATCATGATCAGCCCCAGCAGCGCTACGACCGATATGATCTTCGTGCGGATTTTCAGATGCTTCAGCATGGAAATATCACCCGATTGGCCGAGCGTTTCGCGCCCGGCGCTTTGAAATCAATTGTTGCAAACAGAGCGCTGCTGACGCGTGCATCATGCGATCGGCTGGCGGGGTCCGATGTCGTCGGTGGAAATAAACGGCGCTATTCTTTAATGCCGCCCTAACGCGGGACGCCGGACGCCCACAATTTCCAAGGTTCGGATCGTTATCCCCGGCATATTGCGAAAACTGCAATCGCCGCGATGTATCGGCGCATCGGCATTTCGTCTTTTCGCTGTGGCGGCAGATGCCCGGATGCGACGGCGAGGGGGCGGAAGCCTCGCGATGTATATTCCCCGCCGGCCGTGACTCTGATACATCTCGGCGATGCCTAAAGCGCGTCGCGATCTTTCAGATTCGCTCCTTGCGCTTTGGTCTTTGTTTTTACGCATGTCGTTATCGCAAAACCGCCGCACACTTTTGCGCGACATGCTCTAGCGCTTAACCCGAGACCGGATCACGATGATGCAATCCAAGCTGACATCCCTGATTTTGAAGGGATTTTTTGCGGCCGGGCTGTTTCTCGGGGCATTGCTTTCGAGCTTTGCGGTATCCGCTCAGGAGGGCGCGCCTTCGCTGCCGCTGCTCTTCGATGCGCGCGAACGCCTGGCCAAACCGGATCTTTCCTCGCTGGTGCGCCTGCGGTTCCTGACATCGGTCGACTTCCCGCCCTTCAATTTTACCGATCAGAACGGCAAGCTTTCCGGTTTCGACGTCGATCTCGCCCGCGAAATCTGCAGCGAGCTGGAGATTTCGGACAAGTGCCAGATCCAGGCAGTTCCCTTCGCCGATCTCAAGGGGGCGCTCGCCGCCTCGCAGGGAGATGCCGTCATTGCCGGCCTTGCCGTGACCCCGGACCTGCGCCGGCAATTTCTCTTCTCGCGGCCCTATCTGATGCTGCCGGCCCGTTTCGTGCGCAATCTCGCTGCACCGCTGGACGGAAAAACGGCGGCGGCACTTTCCGGCCATCCGGTCGGCGTCGTCAAAGGTACGGTGCATGAAGCCATGCTGGCCGCCTTCTTTCCGGCGATCAAGGCCCAGGCCTTCGACACCAAGGAGGCTCTGCTGGCGGCTCTTAGGGATCGCAAGGTCGATGCCGCCTTCGCGGACGCATTGCAGCTTTCCTTCTGGGTCTCGTCGCCCGCTTCGGCCAAATGCTGCGCGCTCTTCGACGGCCCCTACCTTTCCGAACATTTCCTCGGCGAGGGCATGACGATCATGCTGCGGCAAAAGGACGGCGTGCTGACATCGGCCATCGACCATGCGCTCGCGGCGCTGTCGCGCAACGGCCGCCTGCAGGAAATCTATCTGCGCTATTTTCCCTATGGGCTTTATTGAAGAATAAACGTTAGCCCTTGCGGAAGCGGGCAATCGCGCTGCGTTCGATCGCCGCGCAGGTGAGTTTGTCGAGGCCGAGCCGGTCGCGCAGCAGGCTGAGCAGCCGCAGTTCCTCCGCCTTGACCGAGAGATCGGCGGAGGCCACTTCGACGGCGAGCGCATAGGCGGTGTCATAGAGCTTTGCCGGCAGGGTATCGCGCACGGTTTCGAGAACGACGTCGAGGCCTTCCGGCCCGGCCAGAAGCGAGGCGCAGTCGCGCGCAATCGAAATCAGCTTGTCGTCATCGAAATCCTTGAAGACCGGCAGGAACCCGATCAATTGGCCGATTCTCGTCATCTCCCTGTCGTTCATCGTGCTGTCGACGGCGGATGCCATCACCATCACATAGATCAGGGCGTCGTGGGCGGAAAGCGGCTTGTTCATCTCTGATTCCTTTTTCAATCAGCCCAGATTAGGAATTGGCGGCGGCCATTACAAGGGATCGGTCAGCTCTCGCGGCGACCGATCCTGCCGAGCTCCGCCGGTCATTTCCGGCGCGGATCGCCGCCATAGATGCCTTTCCCCGCCTGTCTGGCCTTTTCGGAGACGGCCGCAAGCGGGGAGGCCGCCGCTGCTTCAGCCCAGCCGTTTTCGGCGAGCCACGCGCCGAGATCCTGGGTGCCGAGCCGGCAGGCAGCCGTCGCCGTTCCCTGCCATTCGGCTGTGTCGAGATCGCAGGTGACGCTGCGGTTGCGCAGCAGTTGGCGCAGCGCCGTCTTCGCCATCATGCCGCAGGGCCATTGCCGGCCTGCCGGCCCGCATATCCTGTCGGCGGGTGTGGGGACGATGCCGGCAAGCTGGAGCCTGCGCTCGCCGAAGAAAAGACTGCCGGCATTTTCGACCATCGGCCTCGGCAGCTCCATCGCCTTCGTCGCGGCGGGACTTGCCGTTCCGCCGGCGGCCGGCGCCGCTTGCTGCGGGATATCGGCGGGTTTGGGAGCCGTGCCGTCACGCGCCGCCGGAGAGGGCGGAGCCGCCGGTTCCCCCGAGCGGGCGATCATTTCGGCACGTTCGTCGGATATCGTCGCTGCCGGCTCGGCGGCAGCATCCGGCACTGCGGTCGCGGTCCCCTCTGCGGGTGAGGTTTCTTCTCCTGCCGTGTCGCCGCGAAGCCTTGCTTCGCCCGCCATCAGCAGACCGGCCACCACCGCCATCCCTGTGATACCTGTGAAGACGGCAGCAGGGCGCATGGAATATCTTCCTATTGACTGGCCCAGATGATGCGGGCGATCCAATCGACATCGGAAAGATCGAGAGTGCGGTTGGGGTGCTCTGGATTGAGCGACATCAGCTCGATCGAGCGCGGGCTCTGACGCAGCAGCACCTTGGCCATCACCTCGCCCTCGCGTGTGCGCACGACGACGCGGTCGTTGCGGCGCACCTGCGCGCCCGGCTCGACGATCAGCACGTCGCCGTCGCGATAGAACGGCATCATGCTCTCGCCCTGCACTTCCAGCGCATAGACGCCGGCCTTTTGCGATGGGGCTGTCGGAAATTCCACCACGTCCCAGCCCTGGCCGGCAGGAAAACCACCATCGTCGAAGAAGCCGCCGGCGCCCGCCTGCGCGAAGCCGAGCAGCGGAATGGAGCTGCCCGGAGGCTGAAACGCTGCTTCCGGCAGCCCGGAAGGGTTGGCGCCCGGCCGCATGAAGGCAAGAAACTGCTCCATGCTCGCCCCTGTCGCATCGAGCACCTTGGCGATCGATTCCGTCGAGGGCCAGCGCAACCGTCCGTCGGCGGAAAGCCGTTTCGATTTGTTGAAGGAGGTCGGATCGAGCCCGGCGCGCCGAGCAAGGCCTGACGGCGTCAGGTCATGCCGTTCGGCAAGCCTGTCGATCGCTCCCCAGATTTGCTCATGTGACAGCATATGCGCCCGATCCTGTGCGGCTCATCCAACGCCGCGCTTCAACCGAGCGGAATATTAACCGACCGTATTGTCCGAGTAAAGACAGGAAAGGAATAAAATCCTCTTGGTGCGCAGCGCTCAGGCGACCATCGCCATGTTGATCTTGCCGAGCTGGATGACAGCCTGCGTTCGGCTGTCGACATCGAGTTTCAAGAGGATTGCCGAAACATGCGCCTTGATCGTCGCCTCGGAGACGCCGAGCTCATAGGCGATCTGCTTGTTCAGCAGCCCTTCGGCCAGCATGGTCAGCACCCGGCTCTGCTGCGGCGTCAACGTGTGCAGGCGGCGGATCAGGTCGGCGACGTCGGGATCTTGCTCCTGCCCGTCGCGATAGCTCTCGGGCGTCGCAATGTCGCCGGCAAGCACCGTCTGGATGCTGCGGCGAATGTCCTCGATGCCGGAGGACTTGGAGATGAAGCCGGAAGCGCCGAGTTCCAGCGCCCGGCGGATCGTCGTCGCGTCGTCGCTTGCCGAGACGATGACGATCGGCAGGCTGGCGAATTCGGCGCGCAGCGCCATCAGGCCGGAAAAGCCGCTGACCCCGGGCATGGCGAGGTCGAGCAGAATCAGATCGGCATCCGCATTTGCGCCCGCAGCCGCGCGGGCGGCGGCGAAATCGCCGGCCTCGACGATGGTCTGCCGGCCTTCCATGCCGCTCACCGCCTGGCGCAGCGCATCCCGGAAAAGCGGATGGTCGTCCGCGATGATGATGGTCTGTTCCTGCATCGAAAACTCCCTCCCAAGAGTCCGATCATGCCTGCATGTGTCGCCATCCCCTCCGCGTCGCATGCGCATTTGCTCGAATGACTATATCAGATCAGGTCTTCTGCGGAAGGGGACTGGTGTTTTCCTCGGTCTGGAACTCCTTCACCATCCCCATGAAACTCTTCATCATCCGCTCCATGATGCTGATCGAGCGGTCGATCTCCGCATCGCTCGGCAGCGCGCGTTGAACCAGGCCGCCTTGTTCCAGCTTCGTCACCCGCTCTGAAAGCCGGTCGAGCTCGTCTTCATAGGCCGCCCGCTCGTCGGCCGCCATCCGGCAGACCAGGGCTCCGTCCTTGTCCTGGCAGATCGACATCGCGCCGGTCTGCCGGTCGAGCCGGACGAAATGGTCGCCGCTCCTTTCGAGCTGGAAGCGGCTTGCATCGGGTTCGGCCGCCGCCGCCGCAAGCGGCAGCAGAACGGCGCCAAGCGCGAGAACCAAAACCTTCATCGTCTCATCCTCCGGATTTTTCCCGTGGCCATCCCCTTTTACGCGCCGGGGCGTGGACATCGCCGCGTCTTTCCGGCAAAGCGCTCATGATCGAGGACCAGCATATCGTGAGGCCATGATGACCGTGACACCGACCCTTTACAAGATCGTGACGGAAGCGCTCTGGCAGGAAGCCAGACAAACCGGCATTTTTCATGGCGCCGGCATCGATCTCAAGGACGGTTTCATCCATTTATCGACGGCTGCCCAGGTCAAACAGACCGCCGCGCTGCATTTTACCGGCCAGTCGGGCCTGTTGCTCATTGCCGTCGATGGCGCCGCCTTCGGTGACAAGCTCGTCTTCGAGCCCTCGCGTGGCGGCGATCTCTTCCCGCATCTCTATGCCGATCTGCCGCTGGCCGCCGTGCTCTGGGAGGCGGCGCTGCCGCTCGATGAGAGCGGCGCCCATGTCTTCCCGGAGCTTACGCCATGATCGATCCCTTCCAGCGTTTCGCCCGCAAGGGGCTTTTCCTGTTCGATCCGGAAACGGCGCACGGTATGTCGATCGCCGCGCTGAAATCCGGCCTCGTGCCGGCCTGCCGGATCGCTCCCGATCCGCGCCTCAGCCAAACCGTTGCCGGTCTCGTCTTCGAAAACCCGATCGGCATGGCTGCGGGCTATGACAAGAATGCCGAGGTGCCGGAGGCGCTGCTGAAGCTCGGTTTCGGTTTTACCGAGATCGGCACGGTGACGCCGAAGCCGCAATCCGGCAATCCGCGCCCGCGCATCTTTCGCCTGATCGAGGATGAAGGCGTCATCAACCGTCTCGGCTTCAACAATGAAGGCCATGACGCCGCCTTCACGCGCCTGGCGGCGCTGACCGGCGGCGGCGTGATCGGCGTCAATATCGGCGCCAACAAGGATAGCGAGGATCGCATCGCCGACTACGTCGCCGGCATCCGCCGCTTTTATTCCGTCGCCCGTTATTTCACCGCCAATATCTCCTCGCCGAACACGCCGGGCCTGCGCGACCTGCAGGCGCGCGAAAGCCTTGCGGCGCTGCTGTCATCCGTGCTGGCGGCGCGCGACGAGATGGCCGAGGCATCCGGCCGGAAGATCCCGGTATTTCTGAAGATCGCCCCTGATCTGACGGAAGAGGGTATGGATGACATCGCGGCGGAAGCGCTCTCGCATGCGCTCGACGGACTGATCGTCTCCAACACCACGCTTTCCCGCGAAGGGCTCAAGGATCAGCGTCAGGCGAAAGAGACGGGCGGTCTTTCCGGCGTGCCGCTGTTTGAAAAATCGACGGCGGTGCTTGCCCGGATGCGCAAGCGTGTCGGGCCCGATCTGCCGATCGTCGGCGTCGGCGGCGTCTCCTCGGCCGAAACCGCATTGGAGAAGATCAGGGCGGGCGCCGATCTCGTCCAGCTCTATTCCTGCATGGTCTATGAAGGTCCCGGCCTGCCCGGCAATATCGTCCGTGGCCTCTCGGCGCTGATGGACCGCGAAAAGGCCGGCTCGATCCGCGAGCTGCGCGACAGCAGGCTGGATTACTGGGCGGCGCGGAAGGTCTGATCGGCCCGCGGCCGCACCAGCATCGCCAGGAAGAAGCCGCGGAAGAGCAGGAAGGCGTTCATGGCAAGCCACAGACCATGATTGCCGAAGAGCGGCACGAAGACGGCGAGCATCAAGAGATAACCGGCAAAGGACATCAGCATCCGATTGCGCATGTCGACTGACCATGTCGCGCCGATGAAGACGCCGTCCATCAGGAAGGCCAGGGCGCCCGTCAGCCCGGTAATGGCGGCCCAGGGCAGGTAGATGCCGGCTGCCTGCCGCACCTCCGGCGAAGTGGTCAGCACCGAGATCAGCCAGGGCCCGGCAAGGAAGAAGAAGGTGGAAACGATTGCCGCCAGCCCGAAGGACCATAGTGTCGTGAGCTTCAGCCCACGGTCGAAGGCCGGCCGGTAGCGCGCCCCGATCGCCCGGCCGGTGATCTGCTCGGCGGCATTGGCAAGCCCATCGAGATAATAGCCCGACAGCAGGAAGAAGTTCATCAGCACGGCGTTGGCGGCAAGCGTCACCGCCCCGAAGCCGGTGCCGATCCGCGTCATGATCGTGAAAGCGCCGATCAGCACGAAAGTGCGGATCAGGATGTCGCGGTTGAGCGCAAAAAGCTCCGCCAGGCGATGCCGGGAAGAGATCTCGGTCCACGCCGGCCGTTCCGCCTTGTTAAAGCCGCTGAGCACGATGAGAAGTCCGGCGATCGCCCCGGCCGTCTCGCCGGCCATGGTTGCCCAGGCGACACCCGCCACACCCCAGCCGAGCGACAGGCCGAGATAGATGGAAAGCAGGATGTTGATGCCGTTGATCAGTGCCTGCAGCAGCAGGCCGACATTGCCCTGTCCGCGCCCGAGCACGAAACCGAGGATCGCATAATTCGCCAGCGCCGCCGGTGCCGCCAGCATGCGGATCGCGAAATAGGTGCCGGTCGCTTCGGCGATTGCCCCTTCCGCGCCCATCAGCTTCAATCCCGCCGCCATCAGGAGCGGCGAAAGACAGAGCAGCGCCAGCCCGCAGCCGAGCGCGGAAATCAAAGCCCGCCAGAAAACGGCCTGCTGCTCGTGCTGGTCCCGCCGGCCATAGGCCTGGGCCGTCAGCCCTGTCGTCGAGGCGCGCAGGAAGTTGAAGCTGCCGAGGATGAGATCGAAGAGCATCGCGCCGATCGCCAGCCCCGCCAGCGCTTCCGCATCGCCCATGCGGCCGACGACGGCGGTGCTCGTCAGCCCGAGCAGCGGTGTGGTCATGAAGCCGAGCGTCATCGGAATGGCGATCGACAGCACCAGCCGGTGCGTCACGTCGAAGGCAAGAGAGTGGCTGTTGCTGCGCGTATCCATGACCTGCCTCATATTGAGGCGGAATCGCCTCGGCTGGAAAGCACCATGGCCCAATAGGGCAGGTTCCTGGAAGATGCATTATGCGCGACGGCGACGCCGAGGCCGTCATAACGCCCGAGCATGTTTTCCAGATGATGCGGCGAGTTGATCCAGGCCGTCACCACGGCATCGACGCTCTGCTGGCCCGACGCAATGTTTTCCGCTGCCGGCAGCCGCACGCCGCTCGCCTTCACGCGCGCGCCGAAACTGTCGGTCATGCCGATCAGATGCGCCATCTTGCCGACGCTCGCCATACGTTTTGCCTGGAAGAGGGCGGCAGTCTGGGCCGCCGGATCGACCTCGAGCGGCGGCAGGCCGTTCTTCGCCCGAAGCTGGTTGACGAGCGGCAATACGCTCACTGTCTCGTCCTCACCGTTCGAAGGAGTGCCGGCAATTCGCGGGGTCGTGGTGCAGCCGGCGATGCCGGCGGCGAACGCAAGTCCGGAAAGACGCAGCAGACTGCGCCGGGAAAGATCGATGGATGTCATGTTACCGGCGATAGCTGAAAAGGCGAAGGATGACGAAGAGCGGGATGACGATCGTCGCCCCGAGGAGGAGATAGTCGCCGACGCGCCCAAGCGCCGAAAAGCCCCGGTGCCAGATCTCCAGGATGAAGTCGCGGAACCCATAGATGATATTCCAGGGCGTCAGGCCGAACACGGTCATGACGAAACCGACGATCAGCGACACCACGACGAGTTTTATCAATGTGCGGCCGAGCGAATCGCCGAGGAACCTGTTCACCTGATCGGACATGCGCCATCTCCTGTTTGCCCATGGGAATAAGGTTGCGGAGCGCCGCCCGCAAGCCCTTTCCTGGATTGGCCGTTCCGCCTCTGAAATAGGACTTGAGTTTTTTTGTGGCCGCCGCCAAATGCGGGCAAAAGAACGGGTGCATGATGCAATCTCATCAGCTTTCCTCAGGCGACGTCATCGTCGACCGCCGCGCCGATTATGCCAGGATGCTCGAAGAGGGCGGCGAGCCGGAGGCGGCGGCCGAGTTGATGGAACAGGCGCTCGAACTCGTGCCCGCCTGGGCCGCCGGCTGGTATCGCTTCGCCACCTATCTGGAAAAGGCGGGCAGGGGGGAAGCCGCGATCGAGGCCTATCGCAGGACGATCGCCCTCGATCCCGAGGATATATTCGGCGCCACCCTCAAGCTCGCCCTTCTCGGCGACACTACGATCCCCGACCGGCCGCCGAGCCGCTATGTCGAGCGCCTTTTCGACGATTACGCCGACCGTTTCGAAACCGCCCTTGTCGATAAGCTCGATTACAGCGTCCCGCAGAAACTTGCCGCCCTCGTCGCCTCCACCGGCAGGCGTTACGAATGCGCCGTCGATCTCGGCTGCGGCACCGGCCTGCTCGGCCCGGAAATCCGTGGCCGTATCGGCCGTCTCGAAGGCTTCGACCTCTCGCAGAACATGCTGGTGAAGGCACAGGAGAAACAGGTCTACGATCACCTCGCCCAGGCCGATCTCTCGCTCGAGCCCGATCTCTCCGGCCTCTTTGCGGATGCGGCGCGCGATCGCGCCGATCTCGTGACGGCAGCCGACGTACTGATGTATCTCGGCAATCTCGAAAGCGTCTTTGCCATCATCGGAGAGCTGGCGGCATCAGGTGCCGACATTGCCTTTTCCGTCGAGGATGGAGGGGAGGGCGGGAGCTTCCATCTCGCCCCGTCGCTGCGTTATGCCCATTCGGAGGCCTATGTCAGGCTGCTGCTCGCCCGTCACGGCCTCGAAATCCTCAAGGTCGTCAAGACGGTCATTCGAAAAGATGGCGGAAACTCGGTTTCCGGCATTCTGTTCCTTGCGCGCAAACCGGCGTGAACGAATGTTTCTTGCGATTTTTTAATAGGTCAGCATTGCTTACCTATCTCGCTTGATCGAGATGCCAAAATGCTGATATTGCATGGATATCCGCAGCGCGCGCGGCGATAAAACGTCGAGCGTGCAAGCTCATTTCATATTGAGAAATTCCATCGTGCCGGGGCCTTGCCTCGGGTGCGCTCCCGAACTCGTTTGCTGTTGGAGACCGGCGACATGACGCAACTCATCAATGCCCTCGGCGTCTGGAATACCAGCGCGACGCGCCATACGCCGATCGAGGACGTCCAGGGCATCTTCTCCGGCAGCCTCGTCGCCGCCCTCGGCCTTTATGTGCTCGCCAGCGCCGGCCTTCTGACGGGCAGCACCGCCGGCGTGGCCTTCCTCCTGCACTATGCCTTCGGCGTCAATTTCGGGCTTGCCTTCTTCCTCCTCAACCTGCCGTTCTTCTATCTCTCGTGGAAGCGCCTCGGCATGGCCTTCACGCTCAAAACCTTCATCGCCATCGGCCTGACCTCGGTGCTATCAGACGTGCAGTCGCGCTTCTTTTCGATTTCGAGCATCCACCCAGCCTGGGCGGCGCTTCTCGGCGGCCTGCTGCTCGGCTTCGGCCTACTGGCGCTCTATCGCCACCGCGCCAGCCTCGGCGGCGTCGGCATTCTCGGCATCTACCTGCAGGAGCGTTTCGGCATCCGCGCCGGCCTCGTCCAGCTCGCCATCGACATGTGCGTGCTCGCCGCCGCCTTCTTCGTCACCACGCCGCCCGTCGTCTTCTATTCGGTCCTCGGCGCCATCGTCCTCAACCTCTTCGTCGCCATCAACCACCGCGCCGACCGCTATATCGCGCTGTAAGGTGACGGCTTTTCTTGGCACGCCACGGCCAGACTCAAACCTTAAAAATCCGTAACCCATTCTAAACAGATCGTAACTTGCCTCTGATCGACCCCGGCGCGACACTCCTCCTCGCGCCGGATTTGATGAGGTGAACTATGTCAGATTTGGAAAAGCTTGTGAGACGCCGCATGCAGGAAGAATACGCCAAGGGCGCTTCCGCAGAGGAAATTACGAAGGTCGTCCGCGACATATTCAACAGCACCGACCTTTCGGACCATCGGGTTGACGCCGGTGCCGCACGGGCCGCCAGGGCTCGTGAGTGATCAGATATTCGACCGACCTGAGTTCTTCGGGTCGGTTGCTAAACTATTGATTACGCTGCCTTTGTCGCGGCATCGATCGGATGCTGCGAGCGGAAGCCGACGGCGAGCCGGTTCCAGATATTGATCGCACCGATCGCCACAGTAATCTTCGTCATCTCCTCTTCGGAAAAATGCGCCTTCAGCGCTTCGTAGTCGGCATCCGGCGCGCCTGTCTTTGCGAGATTCGTGACGGCGTCGACCCAACCGAGCAGGGCGCGTTCGCGGGCGTCGTAAATCGGCGATTCCCGCCAGACGCACATCAGGTTGATCCATTGTTCGCTGAGCCCGTCATGGCGGGCTTCCTTCACATGCATGTCGACGCAATAAGCGCAGCCGTTGATCTGCGAGGCGCGCAGCTTGATCAGGTGGATGAAGCGGCGCTCCAGCCCGGAAGACTGGACATATTGTTCGAGTGCGGCGACCGCCTTGTAGGCATCGGGAGCGGCTTTGGCGAAATTGAAACGTGGTTGCATGGTCATTCTCCGTGTTGGGGCTCAACGAGCCGTCTTGCGTTCATGAACTTCAAGGAAAGCGCAGCCTCGGGCTGCGATCGATCCGTCGTCGAGGGCATTCAGTTCGATGCCGATATCGGCAATGCTGGTCTTGGCGAGTTCGGCCCGATAGACCCGTTCGGCCCGGAGCATCGCCGCGCTGATGTTGCAGGGCTTGGCGAAGAAGCGGTCGGAGACCGGGTTCGGTCCGCGCTGGCGGATTTCGGCGCAGCGAAAGGCCGGCGCCGGCCCCTCCACAGCAAGCAGGATGTCGAGCAGCGAAATCTCCGCCGGCGCCTTCGCCAGCCGATAGCCGCCCTTCGGCCCGGGTACGGTATCGAGGATGCCGGCGCCCGACAGCGCCTGCAGATGCTTCAGCAGGTAGCTCGTCGACACACCATGGAATTCGGCGAGCGCAGCCGCCGAAAGCACGCTGCCTTCGGACAGGCCGGAAAGCATAGCGACGCTGTGAATGGCCTGTTCGACCCCATCGCTCATTTTCATACACGTGGCCTCCTCAATTCGTGGATAAAAAATATCCACGATTATGGCGATTGTCAAGAGGCGCCTTGGCTGCTTGCCTTTATCCCTGCGCCGGATAGAAGACGGAAAAGCCGACAGGGGAACATCATGGCATCCAACGCCTTCGCAGGCCTTCTGAATTCCAGCGCCGATCGCCATTCTCCGTTCGACGACGCGCAAGGCATCATCGCCGGCAGCATGCTTGCCGTGCTCGGCGTCTCGCTTCTTTCCGGCGCCGGGCTGCTGGCCGGCGGCACCGCGGGCCTCGCCTTCCTCGCGCATTACGCCACGGGGATCAGTTTCGGCCTCTGCTTCTTTGCCGTGAACCTGCCCTTCTATTATCTCGCTTTCCGCCGACTGGGTGCCGCCTTCACCATCAAGACCTTCCTCGCCATCGGGCTGACTTCGGTCCTGTCGGAATTCGCGCCTGGCTTCATCGGCATGACGCATGTCCATCCCGTTGCCGGTGCGCTCTTCGGCGGCCTCGTCATCGCCGCCGGCATGCTGGCGCTGTTTCGCCATCGCGCCAGCCTCGGCGGCATAGGCATCCTTGCGCTCTATATTCAGGATCGTTTCGGCTGGCGCGCCGGCTTCGTCCAGCTCGGCTTCGACTTCATCGTGCTGGCGCTCTCCTTTTTCGTCGCCAGCCCCTTCATCATCGCCTGTTCCGTGCTCGGCGCGGTCGTGCTCAACCTGACGCTCGCCATCAATCACCGCAAGGACCGCTATATCGCGATGTGAGCGGCAGGCGGCTCTTCTTTTTCCTTCCTATTTCACTACTTTCAGGGCGTGGACCAGATCGATTCCGAAGCCCGCGCCCTGCTTCCTGCCGCCTTTGCCCGCTGGTTTGCGGAAAAGGGCTGGCGCCCGCGCGCCCATCAGCTGGAGTTGCTTTCCCGCGCCGAAGCCGGTGAAAGCACGCTGCTGATCGCGCCGACCGGCGCCGGCAAAACACTCGCCGGCTTCCTGCCCTCGCTCACCGATCTCACCCGCCGCGGCAAAATTCCGCCCGGCTCCGCCTTCACCGGCATCCATACGCTCTACGTCTCGCCGCTGAAGGCGCTGGCGATCGATATCGAGCGCAACCTGATGAAGCCGGTCGAAGAGATGGACCTGCCGGTCACGGTCGAAAACCGCACCGGCGATACGCCGAACGCCAAGCGCCAGCGTCAGAAGCTCAATCCGCCGGATATTCTGCTGACGACGCCGGAACAGGTCGCCCTGCTCCTGGCGAACCGGGAGGCCGAGCGCTTCTTCAAGGACCTGAAATATGTGGTCCTCGACGAGCTGCATTCGCTCGTCACCTCCAAGCGCGGCCACATGCTGTCGCTCGGCCTTGCCCGCCTGCGTCGCCTTGCTCCCGACCTGAAGACGATCGGCCTGTCGGCGACCGTCGCCGAGCCGATGGACCTGCAGAAATGGCTGGTCGGCCAAGAGGAGGGGGGCGAGCATCATGCCGGTCTCGTCGTCGTCGAAGGCGGCGCTAAGCCTGACATCGCAATCCTGTCGACCGAGGAGCGCATTCCCTGGTCCGGCCATTCCGCGAAATATGCCATTCCAGATGTCTATCGACAGCTCCTCGAACACAAGACGACGCTGCTCTTCGTCAATACCCGCAGCCAGGCCGAAATGCTCTTCCAGGCGCTGTGGACGGTCAATGACGACAACCTGCCGATCGCGCTCCACCACGGCTCGCTCGATGTCGCCCAGCGCCGCAAGGTCGAGGCGGCGATGGCCGAAAACCGGCTGCGCGCCGTCGTCGCCACATCGACGCTCGATCTCGGCATCGACTGGGGCGATGTCGATCTGGTCATCCATGTCGGCGCGCCGAAGGGCGCCTCGCGTCTGGCCCAGCGCATCGGCCGCGCCAACCACCGCATGGACGAGCCCTCGAAGGCGATCCTCGTGCCGGCCAACCGTTTCGAGGTCATGGAGTGCCAGGCGGCCCTCGACGCCAATTATATCGGCGCGCAGGACACGCCGCCTGTCGGCCGCGGCGCGCTCGACGTGCTCGCCCAGCACGTGCTCGGCATGGCCTGCGCCGAGCCCTTCGACATGCTGGAACTCTACGGCGAAGTCACCAGCGCCTCACCCTATGCCGATCTCAGCTGGGAAACCTTCGAGCGCATCGTCGATTTCGTCGCGACCGGCGGCTATGCGCTGAGGACCTACGAGCGATACGCCCGCATCCGCAAGACCAAGGAGGGCCGCTGGCGCGTGTCCAATCCTGCGGTCGCTCAGCAATATCGCCTCAATCTCGGCACCATCGTCGAAAGCCCGATGCTGAATATCCGCATGGTGAAACGCGGCGAGGGCGGCCGGATCGGCCGCGGCGGTGCCACGCTGGGGAAGGTCGAGGAATATTTCCTCGAGCAATTGTCGCCGGGCGATACTTTCATCTTCTCCGGCAAGGTGCTGCGTTTCGAGGGCATCCGCGAAAACGAATGCCTGGCGTCGCAGGCCTTTTCGCTCGATCCGAAGATCCCGTCCTATGCCGGCGGCAAGTTTCCGCTGTCGACCTACCTCGCCGAGCAGGTGCGGGCGATGATCGCCGATCCCGATCGCTGGCGCCATCTGCCCGATCAGGTGCGCGACTGGCTGTCGCTGCAGAAGGACAAGTCGGTGTTGCCGAAGCGCGACGAATTCCTTGTCGAAACCTTCCCGCGCGGCAGTCGCGGCTATATGGTCGCCTATCCCTTCGAGGGCCGTCTCGCCCACCAGACGCTCGGAATGCTGCTCACCCGCCGGCTGGAGCGGGCGGGCGCCAAGCCGCTCGGTTTCGTCGCCACCGATTATTCCCTTGCCGTCTGGGGCCTCGAGGATATGGGGCTGATGATCGGCAACGGCCGTCTCAGCCTCTCCGACCTCTTCGACGAGGATATGCTCGGCGACGATCTCGAGGCCTGGCTCGACGAATCCTTCCTGCTGAAGCGCACCTTCCGCAATTGCGCCGTGATTGCAGGCTTGATCGAGCGCCGCCATCCGGGCAAAGAAAAGAGCGGCCGCCAGATCACCGTCTCCGCCGATCTGATCTACGACGTGCTGCGCAGTCACGAGCCGGATCACATCCTGCTGCAGGCGACGCGGCAGGATGCGGCGACGGGACTTTTGGATATCGGCCGTCTTGGCGATATGCTGAAGCGAACCAGGGGGCACATCACCCACCGCGCCCTCGACCATATCTCCCCGCTCGCCGTGCCGGTGATGCTGGAGATCGGGCGGGAGCCGGTGCCGGGTGAGGCTCATGATGCGCTGCTCGCCGAGGCGGCGGACGATCTGATCGCCGAAGCCTTGGCCTGACGAATTTGGAAACGACGACAGTGATGAACCGCCTGGCGCTCGCGCGCGACATATCGGGATTGGCTGCGGTGCCGGGCGTCGAGACCGCCGTTCATGGCATAGCCGCCGTCTGCGATCCACTGGGCGCCCTCTACCTGCCGGATGCCGGCCTGCTCGTCGTCTCCGACCTGCATCTGGAAAAAGGCGCAGCTTTCGCGCGCCGCGGCATGATGCTGCCGCCCTATGATACGCTGGCGACGCTGACCGTCCTTGCCGCGGTCATTTCCCGCTATGACCCGAAGCTCGTCGTCTCGCTCGGCGACAATTTCCATGATCGTGTCGGCTCCGCGCATCTGCCGGAAAATTTTCGTGCGCTGATCGTCGGCATGGCGCGCGGCCGCGAATGGATATGGGTCAACGGCAACCACGATCCGGATGGCGTCGTCGATCTGCCCGGCGTTTCCGCCGACGAGATGCACTACGCCGGCCTGACCTTCCGCCACGAGCCAAGGAACGGCTTGCAGAGCGGCGAAATCGCCGGCCATCTCCACCCCTCGGCCACCGTGCGCCGGCGCGAGAGATCCGTCCGCCGCCCGTGTTTCGCCACCGACGGCGCTCGCCTCCTCATGCCCGCCTTCGGCGTCATGAGCGGCGGCCTCGATCTTGGCCACCAGGCGATGAAGGGTCTGTTCGACAAAACGTCGCTGGTGGCGCATCTCCTGGGGCGGGATCGGATCTATTCGGTCAGGTACGGGAATTTGCGGGGGTAGCGTTTGTCCTCGATGGGGGTGCCACACGGCACGCCCTTAAATTCAATTGCACCCCTGCAATTGCTGCTGATACGTCCCCGCCATCCGCGCAAATTTCTGCGCTGTCTGCTGCAACTGCCCGTTCGAGCGCCAGTCGCCGCGCTTATATCCCGTCGGCCCGGAATAATAGGCGAGATAGAGATTATAGGCGTCATTCAGCGGAATGCCGGTCTCGGCGCTGTTCTGATAGTGATACCAGCCGATGAAATCGATGGCGTCGGCGAAGTTCGTGCGCCGCGCCGTCCAGTTCCCCGTCTGCGACTGGTAGTGATCCCATGTTCCGTCGAGCGCTTGCGAATAACCATAGGCCGTCGACGGCCGGGTCCAGGGAATGAAGCCGAACAGCCTGGTGCGCGGCGGCCGCGCATAGGGCTGGAAGCCGGATTCGGTGTACATCGTCGCCATCAGGATCGGCACGGGTACGCCGTATTTCTTCTCCGTCCGCTCGGCCGCACTCTGCCAGCTGGAGAAGAGTCCATCGCGCTGGTCGAAGACGGCGCAAATGTTTCTCGTTTGCTTCGGCGCAGTCGCGCAGCCGGCAAGCAGCGCGAGGCCCACGGCCGTCAAAACGATACGAGTACGCATTACAAAACCTCTCGTTTCCGAGAGATTACTAACTCGTAAACGTTAAAAACCGGTTTTTAGTCGAATGCGAACTTTTCTGGAGGTGTCACGGGTGAAGACCCGCCCCAACCCCTCCCTACAAGGGGAGGGGTTTAACCAACCCGTTCGCTCTATTGCCCCGCTCACCCGTTTCCATTCGCGGCAGTGGGAAGAGAGACGGTAGCTCCGGTTAGTCCCTCCCCCTTGTGGGGAGGGGCTTTGTCCAGGAATCAGGCAGCATGACCTGCGGCCCGCTACGCCCCGACAGGCGCGGGCGATCGTGCCGCCCTTGCGGTGGATCAGTCCTTGCGGAAGATCAGGCTGGCGCTCCAGCCGGTGATGACCGCGAGCAGCACGGCCGCAAAGCCGTAAAGGATCGGCTGGTCATGCGCCGCATCGGTGATCGTCTGCTCGATGCCGGTCTTGATGACGCGCAGCGGCAGAGACTTTTCGGTGACGAAGTCGCCGCTCTTGAAGAGATAGGCGCGCACCTTATGCACACCGTTCGGGATGTTCGCCGGCAGGCGCAGGCTCGCCTTGAAGAGGTTGGAGGAAACGAACCGGACGCCGCTCGGGTTGCGGTCGTAGAGTGCGCCTGCCTGCTGCAGCCGCAGGAAAGCCTGGCGGAATTCGCCGAGATTGCTGCCGTCGCCGACGAAGCCGACCGGGGTCAGCGGAATGTGATCGATGCCGATCCCCTGATCGGTGAGTTCGAGCGGGGTCGTCAGGTCGTCGATCCCGCGTGAACTCGACATCGAATAGGAGTGCGGCACGGCTTCGAAGGTCATCGAGCGCCTGTTCACCCAGATGCCGAAGACGCGTTCCTTCTTGCGCACCGTCGCATCCTCGCGCGGCCCTTCCAGCACGACGACCACGTCATATTGGCCGATGGCGAGCAGCAGCTGGTCGGTGTTCGAAAGCGCGCCGAAGATCGTCAGATCCGCGCCGTGGAAATCCGAGGTGATGGCAATTTCGCTGGTCGAGGTGCCGATTTCCAGCCCCTCGCGCACCGCTTCCGTGCCCTGGCCCGGCAGCCACTGCGCTTCGGCAATCGCCGGCAGCAGGCAAAGAAAAGCAATGAGGACAGTAAGCAGGCGCATCAGTTGCCTGCCCCCATCACCACCGAGTAGACGTCGGCCGGCGTCACCACCAGCGCGACCGCAAGGCGCAGGCCGACGGCGAGCACCAGCAGGCCGAGGAGGGCGCGCAACTGCTCGCCACGCAGTTTCTGGCCGACGCGCACGCCGTATTGCGCCCCGATGACGCCCGCCACCATCAGGATGAAGGCGAGCACGATATCGACGGAGAAGTTCGTCGCCGCCTGCACGATCGTCGTATAGGCGGTCACGAAGATGATCTGGTAGAGCGAGGTACCGACGACGACATTGGTCGGGATGCGCAACAGGTAGATCATCGCCGGCACCATGATGAAGCCGCCGCCGACGCCCATGATCGAGGTGAGGATGCCGATCGCAAAGCCGAGCCCGACGATGGGGATGACGCTGAGATAGATCTTCGATTTCTTGAAGCGCACCTTGAGCGGCAGCTTGTGCACCCAATGCTGGTGGCCGGGCTTGCGCGGCACGGGCGGTTCGTTGCGCGCGGCGCGGCGCATGGCGTTGATGCTTTCGAGCAGCATCAGCCCGCCGACGGTGCCGAGGAAGATGACGTACATCAGCGAGATGATGAGGTCGAGCTGACCCACCCGGCGCAAAAGCGAAAAGATCCAGATGCCGACCGTGGCGCCCGAGAGACCGCCGACCAAGAGTACCGTGCCGAGCTTGACGTCGAGCGTGCCGCGCCGGAAATGCGTGATCGCACCCGATATCGACGAGGCCACGACCTGGTTGGCGCCTGTGGCGACCGCGACGACGGGAGGAATGTTGTAGAAGATCAGCAGTGGCGTGATGAGAAAGCCGCCGCCGACGCCGAACATTCCTGACAGGAATCCGACGGCCGCCCCCATGCCGAGAATGATGAAGATGTTCACCGACAATTCTGCGATGGGCAGATAGATTGTCACAACCGACCCCGAATGATGGCCGCTCCTGCCGGGCGGCTTCTGTCACGTCCCCGTTCGAATGCGCATCATATTGTGAAATCGTTGCCAGAGGCTTTCGATCGGCCCCTGATCGGCGGTGAGATCGCAGGCAGGGGATTCGGCGGATGCGCGGGTCGATATGTCCCGCATAATCCGGCTTTTTTCAGGTTTTGTGACAGGCGGCTGTAAAATTGGAAAAAGCCCCGCGGCGTAACGCCGCCAGGCTCTTTTAGATAGCCTTGGTGCCCTGCTTGTTGTGTTGGAGCAGCGCCTTCACCGTCGCGTCGGTCACTTTGCCGTCCGGCTCCTGGCCGATCGATTTCTGGAAGCTCTTGATCGCGGCAACGGTCTTGGCGCCCATTTCTCCATCCGGAACTCCAGCGTCGAAGCCGTTGTTGTTGAGGATCGCCTGGATGTTGCGGATCGCCTTTTTCATGTCGACGCTTGCCGTCTTCGTGCCCGTGCCCGCCCATTCGTCCGGAACGTCGATGCCGTTGGCGCGATGGTCGAGCGGCTCCGGCTTCCAGAGATCGGCCTTGGCGCGCGCCTTTTCGAGCTGATCGGGCTTCATGGCCTTGGCCACTTCGTCGCGCTTCTGCGCCGCATCCTTGTCGCCGGCCTTGGCGGCGATCGCGAACCACTTGTAGGACTCTTCGAGATCCGCCGGGACCCCGTTGCCGCGGGCACAGAGGATCGCCAGGTTGAACTGGCTGTCGGTGATGCCGAGGTTGGCAGCCTTGATGAACCACGAGGCGGCCGTTGCATAATCCTGCTGGCCGAGCGCGCCGGAGGCGTAGAGAACGGCGAGATTGTGCATGGCGCTGGCATTGCCCTGGTTTGCTGCCTGCTCGTAGAAGCCCTTCGCCTTGTTGACGTCGCGTTCGACGCCGTTGCCCTTCTCATACATGCTGCCGAGCCGGTATTGCGCCGGCGCGAAGCCTTTATCGGCCGAAAGCTGATACCAGCTTGCCGCCTGCTTCTGATCGACCGCCATGCCGTTGCGGCCGTCCGAATAACGCGCGCCGATTTCGAACAGCGCCAGCGCATCGCCGCCCTGCGCCGCATCGGCCAGCGATTTCGGCTGCACGGTGTCGGGAATGGTGATCGCGGCCTGCGGCGCGGGTGCTGCCGTGGTGGGGGCGGCGGGAACGAAACCCGAAGTCTCCTGCGCTGCGCCAGCCGCATCGGGTGCGGCAAGGGTCGCGGCACCTTCGCCGTCGAGCGGCGCCGCGTCGGTCAGATGCTCGCCGGTAACAGGCGCAGCTGCGTCCGGTTGCGCCTGTTCGGCGGCGGGAGGCGTCGCCTCCGCTGTGGGGGCGTTTGCTTCGGCAACGCCGGCATCGGTCTGTGCGGGCGTCGCTTCGGGCAAAGCCGGCGCCGGATTTTCGGTCGCTCCCGTCAGCGCGGACACCTCTGCCGGCGGCTGCGGCGCGCTCTCGCCGCTCGTCAGCGTGCGGGCAAGCGGAAAGGCCATGATGGCGAGCAGCACGGCGCCGATTGCCAGCAGGATCGGCCGGCGGTAGCGCGAAAAGGCGCTGGTCTTGCCTGTTTTATCAGTCTTGCCAGCCTTGTCGGCGGTTGCGCCCTTCTTTTCTGCCTTGACTGCTGCCTGCTTCGGATTGGCGTCGACCTCCATGGCGGCGGCCTGTGCCGCGCGGCGGGCGGCGGCGATGTAATCGGCGCGGTCGTTTTCGCCGGCAGGTTTGCCGCGCGCGGCACTCTGGCTGGCGCGCACCCGTTCGAGGATCTTCTTGACGTCAGGCGCGCCGGAGCCCGGCTCGAGCAGTTCGTTGGCCGCATCAGTCGGAACCACGTCGGCGGGGTCGATCGACGGGGCCGGGTCGATGACTGCCCGTTCGCTGGACTTTGCCTTGACCTCGGCCTTTTTGCCGGGCCGCAGCCGTTTGCCGAGGCTGGCGAGCAGGCCGGCCTTCGCGGGCGCCGGTGTCGCAGCCTCCGGCGAGCGGGTCGCGGCTTCGATGGCGATCGCACTTGCTCCGCTCATGGCCGCAGCCTGCACCGGAGCGGCAGGCTCCACCGCGACCTCGGCCGTGCGGATGACGGGAGAAGCCTTCGCCGTCGCGGCAGCGGCCGGAGCCAGGAAAGTTTCGGCCTCTTCCACGACAAGCGCATAGGGATCGACATCGAAATCGACGTCGGCGACGGGCATCTGGGCGATCGGCCGCCCGCGCTCTTCCATACCGTCGAGGCGGTCGGCGATATGCACCAGCGTCTCGTGCAATGCCTTGAAGGTCTTGTGCGTGCGCTCCTCGCTGTCGCGGGTGATATCTTCGAGATGGCGCAGATCTTCGGCCAGCGCCGTCAGCGCCGACATGTCGGCGGCAGGCACGGCGCCCTGGGCGCCGCCGTTACGCGAATAGGCGTCGACGACGGCTTCCGCCGCCTGTCGGGCGGCCTCGATGATATATTCGTCGCTCGTCGCCATATAATCTTCGATCGCGCCCATACGGCGGTCGAGATCGGCGGGTATCTGGGCGCTTTCGCGCGGCTCGCTCATCAGCGCCGAAAGATTGGCGATCTGGTCCTCGAGGTTCTTCAGCGCCCTGGGATCGGTCGCCGGCGCCGATGTGCTCTCTTCCAGCCGTGCGGCGATGTCGCTCAGCCGCCCTTCCAGACGCCGGAAGGCGCCGTCCTCGATCGCGGCTGATGGAACCGGCTGCTGATGGGCCATCTCGTCGATGCGCCGGGCGAGATAATCGAGCCGCTGCGCCAGCACGTCGTTGACGGCGCCGTTTTCGAGCGCGTCGATCTTGCGCGAAATGTCGGAAAGCGTGCCGGTGAGGTCGGGCTGCGGGGCGGCCTTCTGAGTCCGCTCCAGGAGATAGGAGAGATGTTCCAGCCGCTCGTCGAGCCGCGACGTCGCTTCCGCCTTCGTCAGTTCCTCGACGCGCGCCGTCAGCGCTTCCAGCCGCATCGCCAGCTCGTCGGCGGGCGCCGTGCGGCTGGCCGCGTCGTTGCTCATCACGTCGATCTGGTCGGCAAGCGCCGAAAGCCGGCTTTCCAGCCGCTGCATCAGCGCCGGGTCGTTGGCGGCTGCGGTGCGCCCGCTTGCCGCGATCGCCCGGCTGATCTCGTCGAGCCGCATGTCCATGGCGGCGAACTGCTCGGACATGATCCGGTCGTGCGGCTGGATCATGTTGCCGAACTGCTCCATCGCCGTGGCGATGGCGATGAGCTTGTCCTCCAGCGCCCGTACCGCCGGGCTTTCGCCCATGCCGCCGATGTGGCGCTTGATGTCGTCGAGCCGGTAGGCGAGCGAAACGAGCTCTTCCTGCAGCCCTTCGGTATCGAGCGCGGCGAGCCGGCTCTCGAAGCCGTCCCAGCGATTTTCCATGTGACGCAGCGAATCCTCGCGCGCCAGCCCGTCCATCAGCGAGCGCAGCTCTTCGAAGTCTTCGCGCAGGCCGGCTGCCTCCGGCCCGGCGGAACGGCCGGTCAAGTGGGTTATGCTCTGGGCAAGCCGGCTCATGTCGGCGCGGATGTCGTCGGCGAAACGGCCGTCTCCGGCACTCGTTTTGATCTCGCGCAATTCGGCGCGCAGCGCGTTCATCTCGCGGGTGACGCCCTCGGAGATATCGCGCTTCAGGTCTTGGCGCAGGTTGACGAGCGCCTGGGCGATCTCCGTCATCGTGTCATCGCCCGCCCGGAAGGCAGGCTGCGGGGCGGCGGCGCGTGGCACGGGCTCGCGAATCTGGGGTGTTTGTTCGCGTCCATAGGGCCGTTCGCGGCCGGCGTCGAGAGCGCGCTGGCGCTGGCGGATTTCCGCGAGCGGATCCGGCCGCGGCTCGAGCGGCGCTCGTGCGGGATGCGGGGCATGTGAGCTGGCGTAAGGATCACGCTCGGCCGTTGCCGTGCGCGGCCGCTGGTCGCGCCCGCTGCCCATCAGCCCTTCTATCCGCGCCTCCAGCCCCTCGATCGTGCGGTTCAGCGCATCGAGCGAGGTCCTGTCGGACTGCCGGGAAGGATTTGATCGCGATCCGTTCATCTTCTTGCTCGCTTCGACTGCTCGACCTCTCGTCAGAGCTCGATCCGTGGCTTTTCCGTCTTTGGCCCGCGTCTTCACGCCGGCCGGAGCGCACCATTCATCAGAAGATAGTCAATTAGACTTTTCTCAAGCTGAACGATGTAGCGGCATCCTTAGAAACGCGAGACAGGGAAAAGGAATGCGGATCACTACTGCTCAATCCGCACCTTTCATGAAACGTGGTAAACAAGCCGTTAATGTCGCTGAGAATTTTTTAACGCTTATGTTCGAAAGGCCGTTTTTGGCGGCAATTGCCGTTGAATTCGCTACATTGAGCGGCCCCGCGCCGCGCTCAGGCGGGCCGGGGATATTGCAGCTCGATCTTCACGCCCTCTGGGCCATAGACGAAGACCTGGCCGAGATCGGTATCGGGAATATCGTAATATTCGTAGCGATAGCCGCTGGCCTTGATGCGTTCCAGCGCCGGCCCGAATTCGTAAAGGCTGAAGGCGACATGGTTGAAGATGCCGGGCGGAAAATCGGTGCTGCGCGATGTCAGGCTGAGATGGATGACGGGGCGTTCGTCCAGATAGAGCCAGTGGCCGCGTGACGCGAAGGGCGGCCGATAGCCTTCCTTGACGCCGAGCAGGGTCTCCAGAAAGCTGATCATGACAGGCGCGTCGCGCGTCTCGATGGTTACGTGATCCAGTCGCGGCATCGGGTTCCTCCCAGCCAGCTCCGACGATGCGAAGCCTAGCCTTTTCGAGTTCACTGCGAAAGCCGTTTAATCAGCGCTGTACTACCTCCGGCCGCAATTTCAGTGCGGTTGCGCCGCATCGATCGAATAGGCGCTGATGCGCGAGAGATGGATGAAGGAAAGGCCGGTCTCCTCGGCCCATTCATTGAAGGCCTGCTGGATCAGCTGCTGGTCCTTTTTCGCCGTGCCGGAGGAGGAGAGCGGCACGCCGGCCGATCTCAAACAGGCAAGCACGTCGACGGTAGCGACGAAGCTGTCGCGGCCGATGCCGCGCAGGAAATATTGTCCGGTCATGCCGCCGAGCCGGCTGCCGCGTTTGCTCAGCAGGTCGAGAAGGCCGATCTGGTCCTCCCTCGGCCAATCGGCGAAGAAGGCGCCGGCGCTGCCATATTCTTTCGCCAACTCCCGGATGAAGGCGGCATTGGCCCGCACCGACATGATCTTCGCGCCGTTGCGGATGATCCGCTCATCCGATGTCAGGTCATGCCAGTAATCATCAGGTGCGATGTTCAGCATGGCCGGATCGAAACCGGAAAACGCCGCCTCGAAGCCGGGCCACTTGTTGTCGATCACCTTCTGGACGAAGCCGCTGTAGAAAATGCGCCGCGACATATCCGCGAGGATGCGGTCGTCGGCCATGGCGCGCAGCCGGTCGTGGTCCGGCTGGTGCTTATCGAGCATTGCCTGCAGCGCGGCTGCTCCGCCTTTTCGTTCTTCCGCACGCTGCCTTATCGTCTCGAAACTGATCATGCCGGCGGCCTCCTGAAGCATCGCAGCCATTGCGGGTTGAAAGACGCTCGCCCTTATACGCCGGTCTGTATTGGAAGGGGAGATGGCGTCCCCTCAGGCTGATGCCAAACCGTTGCAAAACCCACGACGTCATCCTCGGCCTTGTGCCGAGGATCTGCGAAGGTCGATTAAGTAGCTGAAAATAAATATTTTCCTGCCAAGGAATTGCAGTGGTTAGATGCTCGGCACAAGGCCGAGCATGACGGAGGAGACTTGGTCAACAAACTGAAGAGATGACATCTTCTCCCGATGTTTCATGCTCGTGGATTCGTGCCTCGGAATTTTTTCACGAAAAGGCGGCCAAGGTGCAAAATTTGACGTTTACGCAAACGTCAATATTTTGTAAGACAGTGCCCAAGGCCGGCGCGACCCGGTCAGTCGAATGGAGGAATTCGCAAGATGCCAGTCTACAAGGCCCCGGTAAACGATACGCTCTTCGTCCTGAACGACGTGCTGGGCCTCGAACGCTACAACAATCTTCCCGGGTTTGCCGATGCGACGCCCGATATGATCGAAGCGATCCTCGGGGAGGCGGCGAAGGTTGCAGAAGAGGCTCTCTTTCCGGTGAACTATTCCGGCGATCAGGAAGGCTGCGCGCGCCATGATGATGCGAGCGTCTCGACGCCGAAGGGCTTCAAGGAGGTTTACAAGTCCTATCGCGAAGGCGGCTGGATCGGCCTTGCGGTGCCTGAGGAATTCGGCGGGCAGGGGCTTCCCTATACGCTGCATGCCGCCGTCGGCGAATATACCTCCGCCGCCAACATGTCGCTGATGATGTATCCGGGCCTGACGCAGGGCGCGATCGCCGCGATCCTCGTCCACGGCACGCAGGAGCAGAAGGAGACTTACCTGCCGAAGATGGTCGACGGCTCCTGGTCCGGCACCATGAACCTGACCGAGCCGCACTGCGGCACCGATCTCGGCATGCTGCGCACCAAGGCGGTGCCGCAGGCTGACGGCAGCTACAAAATATCCGGCCAGAAGATCTTCATCTCCGCCGGTGAGCACGACCTGACCGACAACATCGTCCATCTGGTGCTGGCCCGCATCGAAGGCGCACCCGACGGCACCAAGGGCATCTCGCTCTTCATCGTCCCGAAATTCCTCGTCGGCAAAGACGGTGCTCTTGGCGACCGCAACGCCGTCTCCTGCGGCGCGATCGAGCATAAGATGGGCATCCACGGCAACGCCACCTGCGTCATGAATTACGACGAAGCGACAGGTTTCCTCATCGGCGCCGAAAACCGCGGCCTCAACGCCATGTTCGTGATGATGAACGAGGCCCGGCTCATGGTCGGCCTGCAGGGCATCGGCATTTCCGAGATCGCCTACCAGAATGCCGCGAGCTATGCCCGCGACCGCATCCAGGGCCGCGCGCTCTCCGGCGTCAAGGCGCCGGATAAGAAGGCCGATCCGATCATCGTCCATCCCGATATCCGCCGGGCGCTGATGACCATCCGCGCCTTCAACGAGGCCGGCCGCGCCTTCCTGCTCTGGACTGCGCTGAAGTCCGATATCGCCCACCGCGCCACCGACGAGAAGGAGCGCCAGACCGCCGACGACATTCTCGGCCTCGTCACCCCGATCCTCAAGGGTGTCATGACCGACAAGGGCTTCGATCACGCCGTCATGGCCCAGCAGGTCTTCGGCGGCCACGGCTATATCGAAGAGCACGGCATGAGCCAGTATGTGCGCGATGCCCGCATCGCGATGATCTACGAAGGCGCCAACGGCATCCAGGCGCTCGATCTGGTCGGCCGCAAGCTCGCCCAGAACGGCGGCCGCGCCGCCATGACCCTCTTCAAGGAGATCGGCGACTTCTGCGATGAGAACCGCAGCGACGAAAAGCTCTCCTTCTTCACCAAGCATCTGAAGAAGGGCTTGAACGACGTCCAGGGCGCGACCATGTGGTTCATGCAGAACGCCATGGCCAAGCCCGACAACGCCGGCGCCGGCTCGACCGACTACATGCACCTCTTCGGCCTCGTCGTTCTCGGCTATATGTGGGCGAAGATGGCGAAGGCCGCCGAGGACGGCCTTGCATCGGGCGGGGGAGACCGCGAGGATTACCTGAAGAACAAGCTGATCACTGCCCGCTTCTTCATGGAGCGCATCATGCCGGAAACGGCGTTGCGCAAGGCCCGGATCGAAACCGGCGCCGACACGATGATGGCGCTGGCCGCGGAAGCGTTTTGAGTTGAATGGACTCCCTCCCCTTGTGGGGAGGGTTGGGGAGGGGCTTCTCTCCTCCTTCCAAGATTCGAGGCAAGATAGATTGCCGCCAGGGAGATGAGACAATGACCGAGGTTTTCATTTACGATCACGTCCGCACGCCGCGCGGCCGCGGCAAGAAGGACGGCGCCCTGCATGAGGTGCCCTCCGTCCGCCTCGCGGCCAAGGCGCTGGAAGCGATCCGCGACCGCAACGGGCTCGACACGACAACCGTCGACGACATCATCATGGGCTGCGTCGATCCGGTCATGGATGCCGGCGCCGTCATCCCGAAGGCCGCCGCCTTCGAAGCCGGTTATTCCACCAGGGCGCCCGGCATGCAGATCTCCCGCTTCTGCGCCTCCGGCCTCGATGCCGTCAATTTCGGCGCCGGCAAGATCGCCCAAGGCGCCGACGATATCGTCATCGCGGGCGGTGTGGAAAGCATGTCGCGCGTCGGCCTCGGCATGTCCGGCGGCGCCTGGTTCATGGACCCCTCGGTGAATTTCCCGGCCTTTTTCATGCCGCAGGGCGTCTCGGCCGATCTCATCGCCACCAAATACGGTTTCAGCCGAACCGATGTCGACGCTTATGCCGTCGAGAGCCAGAGGCGGGCCGCCCATGCCTGGGAACAGGGCTGGTTCGACAAGTCGGTCGTCCCGGTCAAGGATCAGAACGGCCTGACCATCCTGGATAAGGACGAGCATATGCGCCCCGGCACCGATATGCAGGCGCTCGCTTCGCTCAATCCTTCTTTCCAGATGCCCGGCGAGATGGGCGGCTTCGAGGCTGTCGGCATCCAGGCCCATCCCGAGATCGAACGGATCAACTATGTCCACCATGCCGGCAACTCTTCCGGCATCGTCGACGGCGCCGGCGTCGTCCTGCTCGGCTCGAAAGCCGGCGGTGAAAGCATGGGGATCAAGCCGCGTGCCCTCATCAAGGCTTTCGCCAATATCGGCTCCGATCCGGCCCTGATGCTGACCGGGCCTGTCGACGTCACCGAGAAGCTGTTGAAGCGGACGGGCATGAGCCTGTCGGACATCGACCTCTTCGAGTTGAACGAGGCCTTTGCAGCCGTGGTGCTGCGCTACATGCAGGCCTTCGACATCGGCCACGACAGGATCAACGTCAACGGCGGCGCCATCGCCATGGGCCACCCGCTCGGCGCCACCGGCGCCATGATCCTCGGCACCGTGCTGGACGAGCTTGAACGCCGCGACCTCAACACCGCGCTGGTGACGCTTTGTATCGGCGCCGGCATGGGCACGGCAACGGTTATCGAACGCGTTTGACGGGATCTGAACCCTCCCCTTGTGGGAAGGGGCTTCACCGCAGAGAATTCAGGGAGAGGAATTCCCAATGAGCACCTACATCAACTTCACGCTCGAAATCGACGCCGACGGCATCGCTCTCGTCACCTGGGACATGCCCGGCAAATCGATGAACGTTTTTACCGCCGAGGTGATGGAAGAACTCAACGCCATCATCGATGCGACCACTGCTGACGCCGCCGTCAAGGGCGTCGTCTTCACATCGGGCAAATCCTCCTTCTCCGGCGGCGCCGATCTTTCGATGATCAAGTCGATGTTCAGCGCCTACCAGGAGGAGAAGGCCAAGAGCCCGGAAGCAGCAGTGCAGACGCTCTTCGGTCTGGTCGGCCGCATGTCCGGCCTGTTCCGCAAGCTGGAAACCTCCGGCAAGCCCTGGGTGTCGGCGATCAATGGCACCTGCATGGGCGGCGCTTTCGAACTGTCGCTTGCCTGCCATGGCCGCGTCGCCTCTAATGCCAAGAGCGTCAAGATCGCGCTGCCGGAAGTCAAGGTCGGCATCTTCCCCGGCGCTGGCGGCACCCAGCGCGTGTCGCGCCTCGCCAACGCCCAGGACGCGCTGCAGATGATGACGACGGGCCAGTCGCTGAGCGGCTCGCGCGCCAAGGCGATGAATCTCGTGCATCAGGTGGTCGAACCGGATCAGCTGATCCCCGCCGCCAAGCAGATGATCAAGGACGGTCTGAAGCCGGTTGCCCCCTGGGACGAGAAGGGCTTCAAGCTGCCGGGCGGCGGCATCTGGACGCCGGCCTCTGCGCAGCTCTGGCCGGCCGCGCCGGCGATCCTGCGCCGCGAGACGTCGGGCAATTATCCGGCCGCACTCGCCATCCTGAAATGCGTCTATGAAGGCCTGCAGGTGCCGTTCGATACGGGCCTGAAGATCGAGCAGCGTTATTTCACCGAGGTGCTGCAGACCCGCGAAGCCTTCTCGATGATCCGTTCGCTGTTCATCTCCATGCAGGAGCTCGGCAAGGGCGCCCGCCGCCCAGCCGGCATTCCCAAGACTGAACTAAAGCATGTCGGCGTCGTCGGCGCCGGTTTCATGGGCGCCTCGATCGCCTATGTCACGGCCGCCGCCGGTCTGGCGGTGACGCTGATCGACCGCGATATGGAGGCTGCCGCCAAGGGCAAGGCCGTCTGCGAAGGTCTCGTCAAGGATTCTGTCGGTAAGGGACGTCTGACGCAGGACGAGGCAGCCGCCCTTCTCTCCCGCATCACGCCTTCGGCCGAATATGCCGATCTCGCCACTGCCGATCTCGTCATCGAGGCGGTGTTCGAGGATCGCGAGGTGAAGAAGGCTGTCATCGAGGCGGTCGAAGCGGTGCTGCCCGAAGGCGCGATCTTCGCCTCCAACACCTCGACCCTGCCGATCACGGGCCTCGCGAAGAATTCGAAGCGCCCCGCCGATTTCATCGGCATCCACTTCTTCTCGCCCGTCGAGAAGATGATGCTGACCGAGGTCATCCTCGGAGCGGAAACCGGCGACAGGGCGCTGGCCGTCGCGCTCGATTATGTCGCGACGATCAAGAAGACGCCGATCGTCGTCAACGACACCCGCGGCTTCTTCGTCAACCGCTGCGTGCTGCGCTACATGTCGGAAAGCTACGACATGCTGATCGAGGGCGTGCCGCCCGTCATGATCGAGAATGCCGCCAAGATGGCGGGCATGCCTGTGGGGCCTTTGGCTTTGAACGACGAGGTGGCGATCGACCTCTCGCTCAAGATCCTCAAGGCGACGGTCGCCGATCTCGGCGAGAAGGCCGTCGATCCCAGGCACATGGACCTCATCTCCCGCATGGTCGAAAAGGAAGGCCGCTTCGGCCGCAAGAATTCCAAGGGCTTCTACGATTACCCGCCGAAGCCTGCGAAGAAATCCCTCTGGCCTGACCTGAAGACCCTCTACCCGCAGAAGAAGGCCGATGAGGTCGACGTCGGCGTCCTCAAGCAGCGCTTCCTCGTCACCATCGCGCTGGAAGCCGCCCGCACCGTCGAGGAAGGCATCGTCACCGATCCGCGCGAAGCCGACGTCGGCTCGATCCTCGGCTTCGGCTTTGCGCCCTACACCGGCGGGGCGCTGAGCTATATCGACGGGATGGGCGTGAAGGTTTTCGTAGATCTGGCGGAAAAGTTAGCGGAAGCTTACGGAGAGCATTTCAGGCCGACGCCGCTGTTGAAGGATATGGCTGCCAAGGGCGAGACGTTCTATGGGCGGTTCGATCCCTATACGGAGGCGAAGGCGGCGTAAGCTGCTTTTGCGGTCTTGATCTGAAGGTGGCCTGTTTTAGAAACGGGCTATCTCTAGCGTCGTGCCGTATGGCACCCCCCTCTGTCCTGCCGGCCCCGGGTCGAGCCACGGGTCTCGACCCGGGGCCGGCAGGACAGAGGGGGGTACCTCACGGCACAGCGGTCAAGAGATCACTTCCCGCGGCGAGCACAATCGGAAACATCGCCAGCAATTCAGCCGCGAGCCTCCTCTCCGGCCTCCAACATCCCCATCACCCGCGCCATCACCGCCTGCGCAGCATCAAGTTCCGCCGCCGTAAACGCAGCACCCAGCTCGTTCGCCCATCCCGCCTGCGCCATCTCGATCACCCCAAGCCGCTCCGCCCCTTCCGCCGTCAGCAGCACCAGCTTGGCGCGCTGGTGCTGCGGGTTGTTGGCATAGGCGATCAGTCCTTCGCCCTCCAGCACGTCGGCGAGCCGCTGCACGCCCTGGCGGGCGAGACCGAGGGCGCGGGCGATCTGGGCTACCGACATGTCGCCGCGCCTTGCCGCAGCCAGCACCTGCCAGCGCGCGCTCGTTTGGCCAGCCGGCTTTGCCAGCCGGTCGCCGGCGGCCGTCAGGTGGCCGGCGAGGCGAAGTGCGGTGATCGCGAAGGCGGAAAAGGCGTCACCTTCCATTGTCCGCTCCGGTCGATTTCGTTTGACAACATGTTGTCTATTTTGTATCTCATCCATAGTGACAATATATTGTCATATCCAGGCACACGACGCAACGTCGAAGGAGGAGAGCGCCATGAAGAGGACCTATCGGGGAAGCTGCCATTGCGGCAATGTTCGCTACGAAGTGGACATCGATCTCGAAGAAGGCACCGGCCGCTGCAATTGTTCGATCTGCGCCAAGCGGCGTTATTGGGGCGCCAACGTCAAGCCCGCGGATTTTCGGCTGATGTGCGACGAGGCTGTGATGGCCGATTATCAGTTCAACACCAGAAGCGGTCATCATCGCTTCTGCCGCACCTGCGGCGTACCCGCCTATGGTGACGGTTATGTCGAGGCGATCGGCGGCGCTTATGTCTCGATCAACATCGGCTGCCTCGACGACATCACGCCCGAGGAACTGGCGGCGCTGCCGGTGCGCTACTACGACGGCAGGCATGATGCCTGGTGGAACGAGCCTGAGGTGGTGAGTTATCTCTGAAGCAATTCCACCAAATTACTTAGCGGTTTGTGTCCGGATTGCCAGACGGAAACGCATCATTGTCGGATCGTCCTCCTGCCGCTCGTCCTCCATCCATAACGCAGAAGGAGAGCGGCCGTGAAAGATGAAGCGAATGCCAGGCAAGAGGATGAGGCGACCATCGCCATGCTGATGATGCGGGCCAAGGCGCTGTGCCCTTCGCCATGGATGGCAGCGGCCGCGCACCGCTCGATCTCCAGCCCTGAACTCCTTGGATGTCAGGCAGCATTCTCCGCCGCCTTGCGCCGGCCGGTGCGGATGCTGATCAGGCCGATACCCAGCAACAGCAGCATCGCCGTCGCATAAATATCCGTCGTCACCTGGTAACCGGCGGATTTCGCTAGGAACCCGGCAAGGATCGCCGGCAGGCTGAAGGCGAGGTAGCTCTGCACGTAGAAGGCCGACAGCAGCCCGGCCCGTTCGTCCGCCTTGGCGAGCGGCATGATGGTGCCGATCGAGCCGAGGAAATTGGTGCCGAAACCGGCGCCGGTAAAGATCGTGCCGATCAGCAGCAGCGGCACATTGGCAAGATGCACGCCGGCAACGACCGTCAGGATGCCGAGCGTTTTCGCCGAGACGCCGAAGGCGAGATTGGCCGAGGCCGATTTGCCGCGCCTGGCATAGACGGTGATCGCCCCGCTCACCATCAGCGCCGTCACGACGGCCCCGCCCGTCAGCGGCGCGGTGCTGCCGGTCGTGCCGGCGACCAATGAGGGGACCAGCGAAAGATAAAAGCCGGCGAGCGTCCAGTTGGCGATGTTGATCGGTGTTATCAGCGAGAGCGGCCGTTTCGCCTGCGGCGGAACGGAAACCCGCGGCACCAGCGAGCCGAGCGCACCCGGCCGCTTGCCGCCGGTCTCGCGCGTCAGCCAGATCGCCGCCGCCTGCAGCGCGAAGGCGGCGAGCAGCAGCGCGTAGACGAGATGCATCGGGAAGGGGCCGTATTGGATCAGCGCGCTGGTGCCGACCGCGCCCACCGCCATGCCGCAGAGCGGCGCGATCGAATTGACGATCTGCCCCTTCGCCCGGTCGACATCGACGAGCGCCGCGCCAAGCGATGCTCCGGCGATCCCGGTCGCAATACCCTGCACGATCCGCGCCGCGATCAGCCAGCCGGGACCGCTCGCGACCACGAAGAGGCCCATGGCGACGATTTCGAGCACGAGGGCGGTAAAGATCACCGGCCGCCGGCCGAGGTGATCCGAGATCGAGCCGGCGATCAGCAGCGCCGCCAGCAACGCGAAGGCATAGACGGCGAAGATGACGGTGATCAGTACAGGCGAGACGGAGAAGTTCTCCTGATAGATCCGGTAGAGCGGCGTCGGCGCCGCGGAGGCGCCGAAGAAGGTAGCAAGCGTCAGCGCATGGAAACCGATCGAGGGGCGCGGCGCATTCTCTGTGGATTTGGCTGCGGCGAACATATATAAGCCCCTTAAAGCTAAGCCGTTGCGTTAGCTCCATGTAGGGCGGGTGGATCGTAAAGGCAAATTATTTGCGTTTATGCTCCTGTCAAAGATTTTGAATCATCGAAGTCAGGACGAAGGTCGGATTGCAGGCATGGCAGTGAAAGAAAATCTCCGTCCGGGCGGACGAAGCGCCCGGGTTCAGGCGTCGGTGCACAAGGCGGCGCGCGATCTCCTGGCCGAGATGAGCCGCGCCGAGGTGACGATCCCATTGATTGCCGCCAAGGCGGGGGTGACGCCGTCGACCATTTATCGCCGCTGGGGTGACCTGCAGGAGCTTCTGGCCGACGTCGCCGTCGAGCGGTTGCGGCCGGACATGCAGCCGATCGATGCGGGCAGCGGCAAGGCCGACCTCGAAGCCTGGGCGGAGCAATATGCCGAGGAAATGTCTTCGGGGCCGGGCCGCGAAATGATCCGCGACGTGCTGGCGGCGCAGACGGGCGAAAATGCCTGCAAATGCTGCGAATATACCCGTCAGCAGATCGTCGTCATCGCCGAGAGAGCGAAGGGCCGCGGCGAGACCTTCCCTGATGTCGATCTCGTCATGGATCAGGTGGTAGCGCCGATCATGTACCGGATCCTGTTCGGCGACGTGCCCGATTCCGCACGCGTGCGCGATCTCGTCTCGCGCGTCATCAGCGCGACCGGCTGAGCTCGGCGTCTATTCCGCAGCGGCTCGTTTGAGGCCGGAAATCTGGGTAATAAAGGCGCGCAGAGCCGCCGGCCGCACCGGCTTGTGTTGAACGGCGATGCCGTGTCGCTCCGCCTCGCTGCGTACCTCCGGCGTGCGGTCGGCCGTAACCAGCAAAGCGGGAATATCGGCGCCGAATTGCTGGCGCAGATGCAGGATCGCGGCAATGCCGGTGCCGTCGCCGAGATGATAATCGGCGATGACGAGATCCGGCGGGCCGCTGCGGCCGTCGACGGCCATCGCTTCGGCAAGGCAATCCAGCGCTTCCACCTCACAGCCCCAGCCGTTGATCAAAAGCCGCATGCCTTCGAGGATCTTCGGCTCGTTGTCGATGCAGAGGATGCGCAGCCCCTTGAGCGGCTGCCCCGGCCGGTCGGCAGGGGCGATTGCCGCGGCAGTCTCGGCCGGACGCGAGATGTCGAGAGGCATGGTGATGCGAAATTCAGTGCCCTTGCCATGGGTCGATTGCAGGTCGACCGGATGGTTGAGAACGCGGGCGATGCGGTCGACGATCGAAAGCCCGAGTCCGAGGCCGGAGGCGGTCTTGGCGCCTTCGTCCAGCCGCGCGAATTCCTTGAATACCGTGCGGAATTTCGATGGCGGAATGCCGATGCCGGAATCCATCACCTGGATGATCACCTGGTTGCCGCGCCGCCGCGCGCCGACCAGCACCTTGCCGGTGATCGTGTATTTGATGGCGTTGGAAACGAGGTTCTGCACCAGGCGGCGCAAAAGGTTCGGGTCGGAGCGGACGCGCAGCGAGGTCGGCATGACCACCAGCTTCAGCCGCTTTTCCCGCGCGATTGGCGCAAAATCGGTCTCGATGCGTTCCAGGAGGTCGGAGAGTGCGACGGAGGCGAGCCGCGGCCGCATGGCGCCGGTATCGAGCCTCGAAATATCGAGCACAGCGCCGAGAATGGTCTCGACCGATTCCAGCGCGGAATCGATGTTGCGCACGATCGGGCTGTTGTCGGATTGCGCCATGCGCTCGACCAGCGCTGAGGAATAGAGCCTGGCGGCGTTGAGCGGCTGCAGGATGTCGTGGCCGGCGGCGGCGAAAAAGCGTGTCTTGCCGATGTTTGCCTCGTCTGCGGCCGCGCGCGCCTCGGCCAGTTCGCGGTTGACGCGGGTAAGCTCCGCCGTACGTTCGGCGACGCGCTGCTCCAGCGTCTCATTCGCCTGTTTCAGCGCCTGGTCGGCGTTTACGCGCTGGGTGATATCGGTGAAGGTTGCGACGATGCCCTTGTCAGGCATGGCGTTGGAGCGCACTTCGATGATCCGCTCGCCGCCGCCGAGCACCAGCGAGAAGGGTTTGTCGAGCGTCAGGAAATGCCGCACCGTATGGCTGAGATCGCCGGGCGCGATGTCGCCGCGCTGGATGAGCGTCGTGACGATATCCGACAGCGGGAAGCCGACCTGGCCGGCGCTTTCCGGCAGATCCAGCAATTGCCGGAAACGCCGGTTCCAGATCGTCAGCCGGTTGGAGCTGTCGAAGACCGCAATGCCCTGATCCATCTGCGAGAGCGCGGTCTGCAGCATGTCCTGGTTATATTGCAGCGCCTCGCTTGCCTGGTCGAGCAGCCAGGCGGTGTCGGAAGAAGCATCCTCGATCTTCTGCAGGATCAAGGACAACACGAGGCGGGCCGAGGAGGAGCCGATGGCGCTGCCGAGTAGCTGTTCGCTGAAATGAATGAGCGCCATGTCGGCCGGCTGCTCGTCCTCCAGCTTGCGCCCGGAGCTCTGCTCGTAGGTCGTGAACGAGCGCTGCATCCGCTCTTCGCCGAGATAGCGTGAGATCGCCGCCTTGAGGTCGCCGACGCTGATGCGGGTCTTCCAGCCGCGCGTGGCGAATTGCGAGCGTGAATGCCGCTTGACGAAGATGCCGGCCTGGATGCGCTCCAGCGGCTTGGCATTGCGCGTGAGCGAACCGACGACGAAGAAGGCGGTGTTGACGAGCAGGCTCATCACGGTCGCGTTGACCAGCGGATCGGCGTCGGGCGCGGTGAACAGCGTCGAGCCGGGAAAGATGAAGCCGAGCACGGCGCTTGCCACATGCGAATAATCCGGGCCGCCGAGCGAGGGCAGAAACAGCAGGTAGATCCAGGTGACGAAGCCGGAGGTCAGCCCGAGGATCGCGCCGCGCGCATTCGCCCGCCGCCAGATCAGCCCGCCGAACAGCGCGGGCGCGATCTGCGCGATCGCGGCAAAGGAGAGAAGGCCGATAGAGGCAAGGCCCGCGGTGCTGTCGGTCGAGCGGTAATAGGCATAGCCGAACAGCAGCACGGCGAAGATGGCGCTGCGGCGGATGTTGAGCAGGCTCTTGGCGAAATCGTCGCGCTGGCCGGCGCGGCCGGCGAGTTTGCGCCTGAGGAAAATCGGCATGATGATGTCGTTCGACACCATGATCGACAGCGCCACGGAATCGACGATCACCATCGCGGTGGCAGCCGAGAAGCCGCCGATGAAGATGATCAGCGACACCACCGGCATCTCGCCGGCCAGCGGCAGCGACAGCATGTAGAAATCGGCATTGCCGGCGCCGCCGAAGGTCAGGAGTCCGCCGATCGCCACCGGCAGCACGAAGAGATTGATGGCGACGAGATAGGTGGGAAACAGGAAGCCAGCGAGCTTCAGCTGTTTCGGCGTCCGGTTTTCCACGACGGTTACGTGGAACTGCCGAGGCAGCATGATGATTGCGAAGGCCGACAGGACGATCAGCGTGATCCAGCGGCTGATCGGCGTATGGTAAGCGAGCGCCGACATGACCAGATCGTTTTCGACGGTCTTCTGCCAGAGATCCGTGGGGCCGTCGAAGAGAAACCAGATGACGCAGATGCCGGCCGTCAGGAAGGCGACGAGCTTGACCACGGATTCCATCGACACGGCGAGGATGAGGCCGTCCTGATGTTCCGTCGCGTCCGTATGCCGCGTGCCGAACATGATGGCGAAGCAGGCGAGCACCAGGGTGGCTGCGAGCGGCAGGTCGAGGAAATAGAGATTGCCGCTGCCGATACCGTAATCGGAGGGGTTGACCATGGCGCCGACGGTGCTCGAAATCGCCTTCAGCTGCAGCGCGATATAGGGAATGGTGCCGATCAGCGAGATCAGCGCGACGATCGTCGCGACCGTCGGGTTCTTGCCGTAGCGCGCGGCGACGAAATCGGCGACCGAGGTGAGTTTCTCCGCCTTGGCGAGCTCGATGATGCGGCGAAGCAGCGGCATGCCGAATGTAAAGACGAGGATGGGGCCGATATAGATGCCGGCGAATTCCAGGCCGCGCTGCGCGGCAAGCCCGACGCTGCCGAAATAGGTCCAGGAGGTGCAGTAGATCGCGAGGCTCAGCGCATAGACGACGGGCCATCCGCCTTCCAGCGCACCTGGGCCGCGGTTCTTGCGGTCGCCATAGCTTGCCACGGCGAAAAGCAGGAGCAGATAGCCGAAGGCAGACGCGAATATGACCCAGCCTGGAAGCATTGACCCTCCGCCGGCGGAAAAGCCGCCGGGACCTCCCGCAACGCTCTCAGCTTAAGTCATTTCAGGCGCGTTGAGAATTCCCGGCCGTCTAGGCCTTAAGTCAAGACCTCCGCGACTTCGCCGGACAATTGCGATTTCCGATTGATTAATTGCAATGAAGATGTAGCTAATAAAACCGGTTGCATGTCTTTGAAATGCATCGAAGGGAGACGGATCGGATGCTCAACGAGTTTAAGGCCTTTATCGCCCGCGGCAATGTCATGGATCTTGCAGTCGGCGTCATCATCGGCGGCGCCTTTGGCGGCATCGTCAAATCGCTGGTCGACGACATCATCATGCCTGTTGTCGGCGCCATCTTCGGCGGCTTCGATTTTTCGAATTACTTCCTGCCGCTGTCTTCGGCCGTCAACGCGCCGACGCTCGCCGCCGCCCGCGCCCAGGGCGCCGTTTTCGCCTACGGCAATTTCATCACCGTCCTCATTAATTTCCTGATCCTCGCCTGGATCATCTTCCTGATGGTCAAGGGCGTGAACACGCTGCGCGAACAGGTCGAGCGCAAGGAAAAGACCGCACCGGAAGAGGTTCCGCCGCCGCCGGCAGATGTGGCGCTGCTGATGGAAATCCGCGACCTTCTCGCCAAGCGCCCAACGGTCTGATCCAGTCCTGAGTCCGCCCGCTTCGGCCGGGCTCATTCATCACGAAAATCGATATGCCATCACTCGTTATCATGGGATTTGCGGATGCAAATCCTCTATGAAGGCGGAAACCGGAGATATGCATGTCGATTGTAAGCAGCCTCAGCCCGCGCGCCATGGCGGCGCCCGAAAGCGGGATCGTCGAAGTCGTCAATTATGCCCGTGGCCGTGAAGGCCTGTTGCCGCTCTGGGTGGGGGAAGGCGATCTGCCGACGCCTGATTTCATCAGCAGGGCGGCGATGGACGCGCTGGCCGCCGGTGAGACCTTCTACACCTGGCAGCGCGGCATTCCGGCGCTTCGCCAGGCGCTTTCGGATTATTACCACAGGCATTTCGCCGTCCGCCTGCCGGTCGAGCATTTCTATGTCACCGGTTCCGGCATGCAGGCGATCCAGATCGCCGTGCAGACGCTGACCTCGCCGGGCGACGAATTCGTCTATCTCACTCCCGCATGGCCGAATATCGCCGCCGCGCTCGAGATATCGGGCGCGCGCTCCGTGGGCGTCGAGCTGCAGTTCGAAGGCGGCAAATGGGCGGTCGATCTCAACCGCATCGAGGCCGCGATCACTGAAAAGACCAGGGGCCTTTTCATCAACACGCCGTCGAACCCGACGGGCTGGACCGCAACAAGGCAGGATCTCGAAGCCATCCTGGCGCTCGCCCGCAAACATGATCTCTGGATCATGGCGGATGAAATCTACGCGCTTTATTACTTTGCCGGCGGCCGTGCGCCCTCCTTCCTCGACGTGATGGAGCCTGACGACAAGATCATCTTCGTCAATTCCTTCTCGAAGAACTGGTCGATGACCGGCTGGCGCGTCGGCTGGATCGTCGCGCCGCCTGCGATCGGGCAGGTGCTCGAAAACCTCATCCAGTATTCGACGTCGGGTGTGGCGCAATTCATGCAGAAGGGCGCCGTCGCAGCCCTCGATCACGGCGATGATTTCGTGCGTGCCAATATCGCCAAAGCGGGCCGCTCCCGCGATATTCTCTGCGATGCGCTTGTTGCCACCAACCGCGTCGAGACGCTGAAGCCCGACGGTGCGCTTTATGCCTTCCTGAAGATCGACGGCGTCACCGACAGCCGCAAGGCTGCGATCGACATTGTCGACAAGACCGGTGTCGGCCTTGCTCCCGGGACGGCCTTTGGCGCCGGCGGCGAGCTCTTCCTGCGCGCCTGTTTCCTGCGCGATCCTGCCCAGGTGGCAATCGCGGCCGAGCGTCTCTGCGACTATATCGCCAAACTCTAAGATTGCGCGCTCCGGGCGATTTCGTGCCGAAATCGCCCGATCGATAAAACTGTAGCAAAGCCTGAAATCGGGCTCTAACCACGACTCCAAACATACCCGTTCAAAGCCGCCCGAACGGCGCTCCGATAAGAAGATTGGAAAGAAAAACCGGCGCCTGATGCCCCCTGCCTATAAAACGAAAGCAGGGATGCGGGACATGGCGGTTTTGGTGACGGGCGGGGCCGGATATATCGGCAGTCACATGGTTTGGTCGTTGCTCGACGCGGGCGAGGATGTGGTCGTGCTCGACTGCCTCTCCACCGGCTTCCGCTGGGCGGTGGCGCCGGCCGCGCGTTTCTATCTCGGCGACGTTGCCGATCCCGACATCCTGAAGAAGATCTTCATCGAAAACGACATCGAGGCGATCATCCATTTCGCCGGCTCCGCCGTCGTGCCGGTCTCGGTCGCCGACCCGCTCTCCTATTACGACAACAACTCCGGCAAGACCCGCGCGCTTCTGAGCTCCGCGATCAAGGCCGGCATCCGCAACTTCGTCTTCTCCTCGACGGCCGCCGTCTACGGTCAGCAGAAGACGGACCTGCCGGTCAAGGAGACCGCCCCCCTCTATCCGGAAAATCCATACGGCCAGTCCAAGCTGATGACCGAGCTGATGCTGCGCGATGCCGCCGCCGCCTATGACTTCAATTATGTCGCCCTTCGCTATTTCAATGTTGCCGGCGCCGACCCGCACCACCGTACCGGCCAGTCGACCTCGGGCGCCACGCACCTCATCAAGGTTGCCTGCGAAGCGGCACTCGGCAAGCGTGACGGCGTCCATGTCTACGGCATCGACTATCCCACCCATGACGGCACCGGCGTGCGCGACTATATCCACGTTACCGATCTTGCCGACGCGCATCTGAAAGCGCTGCAACACCTGCGCAGGGAGAAAGGTCCGCTCGTTGCCAATTGCGGTTATGGCAGCGGCTATTCCGTGCTCGACGTGCTGAACATGGTCACTCGCCTGCACGGCCACTCCTTCAAGATCCACATGGCGCCGCGCCGGGCTGGGGATTCGGCAAGCGTCGTGGCGGATGCTTCGCTCGCCAGGCAGGTGCTCGACTGGAGGCCGCACTACGATTCGCTTGAGACCATCGTCCAGAGCTCGCTCGATTGGGAACTGTTCCTGTCGAACAAGAACGTCGACGACCTTCAGAGCATTCACCGGGCACTTGCGGCCGCTTCCTTCTGAGCGGCAGGATCAAGGAAACAGCAAGCTTTCTCTGGCTGGCTCTGCCGACGGAAAAGAGAACATGAAGAACTTCCTGGCTGCGCTGCAGCTGCAGAAAGACAATCCGACCTTGCTGACGGCGCAGTTCCAGGCCTTGGCGTCGCAGATTCCCATTCTTTATGTCCTCCTGATCATCAACGCTCTCGCAGTGGCGATCACCCATCTCGAATCCGCCCCGCTCTGGCTTTCGCTCTATATGCCGGTCGGCCTCAGCATCGTCTGCGTCTTCCGTCTCTTCTGGTGGGAGATCAGGGGCAAGAAAGACATATCCGCCGAGCGCGCCTACCGGCTGATGAAGGTCACCATATCGGGCGCCGGCATCCTGACCGTCGCTTTCGGCGGCTGGGCCGTCGCGCTCTACCAGTATGGCGATGCCTCCCAGCAGGGCCAGATCGCCTATTTCCTCGTGGTGACGGGCATTTCCTGCATCTTTTGCCTGATGCATCTGCCGATGGCGGCGACGATAACCACGGTCATCACCTTCTCGGCCATGATTGCCACCTTCATGTTTTCGGGCAATCCCGTTTTCGTGGCGACCGCCGTCAGCGGTCTCTTCCTGATCCTGCCCTTCCTCAGGGTGATCAACAGCTATTTCCAGAATTTCGTCGGTCTGGTGCAGTTGACCGAGGAGCTGAAGCAGAAACAGGCGGAAGCCGAGGAGCTGAACCTCGTCAACAGCCGCAATGCGCTGCAGGACCAACTGACCGGGCTTGCCAATCGCCGCAGCTTCTTTCTCTCGCTGGAAATGCGGTTGCAGAAGAACCCGGCCACGCCACCGGTCATCGGCATTATCGATCTCGACGGCTTCAAACCCGTCAACGACGTCTTCGGCCATGCCGCGGGCGATCTCGTGCTCAAGGAGACGGCCCGCCGTTTCACCGCGCTGGTCGGCGAAGAGGGCATCGTTTCCCGCCTCGGCGGCGATGAGTTCGGCATCATCTTCCCCTGCTCGATGACGCGACAGGCGATCGCCGATCTCGGCCAGGCGCTTTGCGCATCCGTCCGCGATCCCTACGAGATCCCCGACGGGTCAGTGCGCGTCTTCGGCTCCTGCGGCATCGTCTATCCCGATGCCGGGACATACACTGCCGAGGATCTGTACGAGAAGGCGGATTTCGCCCTCTATCAGGTCAAGAGCAAGCGCAGCAGCGGCGTCGAATTCTTCTCGGCCGACCACGAAAAGATTCTGACCCAGCGCTACCTGATCGAACTCGAGCTGCAGGCGGGCGACTTTGCCCGGGAATTGAAACTCGATTATCAGCCGATCGTCGACTTGAAGAGCGGCCGCGTCGTCGGTTACGAGGCGCTCGCCCGCTGGGACAGCGCCCGTTTCGGCCGCATCAGCCCGGAAGCCTTCATTCCCGCGGCCGAGCGCACCGCCGTCATCGGAAGGATGACGCGCATCCTCTTTGCCCAGGCGCTCGAAGCGCTGGCGATCATGCCGAGACATCTCAAGCTATCGTTCAACCTCTCGGCGCGCGACATCTGCGACCACGAGACGTCGATGGCTCTGCTTGCCATGATCACCCGCTCCGGCATCGACCCGAAGCGCATCGAATTCGAGATTACCGAAACGGCGCTGCTTTCCGATTTCGATGCTGCCGACCGGGTGATTTCAATGCTGCGCGCCGCCGGCATCGCGATCGCGCTCGACGATTTCGGCACTGGCTTTTCGAGCCTCAGCCATATCCATCGTCTTGCCTTCGACAAGCTGAAGATCGACAAGAGCTTCGTGATGAATTTCGATCGCGACGCCCGCTGCATGAACATTACCCGCTCGGTCGCCAATCTCTGCCAGAATCTCGGCATCGCCTCCGTCGCCGAAGGCGTCGAAAGCGAAACGATCGCTGAGGGGTTGAAGGCGATGGGTGTTCGGCTGGCGCAGGGCTATTATTTCTCGCGGCCGCTGCCGCTGGAACTTGCCATCGAATACGCCGCCAGATGCGACGGCGCCGCTTCCGCCCGCAATTCGCTTTCCGCCTGACAATCGGTCGCCGCCGGACGCAAATCGACTGGAGCGATGTTTCATCCTCGTCTATTCCTAGTCTCGAGCCTTTCCTGGTCAGAGTGCTTCAATCTGACCAGAAAAGGCTCCAACAGGGGAGGCGAGGAATGCAGGACGGCGAAGTCATCATCGAGCGGCGGGGCACCGCCGGCATCATTCGGCTCAACCGGCCGCGCGCGCTGAACAGCCTGACGCTGCCGATGATCCGGACGATCACCGAAGCCCTCGAGGCTTTTGCCGGTGACACCACGGTGGCGAGCGTCGTGATGACCGGTGAGGGCGAGCGCGGCTTCTGCGCCGGCGGCGATATCCGCGCCCTGCATGAGAGCGCCCGTGCGGGCGACGGGCTAGCAGGAACCTTCTGGCGCGAGGAATTCCGCCTCAATCACATGATCGCCCACTATCCGAAGCCCTATGTCGCGCTGATGGACGGCATCACCATGGGCGGCGGCGTCGGCCTGTCGTCGCACGGCCGCCACCGCATCGTCACCGAGCGCACGCGCCTTGCCATGCCCGAGACCGGCATCGGCTACCTCCCCGATATCGGCGCCACCTGGCTGCTGCCCCGCGCCCCCGGCGAGATCGGAACATGGCTCGGCCTGACCGGGCTCGATGTCGGCGCGGCCGACGCGATCCACGCTGGGCTTGCCGACCTCCAGATCGCCTCGTCGCGGCTTGGAGAAGTGATCGATGTCCTGTCGGCCTTGCCGCTCGGCAGTGCGTCAGGCGATGTCGACGCCGTCTTGCGGAGGTTTTCCGAGCCTCCGGCAGAAGGGCGGGTGCAGCGCAACGCGGCGACGATCGATCGCGCCTTCCGTTTCGACACTGTCGAGGAGATCCTCTCGGCGCTTTCCGGGGAGAAGGATGAATTCGCCGGCGAGACGCGGCGCGTGCTGCTGACGCGCTCGCCGACCAGCCTGAAGCTCGCTCTCCACCTGCTGAGAGCCGGCCGGCGCAGCGCTTCGCTTGCCGAATGTCTCGGCCGCGAACTCGGCGCCTGCCTGCATATGCTGGATAATCCTGATTTCTTCGAGGGCATCCGCGCCGCCGTCATCGACAAGGACCGCAATCCGAAATGGTCGCCGGCGTCAGTCGAGGCCGTGGAGGCGGCAACGGTCGAGCGCTTCCTGAAACCGGCCGAGCCGCCGCTTTCTCTTTGATGCCGTAGCCCTTCTCCATCGACGCATGCAGGGACTGCCCGGCGGGCGAGGGCGCCTGCGTCCTCATGTCAGCCGCTTCGCCACCAAATCTCTGCTGCGCCCCGCTGAAACCATAGGCTGCCCTGTCCTAAAGCCTAGCCTTTCCTCTCCCTTGATCCGATCGACCGCCAAACACGCTCCGACATAGTGTCGGCGAGGTGACCCGTAACCGACACCTCTCGATCACGCAAAACAGGAGCGCATCATGTCACAGGCAGAAGCAAGACCTCGTACGACTGGTCAGCAGGAGACAAGCAGCATCCAACAGCCCGGCAGGCCGCAGCCCGACGAATTGGTTCCGTCGCGCTACGCGGTGCGGATCGGCGATATCGAGGTTCTGATCATCAGCGACGGAGTGCTGCCGCTCCCGACCGCGATGCTGGGGCACAATGTCGACGCGGCCGACCGGGCGGTGTGGCTCGACGACATGTTCCTGCCGCAGGACGCTTTGGACTGGGCGCTGAACGTCGTCCTCGTACGCAGCGGCGGGCAGACCATCCTCATCGATGCCGGACTGGGGTTGGACCCGGACTTGAACCTGCCGCGGGCCGGGCAGCTGGTCAGGCGGCTGGAGGCTGCCGGCATCGATCTTGGTTCGGTGACCGACGTGGTGCTGACCCACCTGCACATGGACCACATTGGCGGGTTGCTGGTCGATGGGGTGAAGGACCGGCTGCGTCCGGACCTCAGGATTCATGTGGCAGCGGCCGAGGCGAAATTCTGGGAAGCTCCCGATTTCAGCCACGTCTCGATGCCGCCGGGCTTCCCGGATGCGCTTCGGGCGACTGCAAAGCGGTTCCTGAGCGAGTACGGCAGCCATCTCAGGCTGTTCGACGAGCGGTCCGAGGTGGCGCCAGGGGTGGTTGCCCAACGCACCGGCGGCCACACTCCCGGGCATAGCGTGGTTCGTCTGGCATCCGGCGGCGACAAGCTGACCTTCGCCGGCGATGCCATTTTTGCGGTCGGGTTCGAGCACCCCGACTGGTACAATGGTTTCGAACACTATCCCGAGGAAGCGGCTCGCGTTCGCCTCGATCTTTTGCGGGAGCTGGCGGCGACCGGTGAACAGCTGGTGGCCACTCACCTGCCGTTCCCCTCCGTCGGCCGGGTGGCGGTCGACGGCGAAGTCTTCCGTTGGGTGCCGGTCTTCTGGGACTATTGAGCGCCTGTCAACTCAGGCCGAACCAAAGCGCGCTGCATGGATCGGATTCCATGCGGCGCGCTTTATCGCCACATCCCACGCATGCGGGCGCCGACATCGATGCGCACCTGCCGCGCCTGCGCCTGAGCGGCGGATTCCGATTTCACCTGCGGCCAACTGCAGGCCTCGAAGAACTGAAGCAGCGTCGCCGGGATGAAGCGGCTGCGCGAGGCATAGACGTGCCGGTCGCCCTGGGCGTTCTGCCCGTAGGTGAAGAAACGTTGTGGCACCACGAGATCGAGCCCATCTCTCGCCCGCGTCATCGCGACATAGAGCAGGCGGCGTTCCTCCTCGATTTCAGCAGTGGTGCCGACGGCGAGATCGTTCGGAATGCAGCCGTCGACGACATTCAGCATGAAGACCCTGGTCCATTCCTGGCCCTTGGCCGAATGGATTGTGGAAAGGATGAGATAGTCCTCGTCGAGCAGCGGCACGCCCGCCTGATCGCTCGTCGCATCCGGTGGATCGAGCGTGAGTTCGGTAAGGAAACGCTCACGCGAGGCATAACCGCCGGCGATCTGCTCGAGCTGCAACAAATCGGCTTGCCGCGTTGCAGCATCCTCGTGAAGGCGTTCCAGATGCGGCGCGTACCATTGCCGCGCCAGCTCGATTTCCGCCGGCCAGCCGGCCTTGCCGGATTTCATCTCCTGCAGCATCGAAACGAAGGCGGTCCAATCCTCGCCGGAGCGCGGCGGCGCCGGCATGGCGGCAAGAGCCGACAGCGGGCTTGCATCCTCGGCCATCAGGTCGAGCGCCTTCTGCGCCGTCGACGGCCCGACGCCCGGCAGGATCTGCATCAGCCGGAAGCCCGCCACCCTGTCGCGCGGGTTCTGCGCGAAACGAAGGGCGGCCAGCATGTCCTTGACATGCGCGCTGTCGAGAAATTTCAACCCGCCGAACTTGACGAAGGGAATGTTGCGCCGGGTCAATTCGACCTCCAGCGGCCCGCTGTGATGGGAGGCGCGGAACAGCACGGCCTGCTGCTTCAGCTTGAGGCCTTCCTCGCGATTGTCGAGCACCTTGTCGGCGACATAGCGCGCCTGCTCGGCTTCATCCCGCACGGTGACGAGGCGCGGCCGCTCGGATGATTGCCGCTCGGTCCAGAGGTTTTTGGTGAAGCGCTCCGAGGCGAGATCGATGACGGCGTTGGCCGCCGCCAGGATCGGCTGCGTCGAGCGGTAGTTGCGGTCGAGCGTGACGATATTGGCCGCCGGGCTGAAGGCGGCGGGAAAATCGAGGATATTGCGCACCGTCGCGGCACGGAAGGAATAGATCGACTGCGCGTCGTCGCCGACGACGGTCAAGCCCCGGCCCTCCGGTTTCAGCGCCAGCAGAATCGAGGCCTGCAGCCGGTTCGTATCCTGATATTCGTCGACGAGCACATGGTCGAAACGGCTGCCGATGTCCTCGGCGATTACGCTCTCGCCGACCATCTGCGCCCAGTAGAGCAGCAGGTCGTCGTAATCGAGCACGTTCTGAGCCTGCTTCGCCTCGACATATCTAGCGAAAAGCTCGCGCAGCTGTTTCTCCCAGGCCGCGCACCAGGGAAAAGCGTCGCGCAGCACGAGGTCGAGCGCCGTTTCCGAATTCACCGCCCTGGAATAGATGGCAAGGCAGGTGCCTTTGGCCGGAAAGCGGCTTTCCGTCTTCGAGAAGCCGAGGTCGTGCCGGATGAGGTTCATCAGGTCGGCGCTGTCTTCGCGATCGTGGATGGTGAAATCGGCATCTAGGCCAATCTGTTGCGCATAATCGCGCAGCAGCCGCGCGCCGATGCCGTGAAAGGTGCCGGACCAGGATAACGCATCCGCCATGACGCCGGCATTCGAACCCAGCACGTCGCGGCAGATGCGCTCGACGCGCCGCGCCATCTCGGCCGCCGCCCGGCGCGAGAAGGTCATCAGCAGGATGCGACGGGGATCGGCGCCCTTGACGATCAGATGGGCGACCCGATGCGCCAGCGTATTCGTCTTGCCGGAGCCTGCGCCGGCGATGACCAGCAGCGGCCCGGCAATATGGATGCCGTCGGTGAGCGTGCCGTGTTCCACGGCCATGCGCTGCTGGGGATTGAGCTTTTCGAGGTACATCCAGCCGTCCGGTCGGGCTCCCGCAGAATCACTGGGGAAAGATTAGATGTTCCTTGAATGTTCGCGATTGCCGCCTCTGTCAAGCGGCGCGACGACCTCAATCGGGGAAATCCGGGCCGATCACGCGCCGCACCAGTTTCAGGCTGCGATCAGGCTGGAGGATATAGGTTTCCTCTACCCGCTGGCCCGTCCCGTTGTAGAATTGGTGATGGACGGCGCTACCGACCGGCGACTTGGTGAGCTTCGTCCGCGGCTGGCCGCCATAGGTGATGCTGCCCGGAATGGGTTCGAGCGGCGGCGTATCGGCCGAGGAGCAGCCGGCCAGCAATGCTCCGGCAAACAATGCCCCAGAGAATCGGGCGGGCAGAAGCGCTTTCATCGTCGTCATCCCTCTTCGATTGCTACAAATATGGAAGCTGCCGCGGCTCCCGCCAAGGGCCGCAGCATCGCTGTCTGCGGCGATATCGCTCGCGCATCCCCGCCGGAGAAGGGAACCAAAACGCCGCCTGGGGTGTTGACATGCCGGATCGAAACGCGGGAGACCAACATGCAGTTGCTTCTTCGCCTCTGGGCAACGACCCTGATATTGGGTTGCGGCGTCTTTGCCGGCTCCGCCTACGCCTCGCTGGAAACGGCCGGCACGGACTATTCGGCCTTGCCGAAGGACCAGATCGCCCTCAACGACTATACCGGCACGGCCGCCTGTGAGCCGGTAGAGCCTCACTATCTCCCATCTTTCATCCGCACGGCGGACGGTACGATCATCGGTGTCGGTTATGTCGAGGTGGAGAGTGAGGGCGGCTCGGCCTGCTGAGCATATGGGCCTGCTCGGACGAGGCTCGCCTGCGTTCCCGCAGAGGTAACGAGCCTCTGACCATCATCATGATGGCTGGACGTCTTCTATTGAAGCCATTGCACCGGACGCAACGCCTCTTGCGCCAAAACCCGGCACAACTTCGATGCAGGGTTAAGTGAAAATCAACGCATCGTATCGTTCCGGCACGCACCATTGGCAAGGAGCCGGAATTTCATCAAGCCACTAATGCAGCTTCAGCTTCGCCTCTTCGGCCGCCGCCAGGAATTCGGCTCTCGCCTCTTCCACGCTCTTGCGCCCATCGAGTGCCGCCCGGCAGGTGCTGCGGGCCTTGATGTAACGAAGCCCGCGCGAACTCGGCCAGAGATCCGCCAGGCATTTCAGCGCATCGAACGGCCCGTTGACCGTTCGCGCATCCGCGCCTTCGAAACCGACCGTAACCGGGCTGTTCCATCGTTCAGTTGCCATCGATGCTCCTCCAGGGTTTTCGACAGAAACAAGGGCTAGTGTCTCCTTATTCCTCCGGGGAGACGCCGCCATAACGGGCATTCTAGCGTGATTTTTGCTGTCAACAATGGTGAATCGTTCGTTGCCGATGAGACGAAATGTCAGCTTGCGCACGCACGCAGACCAAGAGGAATTTTATCCATCGCAAATAAGTTGTATGGCGCTGGCGCCCTGCCATGGCTGCCCCTAACCCTCTCCCCGTAAACGGGGCGAGGGGACGTGCCCTCCGCGAGGCTTGCGAGGAACGGAGAGGTCGCGGCTTGGTCCCTTCGCCCCGCGAGCGGGGAGAAGCGCAACCATTAAGCTGAAGACCTTTGCGGCGGGGGATTTTTTACCCACGGGGTTTGGCGTTTGAGGACTGTGTTGGCGAAGATGATAAGTTTGCGCACACATGCAATGAGGGCCGTTCTGTGGGCTTTACCTTTTTCGACGAGGCGTCTGTAGAGCGCCACCAGCACCTCGTTCCAGCGCTGCGACGCCGGTAAGGCGGCATTGAACAGCGCTCTGCGCACGCGCGCCCGGCCGCCG